>CAKZPB010000019.1 GCA_937138395.1 uncultured Pseudomonadota bacterium
GGCCTGCGCAAGCGTTACTCGCGCCAACGCCTGGGTAATCCTTTCCAAGGCGTTGAACTGGCCGTAGTAATCAAGCTTGAATTTCTTTCGATACTGGCTGCCGTAGTTGGACGAGAGGTGCCAGGTCCAGCCGCCCGAATTCAGCTCCAGGATATAGAGTTTTCCCGTATCAACGTCGCGCACGATATCCTGCCCGAGAACCGGCATTGATGGAAAACTCTGATGAACCTGCTCGCCCAATGAAAGGATCTCCTGGTCGTTGACCAATTCCATATGACGACCCTCTTTAAGGTTGGCCGCGATCGGGGCAAAGTTTTGCTCGGCCATGGATTGCTCGACATCCACCGCCTGACTTTGATATTTGACCAGATAGATGACCTCGCCCAATACGCTGAATACGCGATACCCCGTCGGTTTTGAACCGGTGTTGATCGCCTGCTGAGCGATCAGGTCGAGATTATTGTCGCCGAACTGGTCTCTGACAATAGCCTTGCAGGCTGCCGCCGTGACCAGGATGATCCGTTCGCCCTGCTTCCCTACATTCGGTTTGATGACGAATCGCTCGCCGAGATCGAGTTCATCCAGGTCTTCAAGCGACTGTATGTGCTTGGATTTCGGGTACGGAAGGCCTTTTTCCCCTAACAGGGCGTATTCTTCCAGCTTGGTCGTTTTCTTGGGCACCAGGCGGGTTCCACGGAACTGCGGGGGCAAGTCCAGCGGCGCTGGTGAGAAGATCAGGGTCGGCAAACTGTTGATCATGTCCTGTGCGTTTGCCGGCAGCTGGATTGCTCCATCGACATAGGACGCAATGATGGTGCGAATCTGTGGCGCCACGCCCATCATCATGTTACGCACCGTCATGAAATCACCAACGTGCTGGTAGTTCGGCACGTGCATCAGCACCAGGTTGTATTCGATGTCATTCATTGAGCGCACTGCAAATGGTCGTGGATGGGTGGCTGTTGTTGATGCTGATTATTCATCAATTTGAATAATCCACAACGTTTCCTTCAGCGTCAATAATAATCCCACGCTGAACAGCCATTTGCTCAGCCGTTTGTTGCCACTGTTCGCTGCCGGCCACCACCAGTGCCGTGGCGGCGGCATCGGCCAGGACCGGGTCCGGGTGGAGGATGCTGACCTGCAGGATGTCATCGACGGGCCGGCCGGTGCGCGGGTCGAGGATATGTGCGTAGCGCTCGCCGTTCCATTCGCCGTAACGGTAGTAGTTGCCGGAGGTGAAGACGGCCACGGGTTCGGCCAGTTCGAGCGTGGTCAGTACGCCGCCATCGGGATCCGCGATGGCGACCCGCCAGGGTGTTCCGGTTTTGCCGCAGATCATGACGTCACCGCCGGCGTTGACCAACGCATCGGTAAAGCCGAATTCAGCCAAACGTTCACAGGCCTTGCGCACGGCCAGGCCCTTGGCCAGGCCGCTGAAATCCAGTTGAATCGATGCGTTGTCGGTTTGAACCTTCAGACCATCAACATTGATTTGCTGAGTCGATGGCGCCTGTGTCAGCCAGGCGTTGATCTGATCCGGCTCCGGCGGCGGTGCAGTGATCGGGTAGTCCGAGGTATGAAAACCCCACAGCGAAACCAGTTGACCGATGGCCGCATTGAAGTGGCCGCCACTGCTGGTTTCCAGCCGCTGGCTGGCCTGAGTCAGCTCAATCAAATCCGGCGTAGTGAGGGTCCACTCACCGGACTGCAAGCCGGCATTCAGGTCGGCCATCGCGCCCGGCTCCCACGGGTGCCAGTCGTGATGCATGTGCTGGAAATCAGTATTGACTGCGCGCAGCGCCGCCTGGACCTGGGCTTTGGATTCCGCGGTGGCCTCAGGATCGCGGATCTGGACTTCGATTCGCGTGCCGAGCGCATAGAACTCAGCGCGGTGGGGCTCGATGGGCACAAGCGTCCAGCCCGCCAAAAGCAGGCTGGACGCGATCAGCAGGGCCTTAACCACGCCAGGCCAGGGCCACGAAAGCGGTTCGGTCGGGTGCATTGAAGCCGAAGATGGGTTCGTATTCACGGTTTGCCAGATTATCAATCCGCAGCTCGGCACGCCAGTGCTCCAGGAATTGATAGCCCGCACTGACATTGACCAGCGTGTAGGACGGCAGGGTATCGACGCTGAAACCACGAAAATCGCGTCGGTTGCCAACGTGCACCAGTTCGGCATCGAGCGTATGGCCAGAATCGAACCGGCGGCCAATGGTCCAGTTGTACTTGCTGGTCGCTCGACGGAGTAAATCACGATCCAGTTCACGGTCTTCCGGATCCTGCCAGGTCGCGTTCAAACGGCTATGCCAATAACGACCGCTGTAGGTATGCCCGACCTCGATGCCCTGAATACGCGCCTCGTTGATATTAACGGCCTGCGAATTCATACCAGAGAAGTCGATCAGGTCCTCGATCCAATTGCTGTAGACGCTGGCATGAAAACGATGGTTGTCCAGCGGTTTCCAGTCCAGGCCCAGCTCGGCTGACCAGGAGCGCTCGGGTGCCAGATCCGAATTGCCTGCGAAAAAGAAATCACCATCAGGCGTAAACTGGAAGCCCGGCGAAAACAGTTGGCTGAACGTCGGCGCTCGAAAGCCCCGACCGGCGGTCACGAACATCCGGAACTGCTCGGTTAGCTTCCAGTTCAAGCCCAGATTGCCGGACAACTCGGTGCCGTAGAACTCGTTGTCATCCAACCGCAGGCTCAGCTCATAGCCGAACGGGCCATTCTGGCCATCGTATCCGGTGAACAGTCCGAGGTTATAGCGCGCCTCGGACCACTGGCCCAGGCTCTCATCATCTTCGATCCAGCCATCGAGTCCGATCAGCCAGCTTGCGTTTGAACCGACCGCCCGCTCGGCCAGCCAGTCGACCTGGAAGCGCTGCGTTTCGATCTGAGCGCCACCGAACGCATTGACGGTGTCGAGCTCATCGTGCAGCACCGCGGCCGAGGCTTCCCACTGCCAGTTGACGCTGGTGCGATGCCGATAGTTCAGTCGCAATGAACCATTCTCGAAATCGCTGATGCCCTGGTCAAACTCGATTTCGCCAGCGGCGAGTCGACCACGCCAATTTAGTTGCCCCTGGCCCATGAGGAAACTTCCGCCGGTGCTGAGATTGATATTTTCAAAGCCGTCATCGTCTGGATTGAAGGCAAAACCGCCCGGGTTCTGCGCTGAGAATCCGTCTGTAGTCCGACCCGCAACAGCAAGATCAAACGGCGTGTTCCCAGCCTGACGGCCCCAGGCAAAGCTACTGGCAAAGTCATCCTGGCTGCCGGCACGCACGCGGGCGTTGGCACCGTCGGGCCGCAGCGTAAAAATCTGGATAACGCCACCAATCGCATCCGAGCCCCAGCGGGCCGCGCGCGGGCCACGCACGATTTCAATGCGCTCGATCAATGCCGGATCGAGCACTTCCCAGGTAAATGCACCGGTGCCACTGGCGGCCACGCGCACGCCGTCGATCAATACCAGTACGTGATTCGAATTGGTGCCGCGAAGGAACAGACTGGTCTGTGCGCCAGGTCCGCCGGCGCGGGTAACATCGATACCGGCTTCCTGGCGAAGCAGTTCAATCAGGTCCGGTGCCTGACTGCGTTCGATCTGGTCGCGATTGATCACGCTGATGCGTGCCGGTACATCGTCTGCGGCCTGTTCGATTCGGTTGGCGGTGATCACGACCGGGTCCAGGTCAGCGGTTTCGGTCTGGGCCTGGGCTGGTGACTGTGCCATGGCATGGTTGAAAGAAAGAATGAGTGTTGACAGCAGACCGCAAGCGATGGCCGGCCGCAACGAACGGATAGTACGTTGCTTCATAATTCGCTCCTCGGCGCATTCCCGCGCCGTTGGGCTGGGAAAACGGCAAGGGGACGAGCAGAGGTCAGCGCAAATCGAAAGCCAACACCACTGTTTGACCCCAGCCGCCCTCCGCAGCAGGCAAACGCTTCAAGGCCGGTCTCCTGGCTTTCGATGCAGTCGGTTTGACGTCAGCCGCAAACCCTTCCCGGTGATCACTCACCAGTGGCGTTCGTTTGCGACTGTCCACTTGCGCCCGTTGAGTACAAGAGCAAGCAGTCATCGATCACAGTTGCGGGGGCAGCGTTGGCTTGATTCCTGATTGAATAGCGATCAGGAACGCCCAACTTCCCGTTTCATCGGCGCGGATTCTGAATCAACGCCGACACCTTGAGCAATAAAAAAGCGCCCTGGACGATCCAGAGCGCTTGCAAGTATAGCTTTAATTTGACTGCGCAAATGCGCGCGATCGGTTTGCCCGATCAGGCCGCGTCGCGCATGTCTTCCTGCGCATCCTTGACACCGGCGCGCAACGCTTCTACTTCGAAATCATCAACCGCCACGATGTCGAGCACACGCTCGCGCACGCTCAACATCTGATCGGCTTCGGCCTGGCTGAACTCGCCGGCTTCGACCGCGCTGGCCAGCTGCTCGGCATAGGTAAAGCCTTCGGCCTTGCCGGCACGAAAGGCTTTGACGAGACGACGCTCCAGCGGCTCGGTTGCAATGACGTCCGGCAGCAGGGCTTCCATCACACCGATGGTGAATCCGGTGCGATCGGATTTGTAGGCCCCGCGCGTCAGGCGATCCCGCGTTTCCGACGGCGACAGCATCAGCTGCGCGACCTTGTGGCCAAGGCGGTCGTTCGGGCGACGCTCATTGGCGCCGAGCGGGAACACGATGCGACGCAGAACCGGTCGCGCCCAGGCCATCGGATAGTTATCAATGACGCCTTTCAGCGCTTCCTGGATGCGGTAGATCGCGTCATGAAATGCCCAGGCCATGATTGGCTGATCGGCTGCCGGACGCCCTTCGTATTCGAAGCGACGCAGCATCGCACCGGAAATATACAGCCAACTCAAGGCATCGCCGAGACGGCCGGAGATCTTTTCCTTCATCTTCAGCTTGCCGCCGTAGGTCAGCATTGCAACATCCGACATCAGTGCGAACGCCGCCGAATACCGACTGAGCTTGCGATAGTACTTTTTGGTCTGGCGATCCCCGGGCACGGCCGCGAAGCGCGAGCGGCTCATGCCGAGCACGAACGAGCGTGATGCGCACGACATGGTGTGCCCAATGTGTTTGAACAGCAATGCGTCAAACGTTTGCAGGCGCTGCTGGTCGTCTTCGATCTTGAGCGCTTCGAGCTCCTTCAGCACGAAGGGGTGACAGCGAATCACGCCTTGGCCAAAGATCATCAGCGAGCGCGTCATGATGTTGGCGCCCTCCACGGTGATCCAGATCGGCGTGCCCTGCCAGGCCCGGCCAAGATAGTTCTTGGGCCCGAGCATAACGCCCTTGCCGCCATGAACATCCATCGCATCCTTGATGATTTCACGGCTGAGTTCGGTGGCGTGATATTTGGCCAGCGCGCCGGGTACTGCCGGTTTTTCGCCGGCATCCACGGCCGAAGCGGTTTGACGCGACAATGCGCTGACCGAATAGGTATTGGCGGCAATGCGCGCAAGGGCTTCTTCAATACCCTCGAACCGGCCGATCGGCAGACCAAACTGCTTGCGAATGCGTGCGTAGGCGCCCGTACTCAGCGCGGCCAGCTTGGCCCCACCGGTCGTCGACGACGGCAATGAGATGGCCCGACCAACGGTCAGTGATTCAACCAGCATCTGCCAGCCCTTGCCGGCATAGTCGACACCTCCCAGCAGGTAGTCCAGCGGCACGAACACGTCCTTGCCATGCAGCGGGCCGTTCGGGAACGGGTTGTTGAGCGGGAAATGCTGACGACCAATGTTCAGGCCAGGCGTGCTGCGCGGCAGCAGTGCAACCGAAATGCCGACGTCCTGGTTGTCGCCAAGCAAGCCGTCCGGATCATACAGCTGGAAAGCCAGCCCGACCAGCGAGGCGACCGGCGCCAGCGTGATGTAGCGCTTTTCGAAGGTCAGCTTGATGCCCAGCACTTCTTCGCCTTCCCACTCGCCTTTACAGACCACGCCATAGTCCGTGATGGAGGTGGCGTCGGAGCCTGCAGTCGTGCTGGTCAGCGCAAAGCAGGGTACGTCATCGCCATTGGCCAGACGCGGCAAGTAGTGGTTTTTCTGCTCCTCGGTGCCGTAGTGCAGCAACAACTCACCCGGGCCGAGCGAGTTGGGTACGGCGACGACGGAGCCCATGGTGCCGCTCATTCCACCCACCTTTTCCAGCATGGCCCGGTGAGCAATGGCCGAGAAGCCGAGGCCGCCATATTTCTTTGGGATGATCAGGCCGAAAAATTTATGCTTCTTCAGGTGATCCCAGACCTCGTCTGGAATACCGGCCAATTCATGGGTGAATTCCCAGTCATTGATCATGTCGCACAGTTCTTCGCACGGCCCGTCGATGAAGGCCTGCTCTTCGGCAGTCAGCTCAGGCAATGGCTGGTTGATCAAACTACGCCAGTCCGGACGGCCGGTAAACAGCTGCCCTTCGAAACCGACCGTACCGGCATCCAGTGCAGCTTGTTCGGTTTCCGATACCTGCGGCACCATTCCAGCAAAGGTTTTCAACACCGGCGCCGAGATAAACGCCTGTCGCCAGGGAAGATAGTTCAACGGCACGGCTATGACAGCAAACAGAAGCCAGCCCATTGTCAGCGACACCCATCCGGGCTCGCCGAAGACACTGAAGGTGAATAAGGTCACTGCCGTGGCAATAGTCCAGGTCAGCAGCGAGACCTTCAGAAAACTGCAAACCAGCGCAACGGCCAACAAGGTGAGAACAAATAGTAGAAGAATCATTTCATTACTCCATCAGCAGTGTGCTGCTTCAGAAACGGCAAAATGGTTTGCAGGAATCGATCATTGACGTCGCCGGCCACCATATGACCTGCATCGGGCACATTTTCATGCTTAGCATGCGGGGCCAGCTTCAAGAATTCGTCAACGTGTTCCTCGGCAATCAGCTCACTGCGACCGCCGGAAATCAACAGGGTTGGAAGTTTCAGCTTGCGGGCCGCGGACTTCAAGCGGGTTTGCAGATTTTTGCTTTTCTCGGCCAGGGCCAGCATCGCCGGATCCCAATGCCAGTACCAGCGTCCGTCCTCGGCCTGACGCAGATTACGTTTCAGGCCTTCAGCCGTGGCCGCAGATCGGCGGTGCGGCAGAAAGTTACGCACCTGTTCGCGCGCCTCATCCAGGCTGGCAAAGCCCTTCGGATTCTGGCGCATGAAGGCCAGCATCGCCTCGACACCCCGATCGTCCCAGCGCGGCGCAATATCGACCAGAACGAGGGCGCTGAGCTCTGCAATCGGCTTTTCGGAATTGGCCAGCAAACCGGTCAGGCCGCCCATTGATGCGCCGACCAGAATCGGCGGATGCGGCAATGATGAACAAACCCGACGGAAATCCTCGATGAAGGTATCGAAATTGTATTTGCCGGTCGGTGAACGATCTGAATTTCCATGGCCACGGGCGTCGTAACTGACCGCCTGCCAGCCAGCTGCGGCCAGATAACGGGCTGTTTCATTCCATGAAAACTGGGTCTGACCAAATCCGTGGGCTAACAGCACGCACTGCGCACGCTCATGACCAACATAACGGACATCCAGACGTACGCCGTCATCGGTCCAGATTTGTCGGCGGCGGACTTCATGGTCATTCAAACTACGAATTGCTTCCATACGCTACAGTATGGGGGCGGAATCGGCTGGCGTCAATGGATTATGGCGGGATTTTTACGGCCCGGAATCTGTTGATTTCAAGCGTCCAGATCGGGTATCAAATGTGACTCCCAGTAGGTAATCTGGTCGCGCAGCCGGAGCTTGCGTTTTTTGAGCCGGGTGATCTGCATCTGATCGGCCGAATGGCTTTCAACCAGGCGCGCAATGGCCGTGTCCAGATCGCGGTGCTCGATGCGCAGCTCGGTCAGAATTTCAACAATGGAGGCGTTCGGTCGATCCATCGGATGGCTCTTATGCAGCGTGGAATATGCCGTCAATCCGGTGCAATCAAGGTTCCGATCACGTGCTGGATATAGTCATCGAACTCCGTGCTGTTGCGTTCCGGCGTCATGCCCCGCGCCTGTAGCTGAATGTACCCAACGTAGCTGGTGTAGGTCAGACGAGCACGGTGTCGAGCAGACGCTTCATCCAGGCCCAGCTCTCGGAAGGCTCGCGCAATGTGGTCGAGCCTGCGTTGCGTTACGCGCTCGACAACCGGCTTCACGTTGGGATGGTCGCTGGCAGCGCATAGCGCGGCATGAATTTCATGACTTCGATTCTGACGACTGGTTCGGAGTACGAATTCGGTCAAGCGCTGTTCGGCCGGCAGGCCGTCACCCAACGACCGCGCGAGGTTCTCGATATCCTGCTGTTCCCAGCGGGCTAACGCTTGCGTGAGTAGATTTTCGCGACCATCGAAATGCCAGTAGAAGCTGCCCTTGGTAATACCAAGCCGTCGGGCCAACGGTTCGATACCCAGACCCGAAACGCCTTTCTCGGCAATCAGATCCAGCGCCGCTTGTTCCCAATCTTCAGCCGTCAGTCTCGGCTTTTCGCTGATGTTGATGCTGCTTGAGGGAACCGAACTCATGGCCGCATTCTAGCAGCAAGCAGCCGGCTGGAAGGATCGAGCCCGAACCATCAGGTCTTCGTATCGTCGGACTGCAACTCGAGCACTGTGGGTGATACCTGAATAATGGTGTGACGTATTTCCTTATCCAGCACCAACTTCGCATCGCGCGCGAAATTCTGCAGTCGGCGATCGTAAGTCAGGTTGCCGGCATCATTGCGCTCCAGCACGCCAATTTCCTGCAGTGTGTCGATGAAGCGTTTGAATAGCGTCCGATCCGAAAATTCGGGTGCTTCAAAATGGTGCAGTAGCGAGATCCGTTGTGCGCTCTGGCTGCACAATTGTTCGAGCTGCTGGCGGCTGAGCTTGCCGGAGCCATTCTTGGCCAGAATCGCAAGCGTGATGTAATAGCGCTCAAAGGTCTGCAGCATGACATTGCCGACCAGGCGCAGGTAGTAACTCTGGTCCGAGCCGCCCGGCGTTCGCTGCAGATAGTCGCCACTCATGCCCAGCAGTCCCATCCGAATCAATGCATCCGTACAGCGTTGAACAATGATCGGTACTTCCTCGGATGCCCATGGCAGAAACAACTCTCTTTTCAGGAACGGATAGACCGCCTCGGTCAAACCACGGATCCGCGTTTTACGCACGCGCTGGTTGTTCAGAAAGCAGCAGGCAATCCATGCGGGCATAGCCAACAGGTGCGAGATGTTATTGCGGAAGTAGGTCAACAGCACCGCGTTTTTCTGATCGACCCTGATGATGTCGCCCAGCGCGTGCTCCTGACGATGAATGATGCCCAGGTCGAGGCCGTACTCAATGACCTGGCCCGGCGTCAGCTCGGTCATGCTGATGCGATCCGAGTAGGCCGTCATTTTGATCAGTCGTTGATAGACGCCGATCATGGTTTCGAGATCCCGCTCATCAAGTGCCTGTTTGCGGGTGGCGAGCAGGGCTGAGGCGAGTAAATTGATCGGGTTGACGTGGGCTGCGCGATTGATATTGACGATGATCTGTTCGGCCAGCGTGTCGACGACCTGTGGTAGCCACAGCGGTTTTTCGTTGTCGGACGCTACCTGCTCCTGCCAGTCCGGGCAGATGGCCTCGAGCACCGGATTCAAGTGAATCGGCTCACCGAAACTGACCTGGACCTGGCCGTAGTTCTTGCGCAGGATATTGATGACGTTCTTGAAATCCGACAGGGATTCCGGTTTTTTCTGCGCGCCGGACAATTCCGAGATATAGGAATCGCCTTCTGCCAGGCGCTCATAGCCAATGTAAACCGGCTGAAACATCAACGGCCGCTTGCGGTCACGCAGGAATGCCCGCACCGTAATCGACAGCATGCCGCCCCGGGCCGGCAGTAACCGACCGGTCCTTGACCTCGTGCCCTCGACAAAGTATTCAATCGATACCCCACGCGCCAGGATGGTGCGGACATATTCATTGAATACTGCCGAGTACAGCGGCTGCGCTCGAAATGAGCGTCTTAAATAGAAGGCACCACCAAATCGCAGAAAGCGCCCGACAATCGGCAGATTCAAGTTGATGCCGGCCGCAATATGCGGCGGCACGAAACCACGGCGGTACAGAATGAACGACAGCAGCATGTAGTCGATGTGGCTTCTATGGCAGGGCACATAGACAATTTCGTGTCCTTCCTGAGCCTCACGAAACTGGCTGAAATGAAATACCTGCACCCCGCGATAAATGCGGTTCCAGAACCAGCTCAACGCCAATTCCGCAATCCGGACAAAAGAGTAGGAGTAGTCGGCCGCAATTTCAAAGGCGTACTTCCGCGCTTCGGCCTCGGCTTTGTGGCGCTCGACCTGGTCGCGCTTGGTCTTGGCCTCGATCGCCTGCTGCACGCTGTCGGACTGAACGACACTTTCGACCAGCGTGCGACGATGCGAACGGTCCGGTCCGATGGCCGCGGTGCGCACCTGCTTGAAATGCACGCGCAGCAAACGGCTGATCTTGCGCAAATCAATCTCGGCGCTGGTTTCAGGGTCGATGACCTCGGTCAGTTTGACCGGTTGGCCAAACTGGACAAAGGTTGCTCGTCCGTTGATGATGGTCGATAGAAAACGCCGGAAACGTCCACCGAAATCCCAGTTTTCCGAAAACAGGATCTTGGTGATCGAATCTTCATTTTCCGGAGCACGTCCGATCAGGACCGAGACCGGCACAATGCGGGCATCCTTCAACTGGCCGGCATGGACAGCATCGACCAGCGCTTCGAGCATGCGCGAATGTCGACGGCGCTTGAGCCTGCGGATCAGCAGGCCCTGATAACGTCGGGCTGCACCATAGCTGCGCGGCAGGTCCAGCTCATCGTGCACAAAACAGTCGCTGGGTAATGGCCAGCCGAGACGCTGACAAATCTGCTCGGTGATCAGCAGCGAGGTCAGGGCATAGTTGTCCATCAGGTACAACACCGGTTGGTCGTCATCAATGGTGTAGTCACTGACATCTTCCGGCAACACCGTACTGCGCACCCACCAGTGCAGCACGCGTCGACACAGTGACAACCACGCCCGATGCAGGCGATGCAGCCACTGGCCGGGAAACTGTCGATGACGGGGCTGGGCAGACATGGAGACCCAAGGGTGAGGACGGCGGCCAAGTGTACACCGACCCGCATGCAAATCTCAAAGCAGCGCGAATCGACGGCGCAAGCCCAAAACACGGCGAAAAAAATCCGGGCGAGGCGCGAAGCCTGCCCGGAATACGATGTTTCTTTGAGCATCCTGCGTGCTCATGGCGACACGATCGGATGCATTTTTTATCGTTTTGGTTTGATCAGCAATCCAATCCAACCAGAAGAAATAATAACCTATAACCGGAATTGAATGCAACACATTGCAAAAACTGCTTAAGCTATTGTTTTAAAACATTAATAATGCATCAAGAATAGACCATGGGCAAAAAAATGGCCGGCAAGGGCCGGCCATCGATGCTTTATTGAAGGCTGATATTAATCTTCAGCGATGTGACTGAGCTCATCGATCCGCTCATAGGTGTAGTCCCAACCTGCATCCAGACTATCGCGGAACATGCTGCGAATTTCGCCAGCCTTTTCCTCGCCGTAGTGCTCGTTGACCATTTCCCAGACACCCGGGTCATCACTATCCCACTCCGAATAGGACTCGAACGGTACTGCGGCGATATAGTCGGCCGCATGCTCATCGCCGCCATATAACTCGTACCAGTATGCACCCTGATCGCCTTCGATGGCTGCGACTGCATCCGACATCTGTTTCACTGCATCATTGAATGCCATCCCATCACTGACGCGGAAGTAATAGACCAGGAATATATTGCCCGTGCCTTCATCCTTGCTGATCTCCGGCATGCTTTCGGCCCAGCGCCAGGAACTTGATTCAATATGCGGCATGATCTGTTCCTGGACAACCGGCCCACAAGCTTCGCCCGCTGGATTGTCCTCATCCATATCACCCCATTTGGACATGCGGAAATTTACGTAGTAGTGGCCCGACTCGCCATCTTGGCGTTCGAACGTGCTCCATTGCGAAGTGCCGTCATTTTCCATCTGACATTCCTTCCAGGCTGCCAGACCGCTGCGAAACTCGCCGCCATGTCCCACTTTGACCTTGATGTCGCCCATTGTGAGCTTCATGGTTTCTTCTTCATGGTCGTCTGCAAGCGCGATAGACGCAGACAGCAACAGCGCCGCCGATGTGGCGGCAGTGAGTAGTTTCTTCTTCATTGATATACCCTCAGTTATACAGTTAGATTTGTTTAGTTTTTTAAAATCCCCAACTTGCTCTGTGAGGTATATCACACTTCTAATGGCGGCTGCAAATACATTGCAGTCGGTCGGTGGCTGATCTAACGGCGATTGTTATCCATGGTTACCGTTGAAATTTGACTTGATACTTAAGAAAATTTTTCCGCGACTTGTATTTTTCTTTAAGTAAAAAGGTGGTTTCGCCGACTAACCACAGTTCCAGTTGCTTGAACAGTCAAAATCAAAATCTAAGGCGTTTCGCCGCTCGGCTTCGCCGGCTGATGAAATAGTTTGTTTGATTTGCTTCAAAGTCAAAAACATTCCGCCGCCCGCTGCGCGGGCTGTTGCGTCCTACTTTTGTGATCAAAAGTAGGCAAAACTCTTTCCGCGACTTCACCGCCCAGCGCGCTGCGCTGGGTGCCCTGCAGTGCTCGATACGGGCGGGGCGAAAAGAACTCGCTTGCGCTCAGACACCTTTTCGCCTCCTTCCGCCCGCCTCTCCGCGCTTCGGCGGCTCACACGCTCACCAAGGTCAAAGTCACAGTCAAAACCAAACCCAAAACCTATCCTCTACCCTGCAAGAACCTAAATGTTCGGTCCACAAGTGCTTCTGGTTCCAAACCAACCCATGAGTCGGGCTTGTAAGCCCTTAAGATTAAGCAATAGCAAGACAGTCTCCGAAAGGCTTAAACAAAGGCACGGGCCGAATTATTGCCCCGATCGAATAGAAAGCACTCCCGGTGGCTGTTATGAAGCGAGTTTTTTGCTTACTTTTTTGGCAAGACACGATTGTGATGACAAGCGGTCAGTCGCATCAGCTCACGCAGCGAGCGGCGAAACTGCCTTTGACTTTTAAACCTATTGTAAGATCCGTTCATTAGCCGGCGCAGCCGTGCGGCGAAATGGTTTAGATTTTCATAAGCCAAACAAAAAATGGCCAGCAGTTGCTGGCCATTTGGCTCGTATGGAGGCTCAAGCTTATTGGCTGTTCGAAGCCAACTGCCCGTGCAGATAGGCAAACATCAGCGCACTGATATACGCCTGCTGCTTCTGATTGGCTGCCCCGCCGTGGCCGCCCTCGATATTCTCGTAGTACAGCACGTCGTGCCCCTGGTCGACCATCCTGGCCACCATCTTGCGCGCGTGGCCGGGGTGAACACGATCGTCCCGCGTCGAAGTCGTAAAGAAGGCCTTCGGATAATCAGCGTCGGCCGACACATTCTGATACGGCGAATAGGCGCTGATGTATTCCCACTGCGCGGGATCATCCGGGTCGCCGTACTCGGCCATCCAACTGGCACCGGCGAGCAGCAGGTGATATCGCTTCATGTCGAGCAGCGGCACCTGACAAACGACGGCGTTATAGAGATCCGGTCGCTGGACCATGACTGCACCGACCAGCAGGCCGCCGTTACTGCCGCCCTGGATACCAAGGTGTTCAGACGAGGTAATACCACGCTCGATCAAGTCTTCCGACACGGCAATCAAGTCATCAAACGCGCGCTGGCGATTTTCTTTCAGCGCGGCCTGGTGCCAGCGCGGGCCGAACTCACCGCCACCACGAATATTGGCCAGCACATAGACCCCACCGCGCTCCAGCCAGGCACTGCCGGTGATGCCTGAATAAAAGGGTCGGCGAGAAACCTCGAAACCGCCATACGCCGAGAGCAGGGTCGGGAACGTGCCGTTGGCTACAAAGCCATCCGGCGTAACGACAAAATACGGGATTTTTTCGCCATCGGCCGAGGCCGCCTCGTATTGCGCGACCTGCATGCCGTCCTTGTTGAACCACGCCGGTTCCGCACGTACCTGTTGATGCGTATCGGCCATGGCGTCGGCTTCGTACAGCGTGCTCGGCGTCAGGAAACCGGTGTAGTTATAGAAGTATCGATCGGAACGATCATCAGCGGTCACAACGCTGATCGTGCCAAGTTCGGGTACATCCAGCGCCTGCTGCTGCCACTCGCCATCCTCATGGGTGAAGCGGACCAGGCGGCTGACCACGTTATCCAGGATATTGACCAGCACCGTTGAATCCGTGGTGCTGACAGCCGTGATCGATGAGCGCGCGCCCGGCTGATAGACGACCGTCAATTCAGGCTCGCCGGCTTCAAAGCTCTCGAATGGACCGGCCACCAGCGCGCCCTGGCTGAAGGTTTGATCACCGACCGTCCAGTCGGATTTCAGATCGACCAGCAGTTGACCGTTCAGCATGCCGACCAGATTGGCGTCTGAAGGTATATCAATCCGACGCACTTCACCGTCAACATAGCGGTAGTAGTGGCGCGAGAAGAAATCGGGCACGCGGATGATCATGTCGTAGTAGTCATCACCGTCCCAGAAGCGGGTCGCCCAACTCGCCACATCCGTTTGTTCACCCTCGTAGACCAGCACCGATTCTTCTTTCGGCGTGCCGCGTTGCCAGATGCGCACCGTGCGCGGATAACCGGAATCGGTTACCTGCTCCGGGCTGAATGCCGGGCCGTAGAACACGCTGTCGCGATCGCGCCAACCGAGGCTGCTCTTGGATTCAGGCAAGACGAAGCCGTCTTCGACAAACTGGCGGGTTTCCAGATCAAACTCACGCCGCACCGCCGCGTCGGCACCGCCAATCGACAGACCAATCAGGCAGCGGTCATAGTCCGGATAGCGACAGCCCGAGCCGGCCCAAACCCAGTTTTCCTCTTCCTGATCGGCCAGCGCATCGATATCCAGGATGGTATCCCAGCCCGGCGATTCGTTTCGATAGCCTTCCAGCGACGTCGTGCGCCAGATGCCGCGCACATGGTCCGCATCACGCCAGAAATTGTAGATTGCCCCACCCATTAGCGACGGGTAGGCGATGCGATCATCCGACGTCAGAATCTCGAGCGCGCGCTCGTGAATCGAGTCGAACGCTGGATGTGCTTCCAGATACTCGAGGGATTGCTGGTTCTGGCCTCGAGCCCAAGCCAGCGCATTTTCACCCTCGACCGATTCCAGCCACAGGTAGGGGTCGTCGTCAGCCATGATGGATGTGGATACAGCAGTCAACAGCAAGAGGCAAACAAAGCGATGTGGCGTTTTCATAATGGTTACTCATATATAGGAATCGTTGGTGGTTATTTTTGACGACCAGGACCTGAAATGTCCTGTGCCATAAGTTGTGGTCGCTGATGACGACTCAGTACAGTCACTTGGGCTTCCTGGCCAGCATCGTCGTTCGGACGGGTGGTGGATGGCCTTCGATGGTCAACGCTTGTTCTTCCGTCAGCGCCTCAGTCAGCGAATGAAACGGCATCCAGCGCGTACTTCGCTGCTCGTCGACTGTGGTCGGCGTCTGGTCAAGCGGTTGGACCTGAACGTAACCGGCCGCTTTCAGCCAGCGGACCAGTCGCGTCACCGTCGGCAAACGATGCACATTGCGCATATTGGCATAGCGATCCGGCGGATCAAGCTCACCGTCATCATCGCCCGGAATCGTCAGCGTCTCCAGCAACAGGCGCCCATCCACTCGGAGATGATCCATGATTGCACGCAGGTGGGCCATCGGATCACGCCGGTGGTACAGCACGCCCATCGAAAACACGCAATCAAAATCAGCCCGCGGCGGGATCTGTTCGAAACGAATCGGCAGCAGCAGGTTGTTGACCGGGCCGGAAAAGTGCCGGATGGCCAGGTACTGTGCAAAAAACAGCAGCGTCGGATCGCAGGCGATGACCTGCTGCGCTCCGCCAGCCAGCATCTGGTAGCCAAAGTAACCGTTGCCGGCGCCAATATCGAGGATTCGCAAATCCGTCAGGTCCATGCTGGATACCAGCCGATTCCACTTCCAGTCAGAGCGCCACTCGGTATCGATTGGAACACCCGCCAGGTTCAGCGGGCCTTTGCGCCAGGGGATGAATTCAGACAATAGCGTATTCAAATCATTCGGACTCGCCAGGCAGTCGCCGGCGACCAACACGCCGTTTTCAATGGACCAGCTCGAATTGACGTCGGGCAGTTGTTCAAGGGCCGCCTGCCAGCGCGGCCAGTCACCATGTCGGCCCGGTGCGGTTGCCGCTTCAATCAATGGCAGCAGGTGATCGACCGTCTCGGGGGCAAGCCGCCCCTCGAGTTCACGCGTCCAATCCAGCATTATTTGATCGCAGTCAGCGCCGCAAAATTGAAGCTCTGAAACCAGGGAACAACTTGACGGAAGCCTGCGTTTTGGAGTCGGTTCCGATGCTCGGTGATGGATTCGGGCACCAGCACGTTTTCGAGCGCCTGGCGTTTGCGCGCAATTTCAAGGTCGGAGTAGCCCTGGGCGCGCTTGAAATCGTGGTGATGGTGATCCAACCACTGCTGATGTTCAGGCTCGAACTGCAGCTTTTCCGCCAGGATCAGAATGCCGTCCGGCAGCAGTCCATCGTAGATACGCTGAATCAGCGCGTCACGTTGTTCTTTTGCGACAAACTGCAGCGTGAAGTACAGCATCACTACCGAGGCCTGCTGGATCTCCTGCGATGAAATATCGGCCTCGATCACGTCGACCGGCACGCGTGAATTATCCGCCGCGACGATCGACCGGCAGCGCTGCACCATGCTGCTGGAGCAATCGACCGCGATGATGCGGACATCATCCAGCGGAATGGCCCGGCGCGCCGCCAGCGTGGCTGCACCCAGCGAACAGCCGAGGTCATACACGTAACTGTCGGGCTGAACGGCATTGCGAACCAGCAATGGCGTGTGCTCCAGCAGCAGACCATAGCCCGGTACCGAGCGTTCAATCATGTCCGGAAATACGCGCACGACCGCTTCGGAAAACTCGAACGGCCCGACCTCGGCATCGGGCGCTCGATAGAATTCATCGCGGGTCCTGCGGGAATCGGTTTCTGAAGCCATCCGATGGGTTACTTCGCAGCCTGTTCAAAACCATCGCGGAACAAATCCTGAACCAGCAGCTGCACCAGTTCCGGTTCGGTCACGCGAAGCACGAACAAGCCCCGGTTGATATCGGACACCAGTAACGTCCCGTTATCGAAAAATGGATACACATTCCAGGCACCGCTGAAGCCAAGCCCATCAGCAGCAGGAAAAGTATCAAAGTAGGCCACTTCAGTCAGATCTGCCTGATCAAGATCGTCCAGGCGCAGAATACGCAGTCCGCGCTTGTAGTTGGCCTGGAACGTATAGTTGCCGATCACGTATTGATTGTGGTCAATCGCCTGGCCTTCGGCAATATAGTCTTCCGGTTCAGGCGCGTCATCCAGCGTCAGAAGATCAAAAACCAGCGTGCGCGTTCCGGTAAAGCCAAGCGAGTTTTCGTCCAGTTCATCATCGGTGACGAAGTAGCGCTGGTCTTCGGTCAGCCAGCCTTGATGGGTATAGCCAGTCTGGTTATAAGTATGGCGGCCCAGCATGACCGGATCGGACTTGTTGCTGACATCCACGACCGTCACCGAATCTTCGTTGCTGGCAAAGCAGATCTCCCGGCCCTGGTAGCGGCTGTCCGGCCCTCGGTAGATCACGCACTGAACATCATGGGTGTAGCCGTCATCACTGAAACAACCGGCAAATACAGGCTTGGTCGGCTGGCGGATATCCACCATGTGCAATCCGCCGGCACAGGTTTCGCCGCCCGTCGCATAAGCAAAACCGGTTTCTTCGTTGATGGAAATGTTGTGCGCTGAATTGAAGTTGGTGTACTGCGCGTCCATCGTGAACGTAACCGGCGGATTCTGAACGTTGCGCAGACGCGTCAGGTCGAAGACCTGGATACCCTGACCGATAATTTGATCCCCAACAACGAAGGCATGATTGCGGTAGGTCTTGATATCGGTCCAGACGCTGGCCGAAACACCCGGCGGCCGCGGCAGGTTGCCGAGGTATACGGGTTGATCAGGATCGGTCACCTCGACAAACGCCACGCCGTTGGATCGGCCCATCAAGGCGAAATATCGGCCCGTGCCTTCGTCCTTCCAGCCCCAGCTATCGGCACCTGAACCGCCATCCAACTCGGGTAGTTCAAGCCACCCGGCCAACTCAACGCCATCGCAGGGGAAAATATCAGACATGCCGTTGACACAGCCCATTGGACCAGGAAATTTATATTCAACCAGTTCCTGACCATGCATATGGTGGGCCAGGCTTTCAAAATCGATATCCGGGTGCAGCTTGCCGAGCTCGGCCGCCCGTTGCGACGTGAAGCAGGCCCAAGCGACCAACGGCAGAAGCAGGATGAACACAAGAACGCTGTTCCTCCATGTCCGGCTTGTCATCATGAAACCTCCTGATATGCAGTGACCCGGTCCTGAGTCATCATAATTTGATCGCTCCGTTCAAGCCAGCCTGCTGATAGCGCATTCATTAAGTTTCAGCTCAGAGTAACCCGCTGTTGATACTCGGGCACCATTGCATTCCAGCCCAATTCATCCTGAATATCCACGCGTAGCTGTTCAGACGCATCGGGCTCGCCGTGAACAATGAAGACCTGTTTTGGTGGCTGGGCTGCGCTCGCCAACCATTGAAGCAATTCGCCACGGTCGGCATGCGCCGACAACATGTCCAGCTGATGAACCTCTGCTCGCACGGGCCAGCGTTGGCCATGGATCTTGATCGATTCAGCACCTTTCAACATCGCCGCTCCGCGCGTGCCACCGGCCTGATAGCCAGTAAATAAAACGGTGTTGTTTGCGTTGCCTACATAGCTTTTCAGATGATGCAACACGCGACCGCCGGTTGCCATGCCCGATCCGGCAATGATAATTTTGGGCGTTGGGTCCTGACACAGCCACTTGGAGCGCTCGACATCGCGCACATATTCAGGCAATTGACAGGCCTGCTGCGCTTCGTGTGGGCTGAGCCGATGATCGTCGGGATGATCTTCAAACACCTGAGTCGCGCTGATGGCCAACGGACTGTCTAGATAGACCGGCACTCGAGCAATTCGCTCAGCCTGCATCAGCCGGTGCAGGTGAAACAACACCGACTGCGTCCGGCCAACCGCAAACGCCGGGATGATGACCGTCCCGTCACGTGCGATAGTACGATTGACGATTTGTTCAAGCACAGGCTCAGGTTCGGCCTCCATACGATCCCGATCGCCATAGGTGGACTCCACAATGACATAGTCCGCTTGCGGTACCGGTGCTGGCGGCACCATCGTGGCACTGCCGCTATGGCCCAGGTCACCGCTGAATACAATGCGCAGCGTTCCAATCCTGAGCTGAACAATTGCCGCACCAAGAATATGCCCAGCCCGGGCCAAGCGGCATTCCAATCCGTCCAGCAACGACAGGTCTTGATCAAACGGAATGGGGGTGAACTGTTCGAGACAACGCTCGGCATCGGCTCGGGTGTAAAGCGGTTTTGCTTTGGCGTGCTTGGAAAAGTGGTGACGATTGGCGAATTCGGCATCCTTTTCCTGAATAAACCCGCTATCCGGCAACAGATAACGACACAAATCGCGGGACGCTGCCGAACTCCAGATCGGTCCGGAAAATCCGTTCCGGGCCAGCAACGGAAGATAGCCACTGTGGTCCAGGTGTGCATGGGTCAGGATGACGCCGTCGATGGTGTTCGGATCGATGGGCAACGCTTGCCAGTTGCGTTTCCGCAGTTGCTTGTAGCCCTGGAACAGACCGCAATCAATCAGCACACGGTGTTGCCCTGTCGTCAACAAGAACTTCGAGCCAGTCACCGTCCCGGTGGCGCCGAGAAACTGCAGTTCAATCGTTGATTCCATCAAGGCGCCTCAAACCCATCCTGAAAGAACGCGCTATCGATTGCGTCTGCTGCCGGTACACCTATCGCTCCATCGGCGTCTACAGCGACCACAAACACCTGCTGGGTAGGTTGAAGCGGGATGCCGGGAGGCAAACTACCGGAAAACTCGACCTGCGGTGCAGGCTGCTGGACAGGAATAGTCCAGGTCTGATCCGCAAGATAGGGCGGCACTCCGAGGCTGATTTCGACCTGAACTATATTGGCGACCGGATCACTGGCCGGCGGCTCTGTGACACTGCCGCGGAAATAGCGGTGATCAGCGGCCTGCCCGGAAATGGACAGTTGATCCCCATCAAGCGCCACATTCAGTTCGACGATATCGGGCCCGAACGGCGTTTGGTACGGACGTCGCGCAGCGCGGGCTGCGTAGATCAGTGCATCCCGGTTGACCGGCCAGATTGTTTGTTCAAAGCTTGAGCAGGACTGCTGAAACGTGGTGCCGACCTCGAACGTATAGGCCGCAACGCCGAATTCACCATAGGCGAAGTCGGTTGTCGTTCCACCGGCCGGACCCAGCAACTGCCATCGCCCGACCGCATAGTCGGTAAAAAAGCCAAACTTGCGGCCAAGAACAGTCAGCTGATCGTGATTCGGCGCATTGTTGTTGTTGGTGCCGCCCAATCCTTCCCACGGCAGTAGCACCAGCTCGCCAAACGAATGGATCGAAATAAACAGGCCTTCGGTATCGTCCGGTGCCGGCGACGTCAGATCCGTGGCCGGACGCTGTGCCGCGAATACCGATGCCAGGTAGCTTTGAATGGATTGGGTTTCGGGTTCCGATGATGCGACGGTACCGCGATAAACCTGAGAGCAGGGGTTGCCTGAGGAGCTCTGATTGCCCCACAAAAAGCTGCTGTTCCGGTTCAGGTCGATGCCCGGCCAGGAGGTCGACAGGTTCCCGCCCGGACACGCGGTTTCGTTATTGTTCTTGCGCCAGAACGCCGCGCCGGATTCTACCTGGCGACGTCCGTCGGGATTCAACTGGGCAATGATGTGTATTGCACGATGATCCAGCAACCAGCGAATATCAGGGTCAACGGCCTGTTGCTGCAGCAGGGTTTCGGCAAAGCGTGTAGCGATTTCAGCCGTCGCCAGCTCGCGCGCGTGCTGTGCGGCCATCACGACCAGCGGCGCCTGCGGGTGAGGCGAGGCTTGATTTCGGAGGATCATCACCACGATATCGTCGCCATCCGCGCTGCCTTGCTGTTGTTGCCAGGTCTCGCCAATCACCTGGATCTCGGCCAAATCGGGATGGGCAGCGGCCAGGGCTTCCAAGTCATCAATCGTCTGTGTCACGGTTCGATAGCAGCTATATCCCGGAATCGTCCCCGGGTTGCCGCGTAATGCGCGCTCGTAGTCCATTGCAAGCCACTGCGCAAGTGCGGCCTGGCGCTGAACATCAGGCTGTAATTTCCAGCCAGCCTGACGGTATTGATCAACCTGAGGTGGGTAGAGTTCGAATACTGCATACCCCTCGCGCCAGTCCAGTCCACGAAACCCATCCATGCGGCGCAAAGTCTTCAGAGTCTTCAGGTCCGGGTAGGCAATGCGCATGACCTGGATGTCGGCCGGAGTTAACTGATCGTCCGCCATGACGGGGCCTGCCGCGCAACAGGACAGGATCAGAACACAGATGCGGAACGCTTGAAGCATGGATTCACTTGAATTCGCTGGAATAGGGCCGTGCCAGCCTTGCTTGGACTTCAATGGCGGCAGCACTGCATAATACCGGTTTATGTACCCAACAGCCAATGATCCGGAGAGTCCTTCATGACCAAAGCCTACGCCGCCCAATCGTCTGAGTCCAGCATCGAACCCACTTCAATTGTGCGGCGATCAGCTCGACCGGATGATGTCGTGATCGATATCGAGTATTGCGGTATTTGTCATAGCGATCTGCATATGGCACATAACGACTGGGGCATGACGCAGTATCCGCTGGTGCCCGGCCACGAAATCATCGGCACGGTCATCGATGTTGGCACTGACGTTTCTGAATTCAACATTGGTCAACGTGTCGGTGTAGGCTGCCTGGTCGATTCTTGCCGCAGCTGCTCGGCCTGCGGCGAAGGACTGGAACAGTACTGCGAGAAGGGCTGGGTCGGGACCTATAACGGCGTCGATCTGCACGACGGCACGCCGACCTATGGCGGCTATTCCGAACGCATCGTGGTCAGCGACCGATTTGTCCTTTCGATACCGGACGCACTGGACCCGGCCGCTGCCGCACCGTTGCTGTGCGCAGGCATTACGACCTACTCACCGCTAAAGTACTTTGGCCTCAGCAAAGGCCACAAGATCGGCGTAGTCGGCATGGGCGGTCTGGGCCATATGGGCATCAAGTTTGCCAAGGCCTTCGGCGCCGAAGTCACGCTGTTTACGCGCTCAGCCGGCAAGGTCGATGAAGCGCGGCGACATGGCGTGGATCATGTGATCGTATCGACCGATACCGAAGCCATGGATGCGGCCGCGGAATCGCTGGATTTCATCCTCGACACAGCACCCGTCCAGCACGACTTGAACCCGTATCTGCAAACGCTCAGCTATGACGGCACCTATATTCTGGTCGGCCTGATCGAGCCGGTTGAACCGGCGCTGCATTCCGGCGGTCTCGTGTTCAAGCGACGCAAGCTGGTCGGCTCATTGATTGGCGGCCTGCCGGAAACTCAGGAAATGCTGGAGTTCTGCGCAGAACACGACATCGTTTGCGATATCGAAACCATTCCGATACA
>CAKZPB010000020.1 GCA_937138395.1 uncultured Pseudomonadota bacterium
GTCACTTGCTCATCAATGTCGCACTGAACCGCAGACTCAACCGAAGGATGTTTCAAGACCTGTTGCAGCGTGCCGCAGTCGCCGCCGCCAATGATCAAGACGTTGCGTACTTGTCCGTGACTGAACAGCGCCGGGTGCGTCAACATCTCGTGATAAATAAAATTGTCTCTGCTGGTCAGCATGATGAAGCCGTCGATCGTCATCAGCCGTCCCCAGTCCGTCGTCTGAAAGACTTCAATGGTCTGAAATTCCGTTTCAACCCGTGCCAGTTGTGATTCGACCTGAAAGCTGATTGCGCTACCGGTCGGGGTATGAATTTCAGTAAACCACTGGGCGTCCTGGGCGCTGAACTGATGAAGCATGGTGGTTGATCCGGAGGTTGTCAGCGCAATATTCTACTGGCAGCGGTGCTTGGCGGCACTACAATGCTTCGATGTTAAACAAGCCAATTTTGATGGACTGATGTCTGAATCAACCATTGACAAAGCACGGCAACGATATGTCATTCCGGAGTGGTCCAGTGGTTTTTTTGATCTGGATGCTGCCGGCCGGCTTGGCGTCAGACGGTCTGGCGGAGACGCCAAGCTGCTGCCAATAGCCGATGTGATCGGACAAGCCCGATCAGCCGGCTTGCGCTTGCCCATATTACTGCGCTTTCCTGGAATTCTGCGCCAGCGGGCCGCCGACCTGCAACAGGCTTTTACCGACGCAATCGGCCAGATTGATCAGGATTCAGGTTATACGCCGGTCTACCCAATCAAGGTCAACCAGCAGTCGACCGTCATCAATACCCTCGCGCAGGTCGAGGGCATGGGGCTGGAGGTTGGCAGCAAGCCGGAGTTGATCGCGGCGCTGGCTCTAAGTCCGACAGGGCGGCTGTTGATTTGCAACGGCTACAAGGATCATCAATACATCCGGCTTGCATTGAGCGGCGTTCGGCTGGGGCTCCAGGTCATGTTGGTGATTGAAAAACCGTCGGAATGGCCGCTGATCGTGCGCATCGCACGGGAGATGCGCATTACGCCAATAGTAGGCGTCCGCATGCGCCTGTCGTCGCTGGGCAAGGGCAACTGGCAAAACACCGGTGGTGAGCGAGCTAAATTCGGTCTGACGGCGCATCAGTTGCTCGACCTGATTGAAGCCATGCGGATTGAGAATTGTCTGGACTGGTTCCGGTTATTGCATTTTCATATGGGATCACAAATTTCCAACTTGCGCGATATCCAGCAGGGTGTGCGTGAAGCCGGTCGCTACTACGTCGAGCTGGTGGGCCACGGCGTGCCGCTGACTCATCTGGATATTGGCGGCGGGTTGGGCGTTGACTACGAAGGCGGTCGATCCAGAACGTATTGCTCGATGAACTACAGCCTGGCGCAGTACGCGCAGGCGATCGTGTCCGGCTTGAACGAATTGTGCGCGCAACATCAGGTGCCGATGCCGCATCTGATATCGGAATCCGGGCGAGCGCTGACTGCGCACCATGCCGTACTGGTGACGAACATCACGGCCACCGAGCAATGTCCAACCGACGGGCTGAGCAATGCGGCCGAGCAGGGAGAACCCGTGATTGATCACTTGCAGGCATTGTTGAGTGACTTGCAGGCACGCGAGCCCGAAGAGACCTATCTGGAAGCCGAGCACTGGCTCAATGAGGGTCGAAACCTGTTTATGTACGGCGATTTGTCGCTGACTGCGCGAGCTCAGCTCGAGCCGCTGTACTATAAGATTTTGTCGCAGCTGAAACCCATGCTGGATCCGGCCCATCGTCGTCAGCGTGAATTGTACGAGCAAATTCAGTCCAAGCTATCCGACAAGTACTTCATGAACCTGTCGATTTTCCAGTCGCTGCCTGATATCTGGGCTATCGATCAGGTCTTTCCCATCGTGCCGCTGCAGCGCAATCATGAGCCGCCGGACCGACGCGTTGTGCTGGAAGATCTGACTTGTGACTCCGATGGGCGGATCGATCGCTATGTCGAGCACGGTATGCTGGAACCGACGTTGGCGCTGCACAGCATAGGTCCGGAGGAGCAGTATCTAGTCGGCATTTTTATGACCGGGGCTTATCAGGAAACGCTGGGTGATATTCATAACCTGTTTGGTGATACTGACAGCGTGGACGTAGTCATCAGTGACGATGGCATTGAGTTGCAGCAATTGCGACCCGGTGATCGCGCGGATCAGCTGCTCCAGATGGTTGGTTTCGACGCGTCGACGCTGTTGCAGGGTGCGTTGGACAAGCTGGATGACACCAGTCTGAATCAGGCACAGCGCGACGAATTGACCGATCTGCTGAAGCAGGGGCTGTCGGCCTATACCTACCTCGACACTCAGACGTAGTCGGCAAAACACAAGGAATCACGATGCCTTCAATTGATATAGTGCCACCCATCGTTCGTGAACCATTCCCGCCGGGGCGGAGCAGTCGGTGTTTCTGCGGCAGCGGACTTCGCTTCAAGAACTGTTGCGGCCAATCGGGCATGGTCCAGGGCCGGAAGCCACCCAGCGGCATTGGCGTAGTCGAGGAATTCATTGCCGCAGAAGCTTGCGCTGAGGTATGTGAGTTTGCCAGGTCCAGCCCTGCCGAATGGCTTGAAGTGGTGGACATGCAGCGATCCACGCAGGAGAACGTGGTTCGAATTCGTGATGAGCGCCGCAAGACCGAGCGGGTTGATGTCAAGGCCATTCAGGAGCGCCTGAATGGGTGGATTCAGCGCGCGCTGACTGACGTGATCGAGCCTGACCTTGAACGTCCGTTTGACTGGTTCGAGTTACCCCAATTACTGAAATACACCGCGGGTGGTCTATACGACAGTCATGCCGATAGCGACAGCTTTGATACGCGCGATGGACGCTGGAAAAAAACGCTGGATCGCGATATCAGCCTGCTGATTTATCTGAATAATGAGTACGAGGGCGGGTCGTTATTGTTCGAACATTTTGATTTTACGATTCAGCCCCGAGCAGGCATGCTGGTGTATTTCCCATCCGATATGCGTTATCAGCATGAAGCACGACCGGTGACTTCCGGTTTACGCTTTGCGCTCGTCAGCTGGGCCCGACTGGCAGACGAACCCAGGGTGCTGGCCAATGCCCCGCGCGATGTGGTGCAGGTCCACCCGGCAAAAGACTGAATGACAGCACTCAGACATCGCCAAACTGCTCGGCCTCACCCACCCATCGATGAATCAGAATCTCGGTTTGTTCAGCGTTGAGCTGTTCGACAACTGCAGGCACCTGCTCGACCAGTGCGGCATCGCGCTCCAAGCGGGCGATCCGGAAACGCAGCATGCCGGTCTGGCGCGTACCAAGCACTTCGCCCGGACCGCGTAACGCCAGGTCTTTCTCGGCGATTCGGAACCCGTCGGTTGTTTCACGCATGGTTTCGAGCCTTGCGCGGGCCCGTTCACCCAGCGGTGATTTATACATCAAGACGCAGGCGGATTGATCGCTGCCACGACCAACGCGCCCACGCAATTGATGCAGCTGGGACAGCCCCAGTCGTTCGGCGTTTTCAATCAGCATCAAGCTGGCATTGGGCACGTCGACGCCGACCTCGATCACGGTCGTCGCAACCAATAGCTGTATGTGACCCGACTTGAAATCACTCATGATTGCCTGTTTCTGATCAGGCTTCATGCGGCCGTGTATCAGCCCGATCGAATATTCAGGCAAGGCTTTCTTGAGCTCTTGGGCGGTGGTTTCAGCCGCCTCGGCCTCAAGCACATCCGATTGTTCAATCAATGGACAGACCCAATAGGCCTGTCGTCCCTCGGACAGGGCCAGGCGAATGCGTTCGATCAACTCGGTTCGGCGCTGTTGTGGTATCAGTGCGGTGGTGACAGGCTTGCGGCCTGGTGGGAGTTCATCAATGACAGAAATTTCCAGCCCGGCGTAGGCGGTCATGGCCAGCGTTCTGGGAATCGGGGTTGCGGTCATGACCAATTGATGGGGGATGCGTTGACGGCGTTGGCCGCGATCCGTATCGCTGCCTTTCTCGGCCAACGCCAATCGCTGATGGACGCCGAAACGATGCTGCTCATCGACAATGACCAGTCGCAGCTGCTTGAACTCGACCCCACTTTGAAACAAGGCATGAGTGCCGATCACCAGCGGAGCGCCGCCAGCAATCGCTTCCAGAGCCTCGGCTCTGGCCTTGCCCTTGACCTTGCCAGCCAGCCAGACCGGCGTAATGCCAAGCGGTTCGAACCATTGCGTAAACGACGTTCGATGCTGTTCGGCCAGGATTTCGGTTGGCGCTATGATTGCGACCTGAGCGCCAGCCCCGATGGCCTGCGCGGCCGCACTCGCTGCGACCACAGTCTTGCCGGAGCCTACGTCACCCTGCAGCAGCCGCCTCATCGGGCGATTGGAATTCAGGTTGTTTGCGATCTCATCGATCACGCGCTGTTGCGCCGAGGTCAGCGCAAACGGCAGTTGTCCAATCAATGAAGCAGCCAGACCATTCGTATCGATCAGTTGGTCAGCAAATTGTTTTGACCGCGCCTGGTTCAGTCGAGCCAGTGCCAGATGGTGTGCACACAATTCCTCCAGAGCCAGCCGCTGAATGTTTGGATCATGACCGTCGATCAGATCTTCCAGACAAGCCAGCGAGTCGGGCCGGTGAATACTCAGCAATGCAGTCTTGAGCGCGCCGGGCAGGCCGCAGTCGGATAATGGATCCTCCAGAACCAGATCGCCGCTGATCAAACGAGTCAACGACTCGTTGATCAATCCAGCCAGTCGTTGCGCTCCCAGGCCCGCCGTCGTCGGATATACGGCCGACAAGTGGTCAGGCAGCGGTGGCGCTTGACCAGGCTGTAATAGCTGGCTCTGCGGGTGCACCATTTCAAGCCCGCCGGCACCGAATCGAACTTCGCCGTAACAGCGTAGCCGATTCCCGACCGCATACAGTTTGAGCTGATTCGGATAGAAGTTGAAAAAGCGCAGCACCAGTTGGGCCGTATCGTCTGTCAGTACAACCATCAAACTGCGACGTCGTCCGGGCCGGATTTGCTGGTCGAGCACTCGGCCTTCGACCTGCGCATCGAGTCCGGGTTGAAGCAGGTGCATCGGCGTGATTCGAGTCCGGTCCTCGTAGCGAAGCGGCAGGTGGAATAGCAGGTCTGCCACGCTGTGGATGGCCATGCTTTTCAATTTCGCGGCGATGCCCGGGCCTACGCCCGGTAACGATTCCAGCGTTGCTATTGATTGCGACAAAATGATCCAGTGCCCAGAACGGTAGTCCTAATAGTATTGGATTTAGGTGTTGGATAACCGGCAGATCGAATCGGGTACCATGGGGCGCTATTTAGGAAAGCGAGACCGTTCGTGATACGAAGCATGACTGCCTATGCCAGCCGGAATACCACCAGTCCGGTTGGCATGTTGACCTGGGAAATTCGCAGCGTCAATCAGCGCTATCTGGATTTGCATCTGCGTTTGCCGGATGATTTTCGGCTGCTGGAAGCCGATATCCGTGCGCGCTTCAAGACGCGCTTGAGCCGTGGCAAGGTTGAGGCTAATTTGCGATTTCAGGTTGATCCAGCCGCCGAGTCGGCAGCGCCACGGTTGAACAGACCGCTGGCACAGTCATTGCTTGACAGCCATCAGCAGCTTGCAGGATTGACCGATCAACCTGCTGCAGTCGACCTGGTTAGCCTGATGAACTGGCCTGGCATGCTGATAGAACAACGGCCGGAGCTTGACGAAGAGCGCCGGCAGGCGATGGAATTGCTTGAACAGGCGATTGATGACCTGGTCGATGCGCGTGCCCAGGAAGGGGAGGCAATCGAACAGATGCTGAGCGAGCGTTTGTTGGGCATTGAACAGCAGGTTACAGCGGTGCGAACACATCTGCCTGAAGTTCGGCAGGCGTTGCGGCAGCGTTTTGATGAGCGACTGGCGCAACTGGATACTGAATTGGAGCCGGGCCGCCTGGAACAGGAAATCGTGCTGCAGTTGACCAAGCTTGATGTCGATGAAGAACTGGATCGGCTCGAAGCCCATGTTGCTGAAATCCGGCGCGTGCTGACGCTTGAAGAGCCGGTCGGGCGACGCCTGGATTTTCTGATGCAGGAACTCAACCGCGAAGCCAACACGCTGGGGTCGAAATCGGTTGCAGCGGAAACTACGGGCGTATCGGTCGAGCTGAAAGTATTGATTGAACAGATGCGTGAGCAGATACAGAATGTCGAATAAGCCAGCATCTGCCGGCGAACTATTCGTCATTGCTGCACCGTCAGGTGCTGGAAAAAGCAGTCAGATCCGGCGCTTGCTGGAGCGTTGCCCGAACCTGGCCTTTTCGGTATCGGCTACGACCAGACCGGCACGCCAAGGCGAGCGTGATGGTCAACACTACCATTTTATTGATACGAGCTCATTTCAGGCGCGGATCCAGCAGGGCCGTTTTCTGGAGTATGCAGAAGTGTTTGGCCATTATTACGGCACCGACCGCGCGCACGTCGAACAACTATGGCAACAGGGCCGGGACGTGCTGCTCGAAATTGATGTTCAGGGTGCCGCTCAGATCAGGCAGTCCTATCCGGATGCCTGCCAGATTTTTATTCTGCCGCCTTCGATGGCAATTTTGAAAAAACGACTGGTTGACCGCGGTACTGATCAGCCGGATGTGATCGAGCGCAGACTGGGCGAAGCACAAAGTGAAATTGCCGCCTGCGCGTCGTTTGACTGGGTCGTGATTAATGATGATTTCGATCAGGCGGCCGCAGAGCTTGCCAGCATTGTCTGTGCCTGGCCCCTGCGCGCTGAGCGACAGCACAGGATTCATCGTCATCTGCTTGCCGAGCTATTGGCTAAACCCTGAATTCACGCTACAATGTACAGTTACCGATAAATTTTGACAGGAGCCACCATGGCCCGCGTTACTGTAGAAGACTGTATAGATATCGAGCCCAACCGATTCAACCTGATTGTCATGGCCTCCCAGCGTGCCCGCCAGATTGCCAATGGTGCTGATCCGCTGGTTGATGAGGAAACCGATAAGCCCACCGTGATTGCCTTGCGCGAAATTGCTGAAGGCGAAATCGACCAGGACAATATCCGCACCTACCAGGCTGAGCTGGACGCGCGCCTGGCCGCCATGCAGGCAGAACTGCCGCCGCCTCCGCCGGACGAAGACTAAAGCTTGGCGCAGTGACCCTTCCGGCACCGGTTCGTGAACTGCGGACGCTGCTCAATACTTATCTCGAGCCAGATCACGTCGCAACCATTCTGCGCGCTTTCGAGGTCGGCTCGCAAGCCCATCGTGGCCAGACGCGCAAGTCTGGCGAACCCTATATCCTGCATCCGGTTGCAGTCGCGCATATCCTGGCGCGCATGCGCATGGATACGTCGACCATCACCGCCGCATTGCTGCATGACACGGTCGAAGACACCGTACTGACGCTGGATGACCTGAAGCAGGATTTCGGCGATGAGGTCGCCAAGCTGGTCGATGGCGTGACCAAGCTGGACAAGATGAAGTTTCGCACCCGGCGCGAAGCCGATGCGGAGAGCTTTCGCAAACTGTTGCTGGCGATGAGTCGTGACCTGCGGGTCATTTTCATCAAGTTGGCCGATCGATTGCACAACATGCGAACGATCGGCGCTATGTCTGCCGAATCCAGGCGGCGTATCTCGCGCGAGACCCTTGAAATTTATGCGCCGATTGCCGATCGCCTGGGCATGAATACGATGCGCCTCGAGCTCGAGGATCTTGGCTTTGCCAACCTGCATCCATGGCGGTCGAGCCAGATCAAACAGCGCGTGGAGTCGGTTACCCACAATCGCAAGCAGATTATTGATGAAGTCAGCGAAGCGATCAAGAAACGCCTGAATGAATCCGGCATTCCTTCCCGGGTCGAAGGGCGCGCAAAAAGCATCTACAGCCTGTATTCCAAGATGCGCGATAAGTCGCTGAGCTTTGATGAAATCAATGATCTTTACGCCTTCCGCATCATTACGCACGCTGAATCGCACTGTTATCAGGCGCTGGGTGTGGCGCACAGCCTGTTCAAACCCCGGCCCGGCAGCTTCAAGGACTACATTGCTCTGCCCAAGCCGAATGGCTATCAATCGCTGCACACCGTGCTGGCGCATGAGTCCGGCGTGCCGATCGAAGTGCAGATTCGGACAGAAGAGATGGACGCCGTGGCTGAAAAAGGCGCGGCCTCGCACTGGCTGTATAAATCGGCCCCGACCGACGGCAACACCGCCACGCGTGCCCGCACCTGGTTGTTGAAGCTCGTGGAATCGCAGTCGCGTGCCGATGACTCGATGGATTTCATCTCGACGGCCAAGGCCGAATTGTTTCCCGATGAAGTATTCGTATTTACACCGCGCGGCAAGATTATTGATTTGAAGGCCAAGGCCACTGCACTGGATTTTGCCTATGCCATCCACACCGATGTCGGTAATCATGCTGTGCATGCTCGCATCGATGACAAGCTGTCGCCGCTGTCGACGATACTGGATAACGGCCAGAAGGTAGAAATTCAAACTGAGGATCAGGCCCGACCGCAGCCCGAGTGGCTGCAGCACGTTGTGACGGCCAAGGCGCGCACGGCGATTCGCTCGCACCTGAAGAACCTGGAGCAGGCCGAATCGGTGGCTATCGGCCATCGACTACTCGACCAGGCCCTGGCAAGGCGTGATCGCTCGATGGAGGATATTTCCAGCCGACGACTGGATCGTTTTGTCAAGAAAGCCGGCTTTGAGCGACTCGAAGATCTGTTGATCCGCATTTCACGTGGCGAGCAGCTGGCGGCTAACGTGGCACAGAAACTGCTGCCAATCACGCAGCGGCGAAGCGCCGATACCTTCAAGACCGATGTGTTTACGGTCGGCAGCGACGAAGGTAACGCCATCCATTACGCGCGTTGCTGTCTCCCCATTCCTGGCGATCGTATCCAGGGCTATCTGTCGCCTGGCCGCGGATTGATCGTGCATCGTGCACGCTGTCCAAACGTCAAAGGGCTCTGCCGTGAACACCAGGAGCGCTGTCTGGACGTGGCTTGGGAATCAGTTCCGCGCGGTCACTACAGCGTCATGCTGACGCTGATCACCGTCAATGGTCCTGGCGTGCTGGCCTCGATTTCGGACAGCATCAGCAAGGCAGGCGCCAATATTGAGCGCGTTGAACAGCGCGAGAGCACCTCCGATACTGCCGAGTTGCATTTCCAGATCAGCTTGAAAAACCGCAATCAGCTTGCGCGGGTGCTGAAACGGCTTCGTCGGAACGGCAAGGTGTTCAAAGTCCAGCGTGAAATCGCCAAATAGACGTTGGCAATGATTGGAATCGAAAGAAATCCATAGGAAAAGCTCGATGACAAAGACCCCCATCCAAAGCAGCGATGCGCCGTCGGCCATCGGGCCGTATTCGCAGGCGATCCAATGCGCGGATACACTGTATCTATCAGGTCAAATCCCCCTCGATCCTGAATCTGGCGAGCTGGTCGACGGACACTTCGAGACGCGCGTTTGTCGCGTTTTCGACAATCTCCAGGCGGTTTGTCGAGCTGCGGGTGGCGATCTGAACCACATCGTCAAGCTGAACGTGTTTCTGACCGACCTGGATCGCTTTTCCCAGGTCAACGACATCATGGCGCAATACTTCGAGCCGCCGTATCCGGCGCGTGCGGCGGTGCAGGTTTCAGCCTTGCCGAAAGGCGTGGATGTTGAAATGGATGGCGTGGCGGTGATCGGTCCATGAACTCGACGTTCGTCAAGGCATACCGTGACGGGCGTGGTAGTCTCACCGCCCGGAATTGACTGCATACCATTCGACACGAAAAAAAGGATAGCCATGAACCGACCCTCTGGACGACAGCCTGACGAACTGCGCAGCATTGAAATACTGCGTCATTTTACTTGCCACGCCGAGGGCTCTGTTTTGATCAGCTGCGGTGGCACGCGCGTGTTGTGTACGGCCAGTGTCGAGGAACGCGTGCCGCCCTGGTTGCGCGGTAAGGGCCAGGGCTGGGTTACGGCGGAGTACGGCATGTTGCCGCGTTCAACGGGCAGCCGCAACATGCGCGAAGCAACGCGCGGCAAACAGGGTGGCCGAACCCTCGAGATTCAGCGCTTGATCGGCCGGAGCCTGCGCGCGGTCGTCGATCTAGAGGCATTGGGCGAGCGCACCATCACGCTGGATTGTGATGTGCTGCAGGCCGATGGTGGCACCCGTACGGCCTCGATCACCGGTGCTTATGTTGCGCTGGTGGATGCGGTGCAAACGCTGGAACAGCGCAACAGAGTAAAGAAGCGTGTGCTGCATGGTCAAATTGCAGCGGTATCGGTCGGCATGCTCGGTAACGATGCGGTGCTGGATCTGGACTATGCGGAAGATTCCACAGCTGATACCGATTTAAATGTCGTCATGAACGATGGTGGCGGCATGATCGAAGTTCAGGGTACGGCCGAAGGTCACGCCTTTCATCGCAGCGAGCTGGATCAGATGCTGAATCTGGCCGAGAAAGGGATTGCTGAATTGATGCAGGCCCAGCGTCAAGCGCTTGGACAAGACTAGCGACATGCAACATTCGAACGCCATCGTGATTGCCAGCGATAATGCCGGCAAGCTGAAGGAGTTTGAACAACTGTTCGCGCCGCTGGGGTTCAAGGTGCATCAACAATCTGACTTCGCGATACAGCAACCGCCTGAAACCGGACAAACGTTCATCGAGAATGCACTGGTGAAGGCGAGGGTTGCCTGCAAGGCTTCGAAGCTTCCGGCCCTGGGTGACGATTCCGGCCTGGTCGTGGACGCACTGGACGGTCGGCCCGGCATTTATTCGGCACGTTTTGCCGGCAATCAGGCGACGGCTGATGACAATATCGATCGCCTGCTCAATGAACTGAACAACACCCAACACACCGAACGCAGCGCCTGCTTTTTCTGTTGCCTGGTGTATTTGCGCAGCGCCGATGATCCTGCGCCTGTTATTGCCACCGGTCGATGGCCAGGTCGGATTCTGGAACAGCGAGTCGGCCAGGGCGGCTTTGGCTACGACCCGGTGTTTTTTGATCCGGAGCTGAACGCGTCGGCCGCTGAACTCGATCCCGGCATCAAGAATCGCGTCAGCCATCGAGGTCGCGCATTGAGACAGTTGATGGAACTGTTGCGCGGTCGTTAATTCCGTGCTGACATTGCCGCCACTGTCGCTGTACATCCACCTGCCATGGTGTGTGGCACGGTGTCCCTACTGCGACTTCAACGCCCACACTACCCCTGAAGTATTGCCCGAGCAGGCCTATGTGGAAGCCCTGATGGCTGATCTTGAACTCGAGCTTCCGCGAATATGGGGCCGCAGCGTGCACAGCGTATTTTTTGGCGGCGGCACGCCTAGCCTGTTTTCGGCCAATTCGATCGAACACATCCTGAATGGTGTTTCGGCTCGAGTGAGCCTGGCGCCGAATGCCGAGATCACGCTCGAAGCCAACCCGGGGACGGTTGAGCATGACCGGTTCGAGGCGTACCGGTCAGCCGGCATCAACCGCATCAGCCTGGGCGTGCAAACATTCAACGATCAGCATCTGCAGCAACTTGGCCGTGTGCACGACGGCACTCAGGCGCGGCTCGCAATAGACGCCGTGCAGCGCGCAGGCTTTGACAATTTCAATCTTGATCTGATGTGGGCGTTGCCCGAACAAAACGTTGAGCAAGTGCTGTCTGATCTTGATCAGGCGCTGCGTTTTGATCCACCGCACTTGTCGCACTATCAGCTGACGATCGAGCCGAATACGGTATTCGCGGCCCGACCACCGGCATTGCCCGACGAGGATCGGGTCGCAGAAATGCAGGATCAATCTGCCGAACGCATGACAACAGCCGGCTATCAAGCCTATGAAATTTCGGCCTGGGCCAGGCCCGGCCAGGTGTGCAGGCACAATCTGAACTACTGGCGCTTCGGCGACTACATCGGGATCGGCGCGGGCGCTTGCGGCAAAATCACGCTACCGGCAGAGGGAAAGATCCTTCGCACGCGGCGCAAGAAAACACCGAAAGCCTGGCTGAATGCCGCGGCTGACAAGCAGTTTATTGCAGAAGCCAACCCTATCGCTGTTGAAGACTTGCCGTTGGAATTCATGTTGAATCGAACCCGATTGGCAGAGCCGATCCCGATCCAGGCGTTTTCGGCATCGACCGGGCTGGATGTTGATGCCTTGGAAACGCCGCTGGCCAAAGCTGAAGCCTTGGGTTTGATCGAACGCGACGATCAAGTCATCGTGCGAACAACACGCGGCGCAGATTGCCTGAATGA
>CAKZPB010000021.1 GCA_937138395.1 uncultured Pseudomonadota bacterium
TGGCGTCCCATAGGGGATTCGAACCCCTGTCGCCGCCGTGAAAGGGCGGTGTCCTAGGCCTCTAGACGAATGGGACGTAAAGCAAACTTGTTACGCCTAGGAATTATGTCAAACGGGTGTGGAAGCCCGGTGTTTCTGGTGGAGCCAGGCGGGATCGAACCGCCGACCTCTACAATGCCATTGTAGCGCTCTCCCAGCTGAGCTATGGCCCCGAAATCAAGCCGGTAATTTTAATCTAGCCTGATGCAGGTGTCAATTATAATTCGCTCTGATTCAGCAATGATCTGCGCATGCCGGAATTCCAACCTGAAAGAGCCATTGCCAATGGTCGCACCGCCTGGATTCTGAAGGCGCCCGGTGCAGGCGACAATCATCAGCTGGCTTCACTGGCCGGCCTGATTGCCGAACACCATCGGTGGCTGGGTCACATCGACCCGGTGACGCACGTGCTCCGGGACCGCATCCTGCCCGGAACCGTTTCGCGCATACCCGAAAACAAGCGGGCCGTCTTCACACCGCCCTGGCCGGAACTGGTGCTGATTGCCGGCGGTCGCAGCGTGGTCGATGCGCTGCGCATTCGAACGGCATCCGGTGGCTACAGTCGTATTGTGTGCATCGGGCGACCCTGGGCACCGCTGCATTGGTTTGACCTGGTCGTCACGACACCGCAGTATCAGCTGCCTTCCGGGCCACCGGTCTTTCCGGTATCACTGCCGCTGAATCTACCCGATACGTCGCAAGCCGAAGCCATCGCACCACTCGAGGCCTGGCATCACTTGCCTCGTCCCTGGGTTGGCGTGCTGCTTGGGGGTGATTCCGGTTCGTATCGCTTTGATCAGGCCGCGATTGATGATGTGCTGACTGCGCTGAATCGAATTCAGCAGCAAACCGACGGTTCGCTTTTGATCGTCGGCAGCCCGCGGACACCGGCACTGGCGCTGGATCAACTGGAACGCAAGCTTTCCGACCCCCATCTGGTGCACCGCTGGCGGCCCGATGAAGCGCCAGCGCCCTACCCCGCTGTGTTGAAGCACGCCGATCGACTGGCGGTCACGGCCGACAGTGCATCGATGCTGGCCGAAGCAGTCTACAGCGGTAAGCCGGTGTCATTGCTGCCGCTCAAGCCCCGCTTGCGCAGTCGGCTGCTGCGAAGCTGGAGTGACCTGAACCTGCCCGGCCGGACGCTGAAAAAGCGCCTGATTCAGGCCGGTTATTGGATTCCCGCACGCGATCTGAATCTATTGCACTGCCAAGCGCATCAGCATGGTCTAATCCAGGATCAGCCATGGGGCAAATCAGACCAACGTTATGCGGAGAGGCTCCTATTCCTGAATTGCGAGATCAAGCAACTCCAGAAGAGAATCACTCAATGGTTCGAAGCATAGTCGGCAAGTTGTTGAGCGAGCTCAACTCGCGTCTCCAAGCCAGCTTTTGGCAAGAAATTATGCTTGCCCTGCAAAATCTTGCGTTTGCACCAGCCCACGGGATAGGCAATTGTCAAAAACGGCAATTGCCGCAATAGGTCAGCCGGCGCCTGATCAAATTCAGATACGAGCTTGCCCAATCCATCGTCGGACAGCCAGTGGAGAGAGGCGGCAACCAAGCCAGTGCCTATCGGCTCGCGTGAAGCGATACTTTCCACATCGATTGCCATCAATCGATCATCATGGAAAACAAAGTTTTTACTGACCGGATCCATATAATCCCAACCCAGGACTAACGTATCCGGCACCAGCGGTAGAACTGCTTGCATTAAGGCATGATGTCTATCGCTCTCCAGCACCCCGCAACGAACCAGAAAGTCCAAGTCAGTATTGAGCTGAAGCAGCCATTGGTCTGAATCAACGGTTGCTTGATCACGATCCCGTGTGTATAGCGCTTGCATGAGACCAACGAATCCCGCTCGGTGCGAGGCTTGTTCCGGATCAAACGATTCACCTTCTACAAATTCAAGCAGCAGCTCGTTCTCATATCGATCAATCAATTTGGGAAAAAGACCCGCGTCGGAAAATGTCATCAGATTCGTTTGAACACTTGAAGCCTGAAGAGTGTCCTTGAAAACAACGCGCTTGTAGCGGTAACCATTGATGTCAACGAAAAGAACTCCCTGTCTTTTGCCAAACACACCAAACAACCGGCGCAATAACCAGAAATAGCAGCGCCGTAGTGGTGAGTTTGCATGACGGTGAAACCAGGAGCCTAGCATTCGCTTCATTTCACTGGCCCTGAACTGGGAGGTGGTCCGCTCATTCGTATTTCAATTTCGACGGTAGTTTAAGAGGAACGGGATGGTAGCATGTGCTTCGCCATTTGAGCTGATTCACATTTCGTACGGTCCAACCTTTTAGTGATCCATCCAATCTATGGTGTATTGCACAATGGCCTGCGGTTTGATGCGAATTTTGCTTGACTTGCAAGACGATATCTATTCCTCAATCACTCTGGAAATTACCGGCTGCGAACCGGGAGCAACCTGATCAGTCGCTTGGTGGTGGCCCAAAGTGCCGCCACTGGGCTGAACGGATTCCACTGCGCCAATCGTCGTTCTCCTTCCAGGGCGTCCAGGCGCTCAAGAATCGGTCCGAGCTTTGCGACCTCCTGCTCTACCTTCGCCCATTCATCCCAAAACTCCTCGGGTGCAGGCCCTGGCTCGGCAGAGGCCAGCGAGTCCAGCAGACCATAAGCGCGTCGCACGAGATGATTGACCTCGTTGCTCGATTGCAGCTCTTCTATCGTGAAGCGGGTGTGGCGAAGATCATTCCTGATGAATTGGTTGGCAAAGCGATCGATCGATTGTAAGTTCGATTCATTTGGGGTCAGGCCCAGCCCGTTCGCCATGCGAATGAGCTCGTCTTTGGGCTGGCTGACCAGACGGTCGTAATCAATGACGATGCATTGTCGGCCGCGCACAAGCCGCAGGTAAGGCACCACATTTACCAGCCATTCCAGATCGCTATTGGCCTGCTGGCCGCGATGGCCATCAAGCTTCGCCCTCGAGCGCGCAACGCTGAGCGGATTACGAATTGGCAACACATAGCTCGGCTCGATCGATAACCGTTTGAAGAGCCGGACCCAAAATGGTAATAAACGAAGCGTGCGGGCATACTTAAAGCCCCATATCGGCGCTTCCCCAAAGCGTGCATCAATGGTCCGGGCGAAGTCATCGTAAAAAGGCGCAAGCCTTGCGTCGTCCCAGGCCGCCTCGTCAAGCAGGCGAAGGCTGTCGGGGCGCAAACCCATCGCACGGCGCAGTTGCTTACTCAGCCTCAGCAGCGCCGCATCCTCGAAGAAGCCACTCGGGTTCTTGCGCGAAGGACGCTTGAAGTCATCGCCAAGCTCTACGCCGACAGCCTGCACGGCCCTCGTCGTCAGACTGGTCCCGCTGCGTCCTGCACCCAGCACTAGCACGGCGCGTTGCTTCCCCTCGACAGCCAACGAACTGGATTCACCTTGGTGGGTCATGAGCTCCGATCCCGGATCTTCGTATTGTTGAGCGCTAGAGTCATCAGGCCAAGGTCGTCATTGTGGCCGACCAGCGCAACCAGTCGAGATGAACAGCAGACTTGATATTCTATGCTTGCACTGATGCTCTTTTACGACAATCTTTGCTGTTCCACTTTCGACCATGGCTGGCCTTGTCCGATGAACATGCATGACAGGCTTCAGGCGGTTCTCGAATGCCTGCTACGTAAGGCCGGACTTGTTAAACAGAAACACTTGATGCACGAAATTCCAAGCTTTAACGATAGGTTGCGGGCGGCTGCAATGGAGCCTATCTGGCCAAGGCGGCCCAATGTACGAAAAAATGGCAGAACCATAAGTGACGCCTGTTAAGAATTTAAGTATCCATTTTCATCATGTCCAGTGACCTTACCTCCGTCAGTCAGAGCACCTCAAGTACGGGTCTTCGGTGGATATAGCCCACGGCAGATACGCAACTGGTGTTCGTTGGCCAGGATTGCTGTGGGTGGGGTTGTCCGTGGTTGTAGTCGATGCGCCATTTTTTGCGGTCTTCCGTGCTTCTTCCAGCGATTTGGACGGGGGCTGGTGCAAGTATTCATGCCGTAGTTTGCCGTTGAACGATCCACAATACGCATTCTGGGTGGGTTTGCCCGACTCGCCATAGGGCCGCTGGGTGCCGGTCGCACAAGACCACTTCAGCATTATCTTGGACCTGAACTCCGTGCCGTTGTCACAGACCGGCACTTGCGGTAACGGACCATCTGATCTCTACGCACTCAGGATGCGCGTCACGCGTTGCCCGGTAATGGACGTATCGACGTCCAGTGTTGCTGGGCGGGGATGGTAGCATGTGCCACCCCTATTCGATCAGACCCGACTCTGGCCTGCCCGCATGACCGCTAGCCCCAAAGTGACCGTGTTCATACCTGTGTACAACCGCGAGGATTACATCTGCGTGGCGGTCAACAGCATACTGGCCCAAACGTTTAGCGACTTCGAGCTGCTGATTGTCGACGATGGTTCAAGCGACGGAACCATCGAAGTACTGGAACGCTATCAGGACCCCCGTCTGCGCATCGAGCGCAATCCAGAAAACCTGGGCATTCCGGCCACACGCAATCATGGCCTGGACAAGGCGCGCGGCGAATACATTGCTTTGCTGGACAGCGACGACCATGCCTTTCCGAATCGACTGCACACGCAGGTGCGCTTTCTCGACGCCAATCCGGATATCGCCCAGATCGGCAGCTGGTGCAGCTTCATGGATGAACACGGCCAGCCCATTCGGAAAGTCCGCAAGCAGCCGCTCGATCCGGATGACGTCAAGGCCCATATGCTGTTTCACTGCCCACTGGTCAATCGCACCGTTATGGCCCGAACCCGGGTTTTGAGGCAGTATCGCTATCGAGAAGAATTTCCCCGTTGCCAGGACTACGACCTGCACAGCCGCATGATCGGTGAGCAGCGCATGGGCAACCTGGGCCAGGTGCTGGTTTGCGGGCGTGAGCACCCCGGTCGTTTTACAGGCCAGACCGAAGGCCTGGGCAAGGACCGCAAGCAAGCGATTTACCGTTCACTGTTAGCAAAGGTCGATATCGATGCGACCGATGACGATCTCGAGCGCCATCACGGGCTGACTCGCGAGGACGATCGAACGCTACCCGCCGATGACTATCTGGACTGGGCTGAAGCCTGGCTGTGGCGTTTACTGCAGGCCAACCGTCAACAGCCCTATTTCCCTCTCGCAGCCTTCAAACATGCCATCGGTGCAGTCTGGGCCCTGAACTGTTGGCAAGCGGGCAAGGCCATGGGCAGGCGCCGCGTGCTGGCCCGATTGCTGCGCTCGAGGCTTTCTCGCGGATTGCCGGGCAACCTGGATGCGTCGTTTCTGTTCGCGACACTGCGGAATATGCCTGAGCCCAAAATATCGGATCAAAAGCCGAAACCGTAAAGCCTGTTGAACCGCAGATTGCGCAGATGAAAAGCAAAACCAATAACGATTAAATCTGCATATATCTGCGTAATCTGCGGTTCCTGATTTGGTGTATGACCGCAATCAGCGGTTCCTGGGTTTTGTGCTTTCCTATAAACCCTAAATTTTCAGCTTGCTGCGCAGTCGGTACCAGGGCGTGTCCTGGTTGATGACGACAATAAACACTTTTCGGAGCTGGCCCTCGGGGCAATTGATCGGCTTGACGCCGTGCCACGAATTGCCGGAACGAACGAATAACAGGCTGCGGTTGCCGAGCGATTCGGAACTCAATGCCTCGTCGAAATCCTCGAATGCAGGCGCTGATTTGCTGGAAAAGCGCCCATTGTCGTTCAACACCTGTGTCTCACCGCCCCACTCCGGCTTCCAGTCCTGTTCAGTGTTCAGGTAGAAAATATGCGAGCCGAGCTTCCAGACCGCGTCGCAGTGCGGTGATACCGAGCAGCCGTTCGGCGTGTAGTGAAAATGAAATTTCAGGCTGTAGTTGTCGTGTCCGATCATTCGGGTCAGAAACTCGTTATAGCGCGGGCCGCGCAGCTCGTCGACAAATGCTTTCCAGCTCGAATGGACATCCAGATCGTCTTGCCACTCCAGCGCAAAACGGTCATGACTCTGCTGACCATGCTTGCGGCTGCGGCCAAACACCGGCTTGCACTGAGAGACATCCGGCAAATGCTCGACCAGTTCAGAAAAGCCGTCGTCGGTCAGCGCACCCGCCGGATTCAGCCATGGGTAGGGTCGGGTATTACGAAATTGTTCGCCGTCGATCTGCGCCAGGCGATCGTAATCAAGGTAGCTCATCGAATTCGCTGAAGATCAAAACAGCAATTATCGCATTTCCGTGAATTCGACTGTGAGCAAACCGACACAGTCAGAGTAAAATCAGGGCATGCGACTGGTACACATCACGGATCCACACCTGACCGACCTGGGCGACTACCGACCCGGTCCAGGCTCTGGCAAGCGCTGGCTGAGCTGGCTGAGCTGGATACGCAAGCGCCGCTTTCATCATCGCCGAGAACAGCTTGATCGTTTGGTCGAACAGTTGGCTGGACACCAGCCCGATCTGTTCCTGGTCACCGGCGATTGCTGCCAGATCGGGCTGCCACAGGAAATCGATCAGGCGCGCGAATGGCTCGACGAACTGAACCAGGTTGCACCAGTCATGGTGGTGCCCGGCAACCACGACATCTTCGCTGAAGACTCGATCACGCCGGTTCAGCAGTCCTGGTCCCGATATTTCCACGCCAACGGAAGTGATCCGATCTGGCCGGCCCGGCTGACGATCGGCCCGGTATCGATTCTGGGGCTGAATTCGGCGTTACCAACCGCTCCATTATTGGCATCCGGCCAGATTGGCAAGGCAGCAATGCAGGCGACCGAGTCCATGCTGCAAGAGCTCGAGCACCAATTCCGCATCGTCATGCTGCACCATCCACCGATTGAAGACCTGACGCCGCGCAGGAAAGCACTGCGTGATGATCACCGTCTGAGTCGGGTGCTGCAGGATGCCGGTGCTGAACTGGTGCTGCATGGCCACATGCACTGCAATCTGCGCCATGAACTGAAGCGGAAGGATGGTCAAACGCTACCGGTCTTTTGCACCGCTTCGGCGTCATCGACTCATTCAGACCACCCCGCGTCGGCACGACTGTTTGAGGTAAAGAAGTTGCAGGCAGAATCGGAATGCACCGCATGGCGCGTCGATATGCAGTTACTGAGTATGGACCCGTCCGGGCAACTGAAATTAGTCGAGCGCGATCAGTGGCAGATCAACCAGGGGCCTGAATCATCAGGCCCCGATCATTCAATCAATACCTGACCAACGCCGCTATTCAGCCCGCATCTGCTCGAGCATTTCAGGCGGAATCGGCTCTGCTTCGGGCAGTTCGCTCATGTCCTCGGTCGGGCGCATGGTCTGAGCACTGTGGCCTTCAGCCAATAAGAACTCCAGCCATTTGAGCAGCGCACGGTTCATGCGCCAATTACGCTCGACCAGTCCGCGAACGGGCAAATCGGGGCCGGCCAGGCGTTCGATGCCCTGTTCGGGCGAGAACGACGTGGCCTCGGCCATGCGCGCATCGTGGTAGACCCGGATATGTGCATTGGGCTGCTGCTCACGGCGATCGCCGAGCAGATAGGTCAGCTGCAGAAAGGTCGTGTAGTTATGCCGTTCCAGCACTCGCAGATACAGATCGGCTGCGTTCGGAACCTGGGAAACCAGCAGATCGCTGCGCGCCAGATCCTCGGGCATCAGCACGTTCAGTGCATGAAAAACGCCGGAGTGAAGGTTGGGCAGACGCCGCGCTATGACGCGGGACAAAGTATTTGGATTTCGTAGTCGAGTTAGCATTGGTCGGCAAGAATATCACAGGATTGCGGAAATTCCGATTCTTGACAAATCGAAAAAATTAATGTTCAGAAAAGATCTCGCTGCAAACCCAATTCCAGCAAAATTCGGCTGCCCAGTTCCTCGACCGATGCGTTGGTGGAACTGAGCGAAGGCACCCCTTCGGAGCGCAACAACGCTTCAGCCGCGTTGACTTCATAGCGGCACTGCTTGATCGAAGCGTATCGACTATTGGGACGGCGCGTTTCCCGAATCTCGGCCAAACGCTCCGCTTCGATGGTCAGACCAAAGAGCTTGTCTTTATGCTTGCGTAAAAATTCAGGCAGCCTGGGTTTTTCCAGATCTTCTTCTGTCAGGGGATAGTTTGCAGCTTTTATTCCAAAATGCAAGGCCATATACAAACATGTCGGGGTTTTGCCCGATCTGGACACACCAATCAGGATTACGTCGGCCTCATCCATGCGGCTGCTGATGCCGTCATCATGGGTCAGCGCATAGTTCGTGGCCTCCATGCGGTCTTCATAATCATGTGTGTTGCGGATACCGTGCGCCTGCCCGACCGACGAGGAGCTGACCGCGCCCAGAATATCCTCCAGCGGCGGCAGAAAGGTACCGAACAGGTCGAACACATGGCCCTGACTGTCGTTCAGCAAAGCCCCGACGTCCTTGTTGACGATGGTATTGAATACCAGCGCCGGCACACCGTCGGCCTCGGACGCCCGGTTGATCAACTCCACCGCATCACGCGCTTTTTCCCGGGTGTCGACAAACGGCAGCCGGATTTGACGAAATTCAGTCGCCTGAAATTGTGTCAACAGGCTATGACCAAAGGTTTCCGCCGTAATCGCGGTGCCGTCAGATATAAACAATACGGTTCTTGCCATGAATTCCCTTTGCTTCGGAGCGAGGCTACGCTATGATGCAGGATTCCCGAATTTTTGCAAGGACCCAATACCGTGTCTGAGTATATCCTCTGGCTCGACCAGCTAGGAATGGCTGATCTTGAGCGCGTTGGCGGCAAGAATGCTTCGCTTGGCGAAATGATTTCCAACCTGTCCACCATGGGTGTCAGCGTACCCGGTGGCTTTGCTACAACAGCTCAGGCCTACCGCGATTTCCTGGCTGAAACCGGACTGGACGCGAAGATTGCCGAACGACTGAAAACACTGGACGTCGACGATGTGCGCGCACTGACCCAGGCCGGCGGTGACATTCGCCAATGGATCATTGATACCCCGCTCCCTGATCAACTCAACCAGGCAGTGATCGAGGCCTGGTCTGAAATGCAATCGCGTTATGGTGAAGATGTGGCTGTTGCCGTGCGCTCATCCGCGACTGCGGAAGACCTGCCGGATGCGTCGTTTGCCGGCCAGCAGGAATCCTTCTTGAACGTACGTGGCCTTGAAGACCTGTTGAACAAAATTCACCTCGTGTTCGCCAGCTTGTACAACGACCGGGCCATCGCCTACCGCGTGCATCATGGCTTCGCCCATGAAGAAGTGGCACTGTCGGCCGGCATTCAGCTGATGGTGCGCTCCGATCGTGGTGCAGCAGGCGTCCTGTTTACGCTGGATACCGAGTCCGGTTATCGCGGCGTTGTGTTCATCACATCAAGCTATGGGCTGGGCGAAAGCGTGGTACAGGGTGCCGTCAATCCGGATGAGTTCTACCTGTTCAAAGACAGCATCGAGTCGGATCATCGTTCTATTCTGCGTCGAAATCTGGGCAGCAAGGCCACGCGCATGGTGTACGCGGAAAACGGCGGTGTCGAAACTGAAAATACGCCGGATGAGCTCAAGTCCGTATTCTCCATTACCGATGAGGATGCCGAAAAGCTCGGCCATATGGCGCTGGCAATCGAACGACACTATCAGCGCCCGATGGACGTTGAATGGGGCAAGGACGGCGTGACCGGCGAAATCTTCATACTGCAAGCCCGGCCGGAAACGGTCAAAAGCCGGACCGGTCAGGTCATGGAACGATTCAGGCTCGAAGAAACCGGCGATGTGTTGACCGAGGGTCGCTCGATTGGGCAGCGTATCGGCCAGGGCAAGGCCCGCGTGATCAAGGATCTCGCACAGATGCACGAGGTCGAAGCGGGCGATGTATTGGTGACCGATATGACCGACCCGGACTGGGAACCCATCATGAAGCGCGCCTCGGCCATCGTGACCAATCGCGGCGGTCGCACCTGCCATGCGGCTATCATTGCCCGTGAGCTGGGTATTCCGGCCGTGGTCGGCTGCGGCGACGCCACCGACCGAGTGCCGCACGGCGCCGCGGTCACCGTGTCCTGCGCTGAGGGCGATACCGGCCTGATCTACGCCGGCGAACTGAAGTTCAGCGTCAGCGAGGACAAGCTCGAAGAGATGCCCGAAGCGCCGCTGAAAGTGATGATGAACGTGGCCAATCCGGATCGCGCGTTCGATTTTGCCCAGATCCCGAATCACGGCATCGGCCTGGCCAGACTCGAATTCATCATCAACCGCATGATCGGCATTCATCCGCGCGCACTGCTGGAATACGACCGTCAGTCACCCGAACTCAAGGCCGAGATCGATCGCCGAATTGCCGGCTATGACAATCCAGTCAACTATTACGTCGAGCGTCTGGTCGAAGGCATTGCAACGATTGCTGCCCCATTCGGGCCCAACGCGGTGATCGTGCGCTTATCCGATTTCAAATCCAACGAATATGCCAACCTGATTGGCGGCGAAGCCTATGAGCCAGACGAAGACAACCCGATGATCGGTTGGCGTGGTGCCTCACGCTACGTCGATGAACAGTTCAAGCCTTCCTTCGAGCTCGAGTGCAAAGCGTTGTTGAAGGTGCGCAATGAACTGGGACTGGATCATGTCTGGGCCATGGTGCCCTTTGTGCGTACGCTGCAGGAAGCGCGCGAGGTTGTCGAGGTCATGGAATCATTCGGCCTGAAGCGAGGCGAGAACGGACTCAAGATCATCATGATGTGCGAGCTGCCGTCCAATGCACTGCTGGCCGAGCAATTTCTCGAGTATTTCGACGGCTTTTCGATCGGCTCGAACGACCTGACCCAGTTGACGCTGGGTCTGGACCGGGATTCAGGCCTGGTCGCGCATCGTTTCGACGAGCGCGATGGCGCAGTCAAGGCCCTGCTGGAGATGGCTATCACAACCTGTCGCAAGCACGGCAAATACATCGGTATCTGCGGACAAGGTCCATCGGACCATCCCGATCTGGCCGAGTGGTTGATGCATCATGGCATCGAAAGCATGTCGCTGAATCCGGATACCGTGGTCGATACCTGGCGCCGGCTTGCCGCAGATCGAGCGGGCTAGACAAGGCGCGCGCCTGAATCGGACCGGGTACGTGCTGAATCCAGCCTGTATTCAAGGGGCCTTGGCGGGCTTCCCGGGCTCAGTTCAAGCCCGACATCGGCCCCATGTACTGACGATAGTGCTTCAACTCGGCAATCGAATCGCGAATGTCCTCCAGCGCCAGATGGCTGGAGTCCTTGGTCAGCTCGTCGGCAATCGCGGGTGCCCAGCGTCGCGCCAGCTCTTTCAACGTGCTGACATCAAGGTTCCGATAATGAAAATACGCCTCGAGTTCGGGCATCAATCGCGCCATGAAGCGCCGGTCCTGACAAATCGAATTGCCGCACATCGGCGAAACGCCCGGCGTGACCCATTGTTCCAGAAATTCCAGCGTTCGGCGTTCAGCCGATCGGCAGTCGATATGGCTTTCAAGACAGCGCTGAATCAGGCCAGACTGCCCGTGCGTGCGCGTGTTCCAGTCATCCATCGAACTGAGCTCATCGTCGGTCGCGCGAATCGCAATGTTCGGCCCTTCGGCAAGTTCGTTCAACTGGGGGTCGGTGACGATCGTGGCGATTTCGATAATGCGATCGCGCCTGACGTCCAGCCCGGTCATTTCAAGGTCAATCCAGATCAATCGGTCGTCCACAGCTGCCACTCACATATTGATACGCGGCCAATATACCAGCCGCCGGGAAACCGGGTTTGACTTCGGCGCCCCTGCCTGCTTCAGCGCGCGTCGTCCAGTCGTTCGGCGATCACGGCTGGGCTGTTGCCGAGCCAGTCAAAGAATGCGATGAATCACAGCCAGTCCGGATTCAGTATCAGCGCAAACTGGGCCGTTGCCTCGCCGGTGACCGGGTGGAACTGGGTAGTCAAAACGAAGTCAAGCGCATTCTGCAGCGGCGTAACCGTTTTGGCCGTGGAACCAAATCCGGACAGTATCAGGCCATTGCAGCCAACCTGGATTCGCTGATCATCGTGATCGCACCGCGTCCTGCACCCAGTATCAGCCTGCTACACCGCTACCTGACGGCGGCGCGGATCGAGCGCATCGAGCCGGTGATCGTGGTCAACAAGATGGACCTGGAGTGGCCGGACCAGGCGCCGTTCAACCAGCTGGATCAACTCGGCGTTCCCGTGCATCGAGTCCAGTGCGAGCCCGTGCCGGATATGGATGTTTTGCAGCCGGTGCTGAACCATGGCGTCCATCTGCTGGCCGGCCAGTCGGGCGTCGGCAAGTCATCGATCAGCAATGCCCTGTTGCCGGATCTTGATCTCCAGACCCAGGCCTTGTCCGATGCCACAGGCAAAGGCCGTCACACGACATCAGCGGCAACACTGTACTCGTTGTCGAAGGGCGGCTGGTTGGTCGATACACCCGGTGTCTGGGAATACGGTCTCTGGACAATGCCTGCTAAAACGCTGGAACGCGGTTTTCCGGAATTTGAACCGTACTCAACCCAGTGCCGCTTTCGCGATTGCAGCCATCAACATGAACCGGGCTGCGCCGTGCTCGACGCCGTCGAGCGTGGTGAGATCAAGCCATTTCGATATCAGGCCTGGCTGGGTCTTCTGGCTGAACAGGCACGTCTCGGACGCTGAACGTCAGCCCGGATTCTGCGGCTCGGCTACCAGGGCAGGGTTTCACCGTTTGCGTGCCAGAAACTGCCCGTTGTGTCCATTGACAGCGCAGCAATACGACTCATCAAGCCCTGGGCCGCTTCGTCAGGATCTACGTAGCCGTTTTGCCCGGTCATATCCGTTCGCACATAGCCGGGATGCAGCAGTGCGACGGCAATACCGTGCGGCTTCAATGCGTGCGCCAGCGAAACACCGGCTGAATTGACTGCCGATTTCGACATTCGGTAGCCATACGCACCGCCCGAGGTATTGTCAGCAATCGAGCCCATCCGGCTCGTCACGATAATCACTTTGGCGCCTTGGCGAAGCTGGCTGGACAACGCCTGGGTCACCCGGAGCGGCCCCAGTGAATTGACTTCGAATTGGGCTCGATACCGTTCGAGTTCATCTTCGATATTGTCCAGGGTCGTGCTGCGCAGTATCCCAGCGTTGTTGATCAGCACGTCGATTGCTTGACCGGACATGCGTTGTTGCAGTTCGGTCAGGCTGGCTGAATCGGTTATATCGATTCCCTGCTCGACCTGAACGCCGAGCGCGTCCAATGTGTCCGCGCCTTGCCGACAGACTGCGATCACGTGATCGCCCTGCTGCTGATACTTTTCTGCCAATGCCAGGCCGATACCACGATTGGCACCTGTAATCACAATGGTAGACATGGATGAATCTCCGGTTGTGTTTTCATACACAGCCTACAATGACCGGTGTAGGGTCATGTATTCTTTTAGGCTATTCGATACACGATCGAGGAATAAACAAATGCTTAAATCCCTAACTGCAGCAGCTGTTCTGTGTCTGTCATTGCTCAGTATCGACGCCAGCGCCGACGTGCTGCTGATCGATGAGGTGCGCGAGCGCCTGCTGCGCGATCTTCCGAGCAATGGCATGGCGAAAACCGAAGTCGAGCAACGCTGGGGTGCGCCCAATGAACGGCACAGACCGGTCGGACAACCACCGATTACCCGCTGGGTTTACGACGATTACAGCGTGTTCTTCGAAGGCCCACTGGTGCTTGAGAGCGTATTGCATCACGGCGCTGTTCTCAATAATTCAACCGCGGAAGACGCGCCGAATTAGGCTGCAAGCCGTGGCCCGTTCCGGCCCGCGATTGATTGCCGAGTGCGAGCCTCAGCATGCCCTGTTGCTGGCCTGGCCGTTCAGCGGCAGCGATTGGCACCCAGTGCTAGCAGCCATACAGCAGGAATACGCTGCCCTGATCCGAACCGTGCTGCGTTATCAGGCGGTTTATCTGCTGGTCCAGCCGGGTGATTCCAGCGCAGCCGATGCGTTCGGCGAAGTGGACGGTCTGGTCCTGATCGAAGCCCGCTATAACGATACCTGGTGTCGTGATTTCGGCCCCATCATGGTCGAACAATCCAATCGCCTGCTGGCGCTGGATTTTCTTTTCGACGGCTGGGGCGGCCGGTACCGGTCAGACCTCGATAACCGGATCAACAGCACATTGGCCCGGCACCCCGAATTTTCCGCTGTTTCATTTCAGAAACGTAAACAGGTGCTCGAGGGGGGTGCGATCGACGGCAATGGCCGCGGCCAACTGCTGGTCAACCGCTACTGGCTCCGTCAGCGCATGACGGCGTCGAGCGAAGCCGATGCGTTGGACTCATTGCGCACAACGCTCGGCGTCGATGAGATCTTGAGTATCGACATTCCACCGCTGGATGGCGATGAAACCGACGGTCATATCGATACGCTGGCCCGCTGGGCAAGGCCTGACTGCATTGCATATCAGTCGCTAATTGATAATAATAAAAACAATAATTTAAAAGAACAACTTCACAAGTTGAACGAGATTGAAAATGTGGCCATTGACTTCGTCGAACTGCCCTGCCCGGAAGATCTTCCGACCGGCCTTCCCGCGAGCTATGCCAACTTCGTATTGATCAACCATGCGGTGCTGGTGCCCGCATACGGGAGCACCGTCGATCAGCAAGCACTGGAACGGATCGCGGCGCTGTTTCCAGACCGAAGCGCCGAGTCTGTCGATGCACGCGTGCTGATTCAACAGGGTGGCGGCCCGCACTGTGCCAGTATGCAAATACCCGCGCTACATCAAAGTACATACAGCAAATGAATGAATCAACCGAAGCCATGAGAGTGGCACTGGTACAACACGCAATGGGGCCTGTTCCCGAGCAGAATCTGGCCACCAGCCTGGATGCAATTGCTGAAGCCGCCGATCATGGGGCACAGCTGGTGATCCTGCCGGAACTGCACGTTACCGAATATTTCTGTAAAGCTCAGGACCCGGCATTGTTCGATCTGGCCGAACCGCTGAACGGACCCACGTGCAGCGCCCTGGCCGAATGCGCAAGAGAATGCCGGGTGGTGGTTGTCGGCAGCATCTTCGAACACCGCGCCCCGGGCCTGGCTCACAATACGGCGATCGTGCTCGATCGCGATGGGCAGATGGCCGGCTACTACCGCAAGATGCATATTCCCGATGATCCGGGCTACTACGAAAAATACTATTTCACGCCAGGCGACCAGGGCTTCGAGCCCATCGATACGAGTCTGGGGCGCTTGGGCGTGCTGGTATGTTGGGATCAGTGGTTTCCGGAAGCGGCGCGATTGATGGCACTGGCAGGGGCGGAGCTGTTGATTTACCCAACCGCCATTGCCTATGACCCGAATGACCCGGCAGACGAACAGTCGCGTCAGCTGGATGCCTGGCAGATCATCCAACGCGCCCATGCCGTCGCCAATGGCATTCCGGTGGCGGCTTGCAATCGCGTCGGTCATGAGCCGGACCGTACCTCGGGACAGTATCCGGCCGAATTCTGGGGCCACAGCTTTGTTTGCGGACCGCAGGGAGAATTGCTGGCCGAAGCATCGGATGGGGCCGAAATCCTGTACGCCGAAATCGACCGCTCGCGAAGCGAACGGATTCGTCGAGTCTGGCCCTATCTGCGCGATCGGCGGACTGATGCCTACCAGGGGCTGTTGTCGCGCTACCGGGACTGACGGCAGGCCGTTGCTCTACAGCCAGTCTGCCGAAGTCACCAGAAAGATTTCACAGGCACCATTACCGGTATCCTCGCGCCGCAGCGACGTTCGCCAGTACGCACCATCCGCACGATCGACATCCACCAGGTAACCGGAAAGCCGCAGCTGATCGCCCTGCTTTGCCTTTCGCAGCAGTTTCAGCAGCTCAGGACTGGAAGGAATGATGTGCATGTTGGCCGAATGCTGTTCGATCAGTTCACGCGCGATCGGGAACTGCTGCACGCGCCAAGAGTAAAAGCGTCCGCCTTGAGCAATATTGATCTCCGACAGCACTTCCGAATCGCTCATCGGGCCCCAGCCCAGCGCCAGGTCCAGCGGTGACAGATCCGACCAGCGATCCCAGCGGTAATCCTGTCTCCCCAGCACGCGGGCGACGAGCCCGAACTCGGCTCGAAGCTGAAGCGTGTAGTCGCTGATTCCCAGTGCAGGAACAGCATCCAGCTCGATCTGCCGAGGCTGACGATGGATTGCCAGACCGGCCATGGCTGGACCTGATGACCCGAGTGCCTGCTGGAGTTGCTCACTGTGCGTGCTATCCGGCGACTGGATCCAGGTCCAGATCACCGCCAGCACAATCAGAATCAATATCGACTTACGCACTGTTGATCGACCACATGGTCTCTTGCTCAAGCTAGACCGCTGAATCAACAGCCGCGGTCAAAGCATCCAACGTCGTTTTCCAGGGCAACAGCGCGTTCTTGACACGTGATGGATAGTGAGCCACTGCAGCCAACATGCTGATCTCACCAAGATCATCCGTGATCGCGACCCCCGGGTCGGTCAACATCTGTTCGAACTGATGGAAGCCCGCCTGGACGGCGCCTACATTCCTGTCGACGATCCACTCGGTCAATAGCGAAGCTGAAGCGCTGGTAATCGCGCACGCCTGGCCGTGCCACATTGCATTGATAATGGTTCCGCCTTCATCCAGTGCCAGTTCGATCACCAGATCATCACCACACAGGGCGTCCTGACCGCGCGCCGAATGCGTGGCCGCATCCAGACTGCCGTGATTCAACGGCGTTCGATTCAATTCCAACAGGCGCGATTGATACAAGGTGCTCAATTTCATCGGGGCAGTGTACGGGAATACCGATCTGAATCGCATTGGATTTCCGCTGAGGAGTACTCTGTCAATCCTGCGGAGGAACGATATTCCAGTTCATCGCTTGGTCGTTACGTCGTTTCGAAACCCTTTCACAACAACCAAAGCACCACCCGGCCAAGACCCGGGCTTGACGGAATCAATGATTTACTATATAAGAAGTTATATACCAACGTGAACACGGGGAGTCAGACAATGGATTACGCACTGGAATGGAATCGATGGCTGCATATCGTGGCCGGGTTTATCGGATTGGCAGCGTTCTGGGTACCGGTGTTCAGCCGAAAAGGCAGTTCAATCCATAAAACGGCGGGTCGGGTATTCCGCTATTCAGCGATAGTGGTCGTTGCGGGTGCCGGATTATCTGTCGTCGTGCGAATCACTGATGCGGTACTGAGCGGCGCATCGATTTCAGAGAATATCGAAGGATGGTCATTCTTGATCTTTCTAGGCTATATCGCCTTGTTCACAGGCGTGATTCTGAGCCATGGCATCGCGGTCCTGAAGCACAAGTCGGACTTGTCCGAACTGAATACGCCCTATCGTCGGCTTTCAGCCTGGAGTGCAATTATCTCGAGTCTGTTCATCGTTGGCTGGGCACTCTACTGGCAACCCGACAACGCCATCGTGCTGTATGCACTCTCGCCCATTGGCATATTGAATGGTTGGAGCATTCTGCAGGTGATCAGCCCATCGGCTAACCACGAGCCACGCAAGTGGCTGCTGGAACATCTGAACGCCATGCTGGGCTGCGGCATTGCCTTTCATACTGCGTTTGCCGTATTCGGTATGGGCCGAATCCTGCCGCTCGAGCTCACCGGCATCTGGCAAGTATTGCCCTGGATACTGCCTGCCTTGATCGGCATACCGGCTACGTCGATCTGGATGCGGAAATACAGGACCCAGACCGCTGGCGCACTCCAGCAAGCCGGATGAGCCTGCAGCACATCCTGCTCGGCATGTTGAATCAGCCGGCCAGTGGCTACGATCTGAAACGGGATTTCGAACAGCAGCTGAGACATTACTGGTCGGCCGATCTGGCCCAGATCTATCCAACACTGAAGCGCTTGGAAAGCAAGGGCCTGTTGACCAGCTACCGAAAACCTTCCAGCCAGGGCCCACCGCGCAAAATCTACAGTCGGACGCCCAGCGGCGATCAAGCCTTGCAGCAGTGGCTGACGGATGGCCCCGAGGTTCATACAGACCGATTGAGCTGGCTGGCGCAAGTCGGGTTCTTGAATGCGCTGCCTTTCGATCAGCAGCAGACCTTTCTGCTCGAGCTGCGTGATGAGTTCATTCAGCACAGCGAAGAATTGGCTACCATCGAACATCACTGGCAGGCGCAGGATCCCCGGTTTCCTGACCAGCTGGATGCCGAATCTTTTTTTTCTCACTGCACCCTGCGCCTGGGCTTGATGAAATACGCCACAATTGTGGAATGGTGCGACGAATGCCTTGAACG
>CAKZPB010000022.1 GCA_937138395.1 uncultured Pseudomonadota bacterium
GGCGAAATGCTTTAGATTTTTGTTAAAGAAAAAAATCAACTCACAATCCGATAACAAGGCTCATAGGCCGTATCGCCCGGTAGTTTCATCCGGTCCTGTCGAACAAAACGCTGCAGCAGGCGGTCCAGGGCCTGCATGATGTCCGCATCGCCCTGGATTTCGAAGGGGCCGTGTTCGCGGATTCTACGGATGCCTTCGGCCTTGACGTTGCCCGCCACAATGGCCGAGAACACGCGTCGCAGATTGGCGGCCAGTTCATGTTTGTCGAGATCCTTGGACACAACCAGATCACGCATGATTTCATGGGTCGGCTCGAACGGTTGTTGGAAGGCATCTTCAATGCGCATTTGCCAGTTGAAATAGAACGCATCCTTGGTTTCAATCCGGAATTCGCGGACCTGGTCGACGCCGATCCGCATTTCCTGAGCAACCGCCTCCGGGTCATCGATGAAGATCGAATAGCGGGACTGTGCCTCGTCACCAAGCGTCAGGCCAATGAACTCGTCAATTTCCTCGAAATAATCCGACGCGCTGGCCGGACCAGTGAAAATCAGCGGGTACGGCATGGCCGCGTTATCCGGATGCAGCAAAACGCCCAGCATGAACAGGATTTCTTCGGCAGTACCCACGCCGCCCGGGAACACGATAATGCCGTGGCCCATCCGCACAAAGGCTTCCAGTCGTTTTTCGATATCCGGCAGTATGACCAGCTCATTGACGATCGGGTTCGGTGATTCGGCCGCGATAATACCGGGCTCGGTGACGCCGACGTAACGTCCCGGCGTGATGCGCTGCTTGGCATGGCCAATGGCTGCACCTTTCATCGGGCCTTTCATCGCGCCCGGCCCACAGCCGGTGCAGATATCCAGTCCGCGCAGGCCGAGTTGGTAGCCAACTTCCTTGGTATACAGGTATTCATGCGTCGGAATCGAATGCCCGCCCCAGCACACCACCAGCTTGGGATCCTGCTTTGGATTCAATAACCGCGCATTACGCACGATTTCGAACACGGTATTCGTCAGACCTTCCGACGAGGCCTGGTCAAAGTACGGGTTGGGCCG
>CAKZPB010000023.1 GCA_937138395.1 uncultured Pseudomonadota bacterium
ACTTCAGTGGCGCAGCAATCTCGCCGTCGGCACCATCGTATTCTTGTCTTGGTATCTTGTTCCCCCAAGGACTTGAAGCACTGATACGAACTCACGACCATCACAAGCGAGTTCGAATTGTTCGCGCAGCGAACAATCGCTGGAGCGCAAGCGACAGCCCGCAGGGCAAGCCACTTCAGTGGCGCAGCAATCTCGCCGTCGGCACCATTCTTATTTCTTGTCCAGATATTTCCTGATCGATCAAGCTTGAGTAGTATTCATTCGAACTCACGACCATCACGATTGTTATAACAATCCGGTTCGCATTGTTCGCGCAAGCGACAGCCCGCAGGGCAGGTTACCAGGTGAGGAGGGGAGGGTATGCGCTGGATTACAGCAAAAGCCCCGGAAGTCCGGGGCTTTGTGAAGTCAGCGGGTCGATTGAAGATCCAGCTCAGGGCGTATCAAGCCACAGGTCATAGCTGCCGCTGCCGGAGAAGGACAGTACGCGCCAATAGTAGTAGCCGCGTGTGCCGGCGTAGCTGATGTTCTCGTCCGAGCTTGCGCTGGTCGAAGTGTCGACGCGCGACCAGCCACTCCCGTTCCAGCGATACAGCTCCAGATCGAAGTCGGCGTTGCTGGGCCCGCGCAGATACCCGTTGTGGGTACCTGACGATGCCGCGAAATACCAGTTGCCGTTGGGCTGGATGTCGGCATCGCCGGTGCCGCTTAGCGACCCGGAGTATTGATCGCAGTTGGTGCAGGGCGCACTGCTGGGTTCGGCAAAGCTGCCGACCAGTGTAAGGCCGGAATAAGACTGAAATCCTCGAACCATCACGTGCCAGGTATCGGCTGCGGGGCTACTGAATGAGCAGGTCTCATTATTGCCGTTCAGATAAGGACGACAGTCATACGTGGACGTGGTTGGTGCGCTGCCGCGACGGACGTAGAGATCCGCATCGCCGCTGCCACCGCTGATCTGGAAAACCAGGTTGGTTGCGCCGGCCGGCACGTCAAGGGTAAACAGCGTTTCTGAACCGGTGGCCCCGGACAGGTTGCTTTCCGGGACGCCATTGCTCAGCTCAGTTGACCCCGAAGGCGGTGGATTACTGCCGCCACCACCAAAGATCGAATAGGCCAGCAGGTTGGGCGAGCCGCTGTTGATGCCGCTGAGCTTGCCGGTTGAGGCTGTGCTGTAGACCGCGCTTTCGACCTGGGCCGGCGTAGCGCCCGGGTTATCGGACAGATACAGCGCAGCAATACCGGCAACATGAGGTGCAGCCATCGAAGTGCCGTTGATGGTACGGGTTGCACTGTTGCTGGTACTCCAGGCCGAAGTGATCGATGAACCGGGCGCGAAGATATCGACACAGGTGCCAAAATTCGAAAAGCTGGAGCGCGTATCGCTGCTGGTCGTGGCGCCGACGGTAATCGCGCTGGATGAGCGCGCCGGCGAAACGTTGCAGGCGTTCTGGTTTTCGTTCCCGGCTGCAACGACGACGGTGACGCCTGCATTGCGCATATTGGCAACTGCATTGTCGGTTGCCGTAGACGCACCGCCGCCCAAACTCATATTGGCAACGGCCGGCTTGACGTGATTGGCTGCAACCCAGTCCATGCCGGCGATGACGCCGGAATTGCTGCCCGAGCCATTACAGCCTAAGACCCGCACCGGAACGATGGTTGCGCTTTTCGCCACGCCCCATGTAGACCCGGCCACAGTGCCGGCAACGTGCGTTCCGTGTCCGTTGCAGTCGTTCGATCCTCGTCCATCGTTAATCGACGTAAACCCGGCAGCTACGCGCGAGCCAAAATCACTGTGGCTGGCCCGCACGCCGGTATCAACGATATATGCGTTGACGTTGCTGGCGGTGGTGGAATAGACATACAGGCCGTTCAGCGGTCGATCGCGCTGGTCGACTCGATCAAGGCCCCAGGTTGCATTGGTCTGAGTCGACTGGTTGATGCTGACGATGCCGTCTTCTTCGATGAAGGCAACGCGTCGGTCCATGAGCATCTTGACCAGCGCGCGGTCATCGGCTTCGACAACAAATCCTCTCAACACATGAGAAAACGTCTGATCGACCTTGAAGCCAAGCTGTTTTGACATGTCGGATGCGATGGACTGTACCGTAGGCTTGTCGGATGCTTCATGGCTCAGCTTTGCAACCCGTGTCTCAAGCACAACAATGTAGCGGCCCTCGATGGGTTGTTTGGCCGTGACCAGTTCCTTGGCCGGTGCCGACGTCGATAGCGCTAGCGCCAGTAAGGTGGATAGGACAAACAAGCTGGTGAGTAGTTTCTGTTTCATCGATCATTCTCCCGTGGAAAAGCAGATGGATATCCCCTTGTAAAATCAGCGCGTCCGAACCGGCCAATAGCCAATCCGTTGAAGAATCGAATGAATACTTGGGCAGTAGGCTGACCGGCCAGCAGTCAGGCTTGGCCCGTCATGGATTGATCGGAAAGAAAATAGGAATGCCAACACGTGTATTACGCCAACTCAACTGGATCCGACAATGCCTGGATCCAGTTATAGCGGGGGGCTGCATCAAAAATCCAGCACTTTTGTAAAGAAATTTACGTATTTGTGAAGCAGTTAGCAAAGCCCTGCGATGAAAGGAGAACCGTGTTCGAGAGGTTTGACTTGCATACCATCAGTGAGTTGGCACTGCGGCGTACTGATCGGAGGACTGGCCAGCTCGCGATCAGAAGAACCTTGGATAACGCGAGTGGGGGCGGCTTGAAAGCTGGTCAGTTGCTGGAACGAATTTCCAGGTCCGATCGCGTTAGATTCTGCCTGAGTCGAGCTGGATAGTCGGCGGGCAGGGCCCACAGCACACCGGCGCTCTGTGGCTGGAGCGCGCGCCGTTCAGCGTCAAGATCACTGCGAATGGCCAGGACCAGGTCAGTGCTGGCCCAGGGGTGATCGAACCAGTACCGATGGCCGGTAATATCAAAGCCGCGCTGATCGGCACCGCGCGACATATCGATGACTTCCAGCCGCTCTGCATTCAATACGATTGCGGTCTGCTCGTCATCCAGTGGTCTGGTCCGGATCTGACCGATCCGATCGTCACCGCCCATGAACCGACGAGCCATTTTCAGCGCACCATCGTTGGAGGAGGCGGTTACAACAACGCGCTGCGCCATCTGGTCGATGCGCGGTAGCGCTTCAATGAATTCATCTCCTGGCACGTCGGCTGCTGCAAAGTAGATGGTGCCCAGGCGGAACCGCTGCCGAAAATCCTGAGTGTTTTCCTGATGGCGCGCATGAAGGTTCGACAGTGCCTGCGTAACGAGCCGTCCTCCTGCGCTCCAGGTCACGATATGTATGCGCCGCGCTTCGGTATCTTCGGCCAATCGTTCGATCAACGCGGCCAGCGCTGTGCTGTGTCGATAGGCCCGTCGTACATCACCACCCGTTCCGTAGGCGAAGATATTCTGCCGCGTTGGCCAGGAAAACGCCATTGAAGTCATGTCGCGCCCCATGAAATGATCCAGCTGGGCCGCGAACGCATTGGCGTTGTAGAAGTTGACCTTGGCGCCATGCACATAGATCATCAAATCCTGGTCACGTGCCGCACGAATGGACGCATTCAGGTTCGCGACCAGCCAGTCGGTAATTCCATTCGGGTCGACGGCTTGACCCTGGTCATCCAAGGTAAATTGGCCGGCTTCGACAAGACCTGCGATTGAAAGATCGACGACCTGGTCACGCTCAGCACGACGCGAAAATTCATTCAGGTCCGACCAGGTAATTTCCGGTCCGCCGAAGCCGATCATGGCCATCCCCAGCGAAACGCGGTCACTCTCACGGTTGTTGTAGTTGATGCGCTGCAGATCCCGATCTCGTTGACGCGTGGTGGCGTAATACACACGGCGCGGCTTCCATCGTTGATCCTCCGGGATATGATCCAGCGGCCCAACATTCAGCTCGGAAAACAACACGGGCGTTGGCATCAGCGGCTGTACAGGAGGTGCGGAACAGCCGACCAGCAGGCACAGGATGAGCCCCGCAGCAAAGCCAGTCTTGATGCTCATTTTCGGTTGCATGATTGGATTTCCGGAACGGTAAAGCCGAGTATAGATGCGGAACTGGTAGCAGACAAGCGGTCAACTCGGTGACCTGGGTCGCGACAATGGAATGTCGAGCCGAACCTATTCTTCCAGGATCGGACGCAGGAATTTTTCAGCCTGTTCGACTGCAATCCCCTTTCGCTTGGCGTAGTCTTCGACCTGATCTTTGGCCACCTTTCCAACGACGAAGTATTTGGCCTCCGGATGGGCGAAGTAGTAGCCGCTGACTGCAGCGGTTGGGTACATGGCGAAGTTCTCGGTCAGTTCGAGCCCGATGGCTTCCGGTGCGTTCAGCAATTCAAAAATCTTGGCTTTTTCGCTGTGATCCGGGCAGGCGGGATAGCCCGGGGCTGGCCGGATACCGCGGTATTTCTCTTTGATCAGGGCCTGGTTGTCCAGCGTTTCATCGTCTGCATAGCCCCAGTACTCGCGTCGAACCCTTGCGTGCAGCGCCTCGGCCAGCGCCTCGGCCAAACGATCCGCGAGCGCCTTGAGCAGAATGTCGGCATAGTCATCGTTTTCGGGCAGGTTCTGCTGAGCCTGGTCCAGATTCAAGCCGGCGGTAACGGCGAACAGTCCAATCCAGTCCTGTTGGCCAGAATCCTGCGGCGCAACGAAATCGGAAAGACACAGACTGGCCGAGGGCTTGTCGGCCTGTTGACGCAAAAACACCAGGCGTTCCATCGAGTTATTGTCTTGATCGAACAACAGCACATCGTCACCGTCGGACTGGGCCGGCACCAGGGCAAATACGGCCTTGGCACGAAGCCAGTGCTCGTCGACGATGCGCTTGAGCATGGCCTGGGCATCTTCGAACAGACTGGTCGCAGCTTCGCCGACCACGTCATCTTCCAGAATGGCCGGGTAGCGACCGGCCAGCTCCCAGGTCTGGAAAAAGGGCGTCCAATCGATGTAGTCGACCAGTTCATCCAGCGGCCAGTCTTCGATGACGTGTACACCGGGCTTTGCAGGCGTGTGCGGCGTGTAGTCGGCCCAGTCCGCCGCCAGTTTATTGGCGCGCGCATGATCAATCGAAACCAGGGACTTGCGGTTGGTGCGATTGGCGGCACGCTGGCGGTAGGTTTCGTAATCGCTGGCAATATCCCGCGAATACGCCTCGCGATGCTGTTTGCTGGCCAACTTGCGAACCACATCAACCGAACGTGATGCATCCTTGACCCAGCACACCGGCTGCGGGTAGGCCGGGTCGATCTTCAGCGCAGTATGCGCACGCGAAGTGGTAGCGCCACCGATCAATAACGGGAGCTCCATCTTGCGTTTTTGCATGGCTTCGGCCACGCTCACCATCTCGTCCAGCGAAGGCGTGATCAATCCTGATAATCCGATCAAGTCCACGTCTTCCTTGATTGCTTCGTCCAGAATCTTGTCGGCCGGGACCATGACGCCCAGATCATGCACGTCAAAGCCGTTACAGGCCAGCACGACGCCGACAATATTCTTGCCGATATCGTGTACGTCGCCTTTTACGGTGGCCAGCAGAATCTTGCCTTTCTTTTCGCCGGCTTTCTGCTCGGCTTCCAGATAGGGCACCAGATGAGCCACGGCTTTTTTCATGACGCGGGCAGACTTGACGACCTGCGGCAGGAACATGCGGCCATCGCCGAACAGGTCACCGACGTAGTTCATGCCGTCCATCAGGGGGCCTTCGATCACATCGAGTGCATTGTCCAGTTCCTGTCGTGCCTGCTCGGTATCGTCGACGACAAACTTGTCGATACCCTTGACCAGCGCATATTTCAGCCGGTCCGCTATTGGCTTTTCGCGCCAGGCCAGGTCCTGCTCCTGCCGCTGGCCATCGCCCTTGAAGCGCTCGGCGGCATCCAGCAGTCGTTCGGTGGCATCGTCGCGGCGATTCAATACAACGTCTTCGACCAGTTCACGCAGTTCCGGATCGATATCGTCGTAGACCGCCAGTTGACCGGCGTTGACGATGCCCATGTCCATGCCAGCCTTGACCGCATGAAACAGGAATACCGAGTGCATGGCCTCGCGCACCAGGTTGTTGCCACGGAATGAAAACGACATGTTCGATACGCCGCCCGACACATGGCTGGACGGAAATCGTTTTTTCAATTCACGGGTTGCCTTGATGAATTCGACCGAATAATTGTTGTGCTCTTCAATGCCGGTAGCAACCGGGAAGATGTTCGGATCGAAGATAATGTCTTCAGGCGCAAAGCCGACGGTTTCGGTCAGTATCGTAAAGGCCCGCGACAGACATTCGACCATGCGGCCGGATTCATCGGCCTGGCCTTGTTCATCGAAGGCCATGACAATCACGGCCGCGCCGTAGCGCAAGATGCGGCGGGCTTGGTCGATAAAGGCCTGTTCGCCTTCCTTCAGGCTGATGGAGTTGACGATGCCTTTGCCCTGCAGGCATTTCAAGCCAGCTTCGATGACCGTCCATTTACTTGAATCGATCATCACCGGCACGCGCGCAATGTCCGGTTCGGCTGCGATCAAATTCAGGAATCGGGTCATTGCAGCCTCGGAATCCAGCAGGCCTTCATCCATGTTGACGTCAATGATCTGAGCACCATTTTCGACCTGTTGCAGGGCGACTTCGACGGCCTCGTCATAGCGATCATCGGCAATCAGCCGCTTGAAGCGGGCCGAACCCGTCACGTTGGTGCGTTCACCGATATTGACAAAGCCCAGGTCGGGCGTGATGACCAGGGGTTCCAGACCGCTCAGGCGCGTATGGCGAATGGTGTCAGCTGCTGCGGATTCGTCTGCAGCGCGAGGGCTGAAATCGAGATGGTCCGGATTGGTGCTCATGCCGCGCTCCGAGCAAAGTGGCCAGGAAGCGCACGTGGCGCCAGGCCTTTGATGGCATTGCCAATCGCCTGCAGATGCGCGGGTGTCGTTCCGCAGCATCCGCCGACAACGTTGACCAACCCATCGTCGGCATAGGTCTTGAGTGCCGCAGCGGTTTGCTCCGGCGTCTCCTCGTATTCGCCGAACTCATTCGGCAAGCCGGCGTTCGGATGAGCTGAAACCGGCACCCGCGATACATTGGCTAATGCATGAACGTGCGGTTTCAGCAAGTCCGCGCCCAGCGCACAGTTGAAGCCAACCGAAATCGGATCGCAATGCTGGACTGAATAATAGAATGCCTCGGGTGTTTGTCCGGATAAGGTGCGACCGCTGGCGTCGGTGATCGTACCCGAGATCATCAGCGGCCAGCGCGCGCCGCGCTGCTCGAATTCTTCTTGTACAGCAAAGATCGCGGCTTTCGCGTTCAGCGTGTCGAAAATAGTCTCGATCATGATCAGGTCGGAACCGCCGTCGAGCAAGCCGGCTGTGGCTTCGCGATAGGCTGTGACCAGGGCTTCAAAATCAACGTTTCGATAGCCCGGATTGGTGACGTCCGGTGAAATCGATGCCGTTCTATTGGTCGGGCCCAGCGTGCCAACGACATAGCGTGGTTGTTCCGGATCCCCGGCTTCGTATTCATCGCAGGCCTGGCGCGCCAGTTCGGCCGCCGCGTGATTGATTTCCTCTGACAGTGATTCCAGCGCGTAGTCGGCCTGGCTAATGGCATTGGCATTGAACGTGTTGGTTTCCAACATGTCGCAACCGGCGTCCAGAAACTGCCGATGGATCGTTCGAATCAGATCCGGTTGCGTCAGCACCAGCAGATCGTTATTGCCCTTCAGATCATCGCTGTGGTTCTTGAAACGTTCGGCTCTGAAATCGTCTTCTTCGAGCCGGGCCGCCTGAATCATGGTGCCCATGGCGCCATCCAGCAGCAGAATTTTTTGCTGCATGGTGGTAATCAGTTGTTGCACCCGCTCCGGGTTGTGCCAATTCAATGTCGTCATGTTGTTGTAGCCAGTAATGTGATGACTTCGAAATGCGGTGGCCTTTTTTCGATGGAAGTTACGCTGCAAAACTCGATGTCGAGACCGGCGCTTCTGAAGTGCTTGCGTAGCTGGGATGGGTTGAACCCATTGTTGATATGGCCATAGGCCGAAACCGATTTGCGGTGCTGATGCTTGTTCAGCGTTGTGCATAGCATTTGGCCATCGCGCGTGAGCACACGAGCAGCTTCGCGGATGACCTGCATTGGTTTTTGGCTGTAGGTCAGTGCATGCAGTAACAGCACCGTATCAAACGCCTGATCGTCGAACGGTAATTGGTGCATATCACCTCGGTGAAACGTAACGTTATCCAACGCGGCAACCCGACGCTGGCCGGCCGTAACGACTTTTTCGGATAGATCGATACAGTCAATGGCGGTTGCACGCTCAGCCAGCAACTCACCCATGACGCCATCGCCAGAGGCAATATCCAGCACACGCCCCGGCGTCAACAGTTGAACCATGGCCCGTGCTGTCGCCTCCCAACTTCGACCCGGCGAATAATGACGCTCCATGTCGCCTGCGACAGCGTCCGGCCAGTTCTGGCTCGCTGACCGCGCGGACAGGATTTCTGGCAAGCGCGCGCCATCGTCTGCGATCTGTGGGTCGTCGAGATGCTGCCCGAGCAATTTCCACAGCTGACACAAGGGCTCGGTCTCGTCATCGGTGCGTGAGCGGTAGTAGACCGAAACGCCATCGCGCCGATCCGCGACCAGACCGGCCTCTCGCAAGCGCGCCAGATGCGTCGACACCCTGGGCTGCGCCAGACGAGTGACCTGAGCGAGTTCAGCTACGGTCAATTCTTCCTGGTCCAGCAGGGTCAGCAGGCGTACGCGCGTGGCGTCTCCGAGCAAACTGCAGTGACGACCCAATCCGGCGAGTTCGATAACTATATCCTTCTATCTTTATCAAGAGATATAGCCCATGATAAACGATCTGTTGATGCAATGAAGCCTGCGATTGCATGATGTCTTTCTGAATGAGCCCGCTGCGATGGTTGATTGATGTGAATGAAGCGCGCTGCCGATCGATTTCTATATCCGTCAGGGATCATGCTAGGATCTTAAAAAAAGAGATCACGCTATGGCTGTAGAGTCAAATCAGTCCTCTTCGGATTCACCGCCCAATCTTGAGGATCGGTCCGATCAGCTGGTCATGACCAGCTTCAAGGTTGTGGTCAAATTCTTGTTGATACTGACCGCGGTGATGACGATTGGAGCTGCGGCAATCAAGGTCGGCATCGTGTTTCAGGCGCGTGACATCACGCTGGCCGATATTCTCTTGATGTTTCTTTACACCGAGGTCATGGCAATGATCGCGGTGTTCTACACCGGTAAGGGTTCACCGTTCATCTACCCGATCCTGATTGCCATGACGGCGATTGCTCGACTCATCGTGCTGCAGGGTAAGGAGATGAATCCGGAGAATATCCTGATCGAGGCGGGTGCCATTTTGTTGCTTGCACTGGCCGCCATCGTGATGCTGAAGATTCCGCCATCCAGCAACTCGCACTGAGTGCGGTTTGTGTCGTTGAATTCAGTGCAGCTGCGTTACTGTTCGGCGTTGAGCTGGCGCGCAATCAACAGCATCGCGATTCCCATAATGACCGGGCCGATGGCGCCAAGCCACATCACCGGCGGGGCATCGCCGATCAACTGAAACGTCACACCGGCAGCGCCGAGTGTCAGCAGGATCAAACCCAGGATTTTTAGTACGGTTGCGCCGTTCATCGGTTGATTAGTTGCGGAAATGCGGGAACATCAAACAGCATAGCTGATTTGAAGCAACGGCGAATTCAAGGGCGCAGTTGGATAGTAAACGTACAACATGCGATGTTGAATTTTCGCTGAGCCAAGATGCACGGCGCGCTCAGCGCTTGGTCAGCACGATCGAGCCGAAGCGATTCATGCCGGAGCCGCCATTCGAACCGGCATCGTAGACAAAGCCGTACGCAAAATCATCCGCAGCGGTCCGAATCTGACTGCCACGCACCCATTGGGCATTGATGTTGCCGATGAGTGGAACCGCCGGGTGCCACTTGCTGCCGCTGTTGTAGCTATGCATGATGCCGCGGGTTGCGTCATCGATCAACAGCACGTGGATTTGATCGCCGAAGAGGATCGCATCAGCGCCAGCCTGATCGGAATCCACGGCATTCTGAACGACCCGATGTTCAGCGATCGGTACCGGCTCGCTCCAGCTCTGATCCGCGTTGAGACGATGATGATACAGGTAGCCGTCGGCCGCTCGAATCAGCAGTTCGAGTGACCCGCTGGACTGGTTGAACATCAGCGGCAGAATGGAGCCGATATCCTCTTCTCCTGTAGCCAGATTCGTTGCAATTTCAACCGCGCGGCTCAGCTGTCCCTGGGAGGAAATGCTGCGGTACCAGGCACTGCCATCACCAGCGGTATAGGCAAGATGTACAACCGAATCGCGCCCGAGGACCATGCTCGGGCCGGACAGGGTTTTGCCCTCCGGTTGATTGATGACCTGATCAGGCAACCAGGTGCCAGCTGGCGTCCGAATGCTGGTGCGCAGCAGGTTGCCATCTGCATAGACCGCAAGCAAGCGCCCATCCGGGCGCATCACCAGATCCGCCACCTGCGTGGGTGGCGCTTCGGGTGCGGCAACGATTTCATCGCGCATGACCCAGGCGTCCGGGTGGGTTGGATGGTCCGAGGTATTGAAGGCATGGTAGAGCACCTGATCCGAGGTCTGGTGCAGCATGTGGATGCGCTGGCCGTCAAACACCGTGCCAACACCTTCCAGGTCGCCGGTGTCCGGTCGGTTGGAGCCATCGACTTCGCGCCAGCTCTTGCCGAAGTCGGACGACTTCAAGACCATCATGCGGTTCCAGGTTTCGGAGGGTTCCAGGGCGAAATACAGGTCGCCGGTTGTGGACTGCCAGGGCCCCAATCGCATCGGCGTTTCAACAAACGTGCCGCCGAGCAGGCCCTCGGGAACGACCAGTTCGACCGCCGCGACCTGTTCTGCGGCCGGCGCCTGGCCGGCGCTATCGATCAGACGAAACTCGAATCGATCGCCATGCTCGTTCATGTCAGCTTGGTCCGAAAAACGCCGAATCACCAGCGGAAAGGACCACTCACTGTGGCCGGACTGAGCATTCCATTGGGGTGTCTGTTCGGCAAAATTGATGCCAGCCCCACCGGTGAAGGGCTGATTGGACACCGACAAGATGTTCCGGGTCGGCTCGCCATGCCGGTAAGCGCTGCGGATAATACTGACCGGCGGGGTCTGCGATTCGGCCTCGACGACAACCGACTGGATATCCAGTGAAGTATCAGCCGGCATCACGAAGCCCAGCTGCATATTCTCAGGCGCGTCCGGAAGGTATCCAGTCAGATCGATTTCATGTTCATTCAGCTCCAGCAGCCATTGGCCGTGTTCGTGGGCCACAGCCAGATCCAGCCATTCGCCTGGCTCGAGCTTTGCGTCGACCTCATGCAGTATCGAGGTCTGGCCACTTTGCACTTCGACCAGTATCAGCTGATCGCTGCCCTCGAATCGAAGCGCACGGTAGTCATCTGCGCTTGCGTAATCGATAATGACCTGAACGCCGGGCTGATCGGATTCCGGCTGTCTCAAACGCACGCCCAGTTCATTCGGCTGCCACTCGATGCGTGGGCTAAAGCGCGTTGATATCACCTGATGCTGCGCCGATAAGGTCCAATATGCATCGTCGGATTCTCCGGAGTGCTGCCATGCAGCTGCATCGGCTGGCATTGTTGGCCACGTTGCATCGTCGGGCGGATGTGATGAATCCAGTTCCAGTTCGACGATTTTTTCAGGGAGCGGAAAGTCTTCGGCCAGCACGGGCCGCCAGGCAGCAGCATTCCTGCGGTATTGCAGCTGATACTGGCGGGGCCCGGACTGAGCTGAAGCTTCAAGCTCGAAGCGCAGTCGGAACGGTTGCTCGGCGAAGACCACGGCAGGTTCATTCAGGTTGGCGGCCCAGCCTTCGGTGCTGTTCAAATCCGCATCGAAGTCGGAGCGGATACGAAAAGCCGTTTGCATATCGCCTGTCGTGTTGATGCGTTGAACTGTATCGCCATCGGTCAGCGCTGCAGCGCAGGCGTTCGTAATCAGCGCAGTCAGCGACAACAACAGTGTCGGCGGGATCCATGAACGCAGAAACCCAGACCGCGGGCAGTCGAATGCAGATGCTCGCTCAGGCATCGGTAAAGAACGGCCCACGCAGCTCATAAATTCGGCCGTCGTGATTGCCAGTGACGCCGCGCTGTGAGCTGAAATACAGTCGCTCGCCGTAGGGGCAGAAAGCCGGCCCGCAAATTTCCGAGCCACGCTGGCCGATGACGTTGACCAGTTCAAAGGGTTTGACGTCCGGTCCGACCACTACCAGGCGCATTTCGTCGCCATCTTCGGCGACCAACACATCACCGCCAGCCGATACCGTCAGGTTATCCACGTCATCAATGCCGGGGTTGAATGCCCGTTCGGTCTGCTTGTCGTAGATCAGATCCAGCGTGCCTTGATTGGTATCCAGCGCCCAGACGCGGTTGTCACCCTTGGTCGTGAAATACACAATACCCTCGAAGAACCAGCAGCCTTCACCGCCATTGAAGCGTTCGGCCCCGTCGACCTGATACCGCGTAGCGGTCTGAATGCGCTCCGGCTCATCACCTCCCAGGCGCGGCAGCGGGTTCGGAACCGGGGCCCAGCGAACGGCGCGGGTCTTGTGCGGATCCTCGCCATCGACCATGGCAACCTCGAGACGCCCGGCCCGCAGATCCGCCCGACCGCCGGCTGGATAATGGTCCGGCACGAATCGATAGAAATTGCCGTCTTCGACGTCTTCAGTCATGTAGATATGCCGATGAACCGGATCGACCGCGGCCGCTTCGTGTTCGAATACCCCCATGGCCGGCGCCGGCACGGCCAGGCGATGGCCGGTTGGATCGCACTCGTACACCAGGCCTTCGGGAATTTCTTCGCAGGTCAACCAGGTACCCCAGGGCGTCGGGCCTCCGGCGCAATTGTTGGTCGTACCGGTGCAGATCGGATAACTGTCGATCAGTTTGCCGTCGGCGCTGAACCGAAGTGCGCCGACGCCGCCTTGACGCCAGGCATCGACTTCGGAATTGGAAACGTAGACCCATCCGCCGTCGTCCATTGGGAATGTAGCGCCGCCATCGGGCCTGGGGTGCCAGACATAATCGGAGTGCTCGACCGGCCGTTCACCGGTGCGCGCCAGTTGACGCACCTTGAACCCCCGTGGCACGAGCATTCGCGTTTGCGGGTCATGTTCTACGGCGACTTCGTGCAGCGTGCCTGCCAGATTGGGAATGTTACTGACCCGCTTGGGCATGTCCAGGGGCCTGGCTGATCGAGGCGAGCCCTGCGTCGAGCAACCCCACAGACCGGGACCGACTGCAAGGACACCCGAAGAAAGCAGGCCAAGCCTGAGCAAGCGTCGTCGTTGAAGGTTGGCTGCAGTTGATTTGGATGTTGATTTCATTGATTCACGGATAAGTAAGACGGGTTGTATCTTTACACTGAGGTTGCAGACCTGCAGCAATCACATCAGGATTCACCATCGCGAATCGAGATTACAGGCCGATTACGAATTGATTACAGTATTTCGTTCAGCGATTCCTCAGGTGAGATCACCCTGCGGGCTGTCCTCACGATTGATCAATAGCGCCCGGCGAAATCGAAATGCGGCATAGGCAAACGCGGCAGTGCCCATGGTCGTCAGGCTCTGTTCGATCCAATGAATCTGAATGGTCATTGGCCTGATCTGCGAGATCGGGATCAGAACAAAGACCATTGCCAGGTTCATCGTGAATAACAACGCGGTCAGTTTCATTTGCCGACGGAATGCGGCCGTCACCAGCAGCACCGTCAGCATGATATTGCTCAAACTGGCCAATAAGAATACTGGCTGAAACCAGGGGCGCTCGGCGCTTGAGGTCAACGTCAGAATGACAGCTGCAATCGCCGTTATTCCAATCAACAACAGTGCACCGAGCCAGAATCCATTCGAGGGATTGCGGCCTTGATGGGCCCGCAGCGCGGACCAGATGCCTGCCGTCAGCAGGGCGAAGCCCGGCGCCATCAACGGAAACAACAGGCTGGCAAGCCATTCGATATCGTGACCGGTCAGCACGACATTGAGTTTCCATGTCGCCTTGCAAAATCCGGCGCTGACAATCAGCCCGGCGCCAACGCCACTGAGCCAGGCCCAGTCAATGCCGGATTCTGAAGAGAATTTGTACAACATCCAGACCGCGAGCGCAGTCAATACGACCGGAGCAAAATCAAATAACGCAAGGCCAAGCGTGAAATCGGACATTGGAGACATCAGCTGATTCAACGGATGAATAGTATCAAGTTGAACCCGTTGTGAAGGCGTTGTTATGCCTCAAATCGGTAAAAGGGCAGGGGACAAGACCATTCCTGCGCAGGCCCGTGCCTTCGGGGGTTTGCCTGAAACGCCGTATCAAGCGCAATGGATCATTCGGGCCTCACTGCGGCGATGGTTCCCCGCGCTGCAGCACACGATGTGCGACTTGTCTGACGCAAAACGCGCTTCGCATAGTGCTGTTCAGCGGTACCCTACTCGAATTGATCGGCAAAGATGAAGTCCACGCTGACCTGTACGATCACCTCTGCCGGAACGAATGAACCGTGATGATCGGTGGCCCAGTAGCGGAAACGGTCTTCACCCACGAACCCGAAGTCGGGTCGATACAGCACGGTCCCATCGCCATTGTCAAACACTTGTCCGTGCAGCGGCTGAACGAGCCCATCAATGCTCAGGCTGTCACCATCGGCATCACTGTCGTTGGCCAGCAGGTCGATCATCGCATCCGCTTCAATGACCGTCTGCGCACGATCCATTCGCGCAATCGGAGGTTGGCTGCTGAAGTCGATCAAGCCGCGTTGAAAAGCATCGCGCCATGCATGAAACGGGTTGCCCAGCAACGCTTCCACGTCCGGGCCCAGTAAAACGGGAATGCCGAACTTGTGAATAGCGCCGGTCGAGCGATCGGTAAAGTACTCCTCGACGATGACCCACGGCGCGCCGTCCGCGTCTCTGTAGTATCCGTCCTGCTCGGTAATGGCGATCATTTCGAAATTCGGCACGCCGAGATTGTCGGTGCCAGCCGGTATCGGGCTCGCATTGATGCTGTCCAGTTTTTCGCCGAAAAAATCCAGCCCTACACCAGCATTCGTGGCTGGATCCAGATATTCAAGTACCGCGCCATTATTCAGCTCGACCTGCATACGATCAGGTGTCAGCGCGGCATTGCTGATGATCAGGTCGATCATCGGATCAAGATCAACATACGCGTCATCGACATCGAGAAATTCTGCGTCAATCACGACATATTGATTGGCTTCGGGTGGCGTGGGATTGGTAAAGCCTTTGCCCAGCCGGATGCCTTCGGGCATATTTTCGATCCGGGCGCGATGGATGACCATGTCGCTGGTGTTGTTGCCGAATTCGATGCCGAATTGCGGCCCGCTGAACGGCTCGGGCGTTTTACCGATGATGTCGAAGTCTTCAAGCAGGTAGTGCGACGTATATTCCATGGCTGATCCGCCCCGGACTTCCCACGCGGTAAAGTCCGAAAAGTGCGAGTGAATGTCGTGCTGTTGATTCGGGTTGGCCTTGACGACATACAAGCCGACCGCGCTGGCGAAGGCCTCGTTGTCGTGGAAGTTCAGAATCGGCGCATCATCCGGATTGACCGGGCTGTCGCGGCGTAATGCTTCGGGCATCGAAAATACCGAATTGGGAAAACTGCGCTGGCCTGTTCCACGATGCAGATAGGCAAACCCCTGATTGACGCTGGCGGCGATATTGCCGGTCGTGCGCACCATTCGCCCCTGAAACCAGAAGCCTGCTCCGGTGCGCGCAATATCGAACGTTTCGACGTCAACGCCATTTTTCGGATTGAACGCGCTGTTTCCTTCGGCCTTGATCGCAATATTGTTGACCCAGGTGCCGATTTCGTCACCAGTTTCGGCGACGAAGCCTGCGCCATGCGTATCGAAACTGGCGTTGTTGTGAAACACGGCATTGCTGGCGTGGTGTACATAACCCCAGCCCGGCGAGCCGAATACAGCATTTCCGAGTGCGATGGCCGGCGTCCGTGGCGTATCCAGTCCAGTGATATGGAAATGCAGCGGATAGCGACCGCGCACGTTGCTGTAGGCATCAACAACATCCAGTTGGTCCACATCGAAGCTTTCTACTGCTTTGTCCGTTCGTCCGAGATGCCAGAAGGCGGCGTAGCGGATGTCAAAGTGCGTCGCGTGCATCAGCATGACGTGGCCGCGACGATGGGCTGGCAGGTCGCCACCATCGCTATTTCGGAAGCGGACATTGCGCGTGTAATTGGCAACCGATGCCTTGAGATCGGCTCTCGGGGTTGCGTGGTCGTAGACCAGTGGTTCATCCAGCGTAACGATTGCACCGTCGATGGCGGTGATCTGTCGCACTTCATCACGCGTTCCGTAATAGCGGACTTCACGAAGATCATTGTCCCAGCGCCAGCCGGAATACTGTGTGCCAGTCAGCACGATCGTGTCGCCGATCGCCCAATGGTCCGGAGCGAAGGCCAGGGTCAGTTGGTCGTCGCCTGCGAGAGGATCTGAAGCGACTTTCAAGTGAACCGTTTTCGGGGCACCGTGAACCGTGACCGGCCCATGGCCAATCAGCCCGCGACCCAACAATTCGGGGTCGTTGGCCGGATTCAGCGGTTCGGCGCTTCGAAAAACGATATCCACGCTGGCGGTGCGCGCAATGGGCTGATCAAGCGTTCCAATTTCAAGCCGGCCCAGCATGCCCACTTCGACCGTTTCCACGATCAGCGTGCTGTTCGATTCGGGATCAAAGCGCAACAAGCCCTGGATCAACAAATCGCCGGCTTCGGCATTGCCCGAGATCGTGACTTCGACCCCATTCGGAATGGTTGCCGTATCGTCAGGCTGCGGTATTGAGCCACCCCAGGTCCCGGGCGATAACCACGGGCCCGAGCTCTGCGCTGTAATCGTGGCGTCGCCGGGATCAACCAGGTGATGCATATGCGCTGCGACGCCGCTGCTCGCCAGGCCTGCAAGCATGCAGATCGTGGCAATGCACCGGGCCGCCGCAGCTTGCTGATAGCTGCAGGACCAAAAGTAGTTTTGCGGTCGAATCGCCATGGGTTTCCTTCGGCTCAAACAGCTATCAGAACAAAAAACCGGGTTCAGCACAAGACAAGCGGGTCGTTGACATGAGATTTGTTTCACACAATGGGGCGGCTTGTGCGAAATCAGCCCGGAATGCTTTCAGTCTGATCGGGCAAGCCGCAGCTAGTGCGCGTCTTTCCACCGACGAATCGCACCGAGCACGGCCTCGGGCGCGCTTTCGATCTCGGGTTCAATCGACTTCGCTGCAGCGATCACGTCGGTTTCCCGCGTGCGCATGAACGGATTGTAGCGCCGCTCTTCAGCAATGGTGGTCGGCAGCGTCACCCGATCGTGCTCGCGCAGCTTCTTGACTTGCTCGGCGCGCGTCTGCAGCGCCGAATTCTCGGGCTCGACCTGAAGCGCAAACTCACAGTTGCTCTGGCTGTATTCATGGCCGCAATAGACGCGGGTATCACCCGGCAAGGCCCCCAGCTTGTCCAGCGCAGCTAGCATCTGTGCCGGCGTGCCTTCAAACAGGCGTCCGCAGCCGGCGGAAAACAGGGTATCGCCGCAAAACAGCATCTGGTGTCCGAAAAAGGCAATATGAGAGCGCGTATGGGCCGGCACTTCGAGCACCTCGAAATTCAGTTCGAGCTCGGGGATGTCCACGTGATCTCCTTCGCTCAGCGGCTGGGTGTCCTCGGGCATGCGCTCGTCGACCGGCCCCCAAATTTTCGGGTTGAATTGGTTGTTCAATGCCTCGACGCCGTTGACATGGTCGTAGTGGTGATGGGTCAACAGAATGGCCGCCGGACGTTTATGATGCTGCTCCAGCCAGCGAATAATGGGCGCTGCTTCACCGGGGTCTATGACAACACAGTGGTCATGCGCGGCGGTGTGAATGACCCAGATGTAATTATCATTCAAAGCCGGCACTGCATTAATTTCAATCTGCATGGGATCTGCCTTCTTGATATGCTTTCTCAGTATAGACATGTCTCGTTAACCGGATTGATCGCTGATGACGCTTGAGGGATTTGCTGCGCTGCAAACTGCTGAAAACGCACTGATTCCTGAGCTTCTGGAGTCGGCAGGTGTCGACTGGCTGGTTGAGATGGCGCCGTTGACCAGCCCGTCGCCGGCCCTGGACATCATCCGTCACCGCATGATGATGGATACGGCCGGCTGGGTTTGGCCGTTTCAGTCCAGCGCCGACGAATTGCCGTTTCGAAATGACGAATTTCCAGCGATTCTGATCCGGCACCTGTTTCAACCGTCGATTCCATCCAGTGTTTTCGATGAAGCGCTGCGCTGCCTGATGCCCGGCGGTTTGCTGATTTCCGTATCGGCCAATCCCTGGCACCGTGCGGCCTGGAAAGCGATCGGTCGCAGCGCGCTGCAGCTGCCGGCCTGGCCGCAGCTGGTATACCGCTGCAACCAGCATGACCTCGAGGTGCAGCTGGCAGGTCATCAGAGCTGGCGGGGACTGATTCCGGGCCTGTCGCCGATTCTGGTGTTGGTCGCACGCAAGCCACCACGCTCGGCATCGGTATCGAAACTGAAGTTCTCCGACTTTCGTGGCCACGCCGGTTTGGCGCAGGCCAGTCATTGTCGTGCGGCATAACTATGAATCTGGACTGAGCCCGGCATGACAACCAACAATACCATTGTCGAAATCTGGACCGATGGTGCCTGCAGCGGAAACCCGGGTCCGGGTGGCTGGGGGGCGCTGATGCGCTGTAATGGGCGTGAGCGTGAGCTGTCCGGCGCCGCCAACCCGACAACCAATAATCAGATGGAAATGATGGCAGCCATCCAGGCGCTGGAAACACTGAAGCGTCCTTGTCGCGTGCGATTGACCACCGATTCCAACTATGTTCGCCAGGGCATTACCGAATGGATGCCGCGTTGGCAGGCCAACGGTTGGAGAACGGCGGCCAGAAAGCCCGTCAAGAATGCCGAGCTTTGGCAGCGCCTGGCGCGTGCGGCGGAGCACCATGATATTGAATGGCTCTGGGTCAAGGGCCACTCAGGACATCCTGAAAATGATCGTGCCGATGAGCTGGCCACCTCGGCGATCGAGCGCTGACAATAGTTGCAAAACAATACCAATGAACCGCAGATTTCACAGATGCAGGCAGATTAAAAGCGAGGCAAACTCGTGACCAACTTGAGGGAACAATCTGCGAAATCAGCGTAATCTGCGGTTCCGGGCTTTTTAAGAAACCACTCAACACTCTGGCGAACTCTCTGAGCACCTTTGAAATCCATGCGACAAATCATTCTTGACACGGAAACCACCGGGCTGGAGCCCGAGGAAGGCCATCGAATTATTGAAATCGGCTGCCTGGAAATGATCGATCGACGGTTGACCGGGCGGCAGTTCCATGAATACATCAATCCGGAGCGTGATGTTGAATCCGGGGCGCTGAACGTGCACGGTCTGACCAACGAGTTTCTGCAGGACAAGCCTCGCTTTGCCGACATTTCCGATGATTTGATCGAGTTCATTCGCGATGCCGAGTTGGTCATACATAACGCGGCATTCGATGTGGGCTTTCTGGATGCGGAGTTTGCCCGCCTGGAGGCCCCTGTTCACACCGACCAGGTCGCGCAAATTCTGGACACGCTGCAGCTCGCCCGTGAACTCCATCCTGGTCAACGCGTCAGCCTGGATGCTTTGTGCAAACGCTATGAGGTCGACAACTCCAACCGGACGCTGCACGGTGCCTTGCTCGATTCCGAACTGCTGGCTGAGGTGTACTTGCTGATGACCGGAGGCCAGGTGGCCATGGCGCTGGATCTGGCGCCGCAGTATTCCGCTTCGAGCAATTCAAAGCAGCATGCGATCGACCCGGAGTTGATCTGCGTTCATCGAGCTTCGGCCGAAGAGCAGGCAGCGCATCAAGTGCGCCTGCAGCAGATCGATGAAGCCGCAGGCGATCGAGGGTGCCTGTGGCTGAAGCTTCAGACAGAGGGTTGAGCCATAGCAGCGTGAACGACGGCAAATCAAGTACCGCAGTCGATCATGAACGACTGCCGCCGACGCTGGTCATTGCCGGACCGACGGCTGCCGGCAAAACCGAAATTGCCATGCGACTGGCTGATCAATGGCCAGCCGAACTGATCAGTGCCGACTCGGCCCAGGTCTACCGCGGCCTGGATGTCGGCACGGCCAAGCCCGATGTCGAGACGCTGCGGCACTACCCCCATGCTTTGATTGATATCCGGGAACCCGATCAGGCCTATTCTGCAGCTGATTTCGTCGACGATGCGACGCAGCGCATTCATTTCGCTCGTCAACATGGACGGATTCCAATCCTGGTCGGCGGTACCACGCTATACCTGAATGCACTGCGCTACGGCCTGGATCGACTGCCCCCGGCCAATGAATCGATTCGTGCGGCGCTGAGCAAACGCGCAGCAGATCTGGGCTGGAAAGCCCTCCATCGAGAATTGAGCCAGCTCGATCCCGACCTGGGCCGGCAAATCGGTCCGAATGACCCGCAGCGCATTCAGCGGGCGCTGGAGATTCATCAGATCACGGGTAGAAAACCCAGCGACCTGATGACCGGGCGCGGCGAGGACCGGATGCCGGACAGCCTGTTTCTGGTCATTACCTGTGCAGATCGTGAGGTGCTGCACAGCCGGATCAACCGGCGCTGGGAACAAATGCAGGCACTGGGATTGGTCGACGAAGTGCGTGGGTTGATCACGCGTTTTCCTGATTTTGCTGATCTGCCGGCGTTCCGTGCGGTCGGGTATCGTCAAACCATTGACTATCTGGATGGCAGAATCAGACATGCTGAATGGGTTGCGAAAGGGGCCGCCGCGACCAGACAGCTGGCAAAACGACAGCTGACTGCGCTTCGTCAATTCGGTCGATCGCGCTGGTACGACCCAGAATTTGTCGATACAATGGAGGCAAATCGATTGAAATCGAACGGTTTTGCCCTTATAAACAAGCGTGTGGGGGAATGGTACGGCAACGTTTGAACGCTCTTCCCATCGAATCATTGGCTGTCTGAATCGCGATCGACCAAGAATAATTACAAGCTATAAAGGAGAACACGATGTCTGGCAAGGGTCACTCACTACAAGATCCATTTTTGAATGCACTGCGCAAAGAACGCGTTCCCGTGTCGATTTTCCTGATCAACGGCATCAAACTACAGGGTCAGATCGAATCCTTTGACAATTTTGTCGTGTTGCTGAAAAACTCGGTCAGTCAAATGATCTACAAGCATGCGATTTCGACCGTGGTTCCAGCGCGCAATGTGCGCATTGCACCGTCGGACGACGAACAGCAGGACTAGTCAACATACTTCATTCGCATCGCACACAGCCAGAACCTGCAGTAACCCGCGCCATACTGGTTCATCCCAGTTTTGGCCAGCCACTCGACCAACGAAGCCAAGAGGAGTTCCAGCGACTGGCCGAAGCAGCCGGTTGCACAGTGGTCGATGAGGTCTGTACGCGCAAGGACCAGCCTGAAGCCCGATTCCTGATCGGCACTGGTAAAGTCGATGAGCTTGCCGAACGCGTCAAGCAGCAAGAGGCTTCACTGGTCTTGTTCAATCACCGGTTGAGCCCGATTCAGGAACGAAACCTGGGCCGCGCCATCGGCACTGCCGTGCTGGACCGCACAACGCTGATTCTGGATATCTTTGCCCAGCGCGCACAGTCTCATGAAGGCAAGCTGCAGGTCGAGCTGGCTCAACTTCGCCACTTATCCACGCGGCTGATCCGCGGCTGGACGCACCTCGAGCGACAGCGCGGTGGGATCGGCATGCGTGGACCGGGTGAAACCCAGCTCGAAACGGATCGCCGACTGGTTGCCGATCGCATCCGGATGCTGAAATCCCGCCTGAACCGGGTTGAGCGTCATCGGGCGCTGGGTCGCAGCGCAAGGTCCGGTCAGGATCAATCCAATACGCCACCACTGGTGGCCTTTGTCGGGTACACAAACGCCGGTAAATCGACGCTGTTCAATCGGATTACAGACGCCGAGGTCTTTGCCAAGGACCAATTGTTTGCGACGCTTGACCCAACGGTGCGAAAAATCGATGGCATTCGTGGTTCGGCGGTTCTGGCCAGTGATACGGTAGGGTTTATCGAACATCTGCCGCACGAGCTGATCGCCGCGTTTCGCGCAACGCTGGAAGAAACGCTGTCAGCCAGCCTGGTGCTGCATGTGGTCGATGCTTCCGATCCGGCCCTGGATGTCCATCAGCAAACGGTCGATGAGGTGCTGGAGCAGATCGGCGCAAGCGATTTGCCCCGGTTGAAGGTATTCAACAAGATCGACCTGGTGGATCGCGCGCCCGTGGTCGTGCGTGATGATCTTGGCATTCCCACTCAGGTCTGGGTTTCAGCGCAGACAGGTGACGGTCTGCAGGCGTTGCTTGATGCGATTGAAGAACGCGTCAGTGAGGGGCGCATCTGTCGCTGGGTCGAGCTACCGGCCCCCTTGCAGAAGCTGCGTTCGCAGCTGTTCGATCTGGGTGCAATTGTTGACGAACAGGTCACCGAGAATGGCTCTAGCCGACTTCAAGTCGATCTTGCGCGCCGTGATGCTCGGGAATTGTCGAGACTGGGTGGTCGAGATGGGTCTTGGGTCGATCAACACCTGCTAAAATGTTGACAAGTTTGGTGTAGTCTTTGCGTCTTGTATAACGCTCGTATTTAATCAATGTGGCCCTACCGGTCACGCTATGGAGATTTGAATGCCCTGGAATGAGCCTGGAAAAGGCAGTGGCGGAAATAACGGCCAAGACCCCTGGAAAGGCGGTGGAGGGCAACAGCCACCTGACCTTGACGAAGTATTTACCAACGTACAGAAGCGCCTGAAGCAAATTATTGGCGGCGATAGCGGCGGCAGCAAGAAATCCGGCAATTCTGGTGGGCCCGGACTTGGTGGTATCTTTTCGCTGGTATTGGTACTGGCCGGGATCTGGATCTTGTGGAATTCCATTCACATCATCGATGAGCCTGAGCGAGGGGTCGTTACACGATTTGGCGAATATGTACGCACGCTGCAGCCGGGCCTGAACTTTACGTTCCCAGCGCCTATCGAAGTCATCGAAAAAGTCGATATTTCCGAAGTACGCTCGATTGAAAATCGAACGCGTATGCTGACCGGAGATGAAAACCTGATCGAAGTAGGCTATGCGGTTCAGTACCAGGTCATCGAGCCGGAAAAATTCCTGTTCAATGTTCTGAATCCGGAAGAATCACTGGTCGAAGCTGCTGACAGCTCGATTCGTGAGATTGTCGGTACGAACAATATGGATTTCATTCTTGAAGCCGGTCGAAGCGATATTGCGATCAAGACCCGGGAGCTGCTTCAGGAAATCGTCAATCTGTACGATTCGGGTATTGTGATGACTGAATTTGCGCTGCAGGATATTCGTCCGCCAAGCCAGGTTCAGGATGCGTTCGACGACGTGGTGCGTGCGCGTGAGGATCAGCTGCGCTTTGCCAACCAGGCCCAAGCCTATGCCAATCAGGTCGTGCCCGAGGCTCGTGGTCAGGCCGCACGAATTCTGGAAGAGGCCCAGGCTTATCGCGATTCGGTGATTGCGCAGGCCGAAGGTGAGTCCGATCGTTTTGTCGCGGTATACGAGGAATATGCGCTGGCCCCTGAAGTCACTCGCCAGCGCTTGTATCTGCAGGCGCTTGAAGAGCTCTATTCCACCGTGCCCAAGATTCTGCTCGATACCCAATCCGGCAACAATTTGCTGTATCTACCGCTCGATCGCATGACCGGCAGCGCGGGCCAGTCCAGTGGATCACCGCCCCCACCGCCGATGTTCAACCAGGATTCGCAGGGCTCGTCGAGCAGCAATTCGAATCGTCAACGCACCGGACGTGAAGGACGATAACCATGAGATTTTTTCTTCCAATTATTATCATCCTGGCCCTGTTCGTTGGACTGAACAGCTTGTTTATGGTCAAGGAAACCGAGTTTGCCATCAAGTTCCGGCTCGGTGAAATTCTGCGCAGTGACTACGAGCCCGGCCTGCATCTGAAGATGCCGTTCATCAACAACGTCATCAAGCTGGATAATCGTTTGATCACGCTGGACATGCAGCCTGAGCGAATGAATACGCAGGAACAGAAATTCGTCGAAGTCGACTACTACGTGCTTTGGCAAATCACGAATCCTGACCTGTTCTATACCTCGACGTCTGGCGGTAACTTCGGCATTGCACGCTCGCGCCTGGCGCAGTTGATCAATGACACGCTGCGCGCCGAGTTTGCCAGTTTGACGCTTAGTGAAGTGGTGTCTGAACAACGCCGCGACATGATGGACCGGCTACAGGAACGCGCGAACACGAGTTTTCAGCAGTTCGGCATTGATGTTCGTGATGTCCGCATCAAGAAGATCGAATTGACCGAAGAAGTGCTCGGCTCTGTATTCGAGCGAATGGAAACGCAGCGGACGGAGTTTGCCAATGAACTGCGCTCACTGGGTCGAGAGCAGTCCGAGGAAATTCAAGCCGAAGCCGATCGCGAGGTGCGCGTCTTGCTTGCCGAGGCCGAACGTGACGCGGCACGTCTGCGTGGTGATGGCGATGCGCAGGCCACGCGTATCTATGCCGAGGCCTATGAGCTGGACCCTGAGTTCTATGCATTTCTGCGCAGCCTTGAAGCCTATCGCAGAAGCTTTAACCAGGGCAGTGATATCATGCTGATGGACACCGAATCGGACTTCTTCCGCTACTTTGACCAGCAGCAGTAAGCCATCGGTGTATGGCCTGCGGCAATAATCGGGAGCATCGGCCGTGTTGAGTGATCTGGTGCTGGTCATTGCGCTGGTGCTGATACTCGAAGGGCTGTTTCCGGCACTGAATCCGGGCGGCTGGTCGCGCATGATCGATCAGATCAGCCAGCTTCCTGAACGCACCATTCGGGTTGGTGGGCTCATCATGGTGGTCTCCGGGTTTATACTGTTTCAAATCGCAAGATAACTTTGTTGAGCCGGGTGGGCATCCCTCCGGCCTCATAGCGGGTCGGCATGCCCAGTGCCCGACTGGCGCAATCTAGGGAGTCGAAAGCATGTCTCGTTCTGTCGTCATTCTCGGCACCCAATGGGGCGACGAGGGTAAGGGCAAGATTGTTGATCTATTGGCCCATGATGCCGATGCGGTCGTGCGTTTTCAGGGTGGCCACAATGCTGGTCATACGCTGGTGGTGGACGGCAAGAAAACCGTGCTTCATCTCATTCCGTCCGGCATTCTGACGCAGCGTGCGCGCTGTCTGATCGGCAATGGCGTCGTGGTCGCACCGGCAGCCCTGATCAAGGAGATCGACGGACTGGAGCAGCATGACATCGAAGTGCGCAGTCGACTGGGTTTATCCGGCGCTTGTCCGGTCATCCTGTCGTGTCACGAAGCGCTGGACCAGGCACGGGAACGCGCCAAGGGCAAGAAGGCCATTGGCACGACCGGTCGCGGGATCGGCCCTGTTTATGAAGACAAGGCCTCGCGTCATGGCATTCGGCTGGCTGATCTGACCGACCCCAAGCGTCTGGCCGACAAGCTGGGCGGCGTGCTCGATTATCACAACTTCTTGCTGCAGCATTATTATCAGGCCGATCCGCTGGACGTGGCAGAGGTGTCCGATCAGGCGGCGATGCTCGGCGAACAGCTCAAGCCGATGCTGTGCGACGTAACCGCGGATCTGCATGCACTGCGCGCTCAAGGCAAGGCGTTGTTGTTCGAGGGTGCTCAGGGCAGCCTGCTCGACATCGACCATGGCACGTATCCGTTTGTGACTTCGTCGAATACAACCATCGGCGGTGTCATGACCGGGGCTGGCGTCAGCCCGCAAGACATCGACTACGTGTTGGGCATTACCAAGGCCTACACCACTCGCGTCGGAGCCGGACCGTTTCCGACCGAGTTGGACGATGACTACGGCCATCGGATGGCTGAGCGCGGCGTTGAGTTTGGTGCTACGACAGGTCGCCCACGCCGCTGTGGCTGGATCGATGCGGTCGCGCTGCGACGAATGGTCAAGATCAACGGCATCACAGGCCTTTGCATCACCAAGCTGGATGTGCTGGATGGATTCGATCAGGTCAAGGTCTGCGTGGACTATGACGGCATTGACCACTTCCCGCTGGGTGCCGAAGAATGGGCAGATGCACGACCCGTCTACGAAACCATTCCGGGCTGGCAAGGGAATACGCGCGGCATGACCGATGCAGATGCGTTGCCGGCCGGCGCGCGGGCTTATCTGGAGCGACTGGAAGAACTCGTTGAGGCGCCGGTGCACATGCTGTCTACCGGACCCGAGCGGGAAGCAGGGGTCATCTTCCAGCATCCCTATGCAAGTGCTTGAGTCGATTGGATCTCGGTCCTGGACCATTGTTGGCTATCATCAGGCTTTGATTTGAGCGTTCAACGGTTTTTTTGAGGTGTATTGATGCTTGACCCCCAACTCCTGCGACATGATCTGGAAGGCGCGGCCGCCGGCCTTGCCCGGCGCGGCTACCACCTGGATATGGAGCACTATGCGTCGTTCGAGACGCAACGGAAAAAACTGCAGACCGAGCTGCAGCAACTGCAAAATCAGCGCAACACGCAATCCAAGTCGATTGGGCAGGCCAAGGCGCAGGGCGAGGACATCGAGCCGCTGAAGCAACAGGTCGCCCAAATAGGCGAGCAGATGCGCTCGATTCAGGAGCAACTCGATCAGGTCCAGCAGGGGCTCGAGGACCTGATGCTGGACATGCCGAATATACCGGCCGATGACGTTCCGGACGGAAGGTCAGAAGACGACAATTCGGAAGTCCGTCGCTCAGGACAACCGCGCGAACTGGATTTTGAGCCGCGCGACCATGTCGAGCTGGGCCAGGCCCTGGCCGGCATGGATTTCGAACGCGCCGCCAAGCTTTCCGGTAGCCGGTTTACCGTGCTGACGGGGCCTTTGGCGCAACTGCAGCGCGCGCTGGCGCAGTTCATGCTGCAGATGCATGTCGAGCAGCATGGCTATACCGAAGCTTACGTGCCGTATCTGGTCAGTGCCGCCGCCATGCGCGGCACCGGGCAGCTGCCCAAGTTCGAGGATGATGCCTTTCGAATCGATGATGACCCGGTGCGCTATCTGATTCCCACGGCGGAAGTTTCGCTGACCAATCTGGTCGCCGATGACATCATCGAGGCAGGCCATCTGCCGCTCAAATTTGTTGCGCATACGCCGTGTTTCCGTCGCGAGGCCGGTTCCTACGGCAAAGATACGCGCGGCATGATCCGCCAGCACCAGTTCGACAAGGTCGAGCTGGTTCAAATCAGCCTGCCGAATGAGGCCGAGGACTGCCTGGAGCAGCTGACCGCTCACGCCGAGGCCGTGCTTGAAGCGCTGGAACTGCCGTATCGGACCATGCTGCTGTGCGCGGGCGATATGGGCTTTTCGGCCTGCAAGACCTATGATCTGGAAGTCTGGTTGCCGGGCCAGCAGGCCTATCGCGAAATCTCGTCCTGCAGCCATTTCGGCAACTTTCAGGCTCGCCGCATGCAGGCCCGCTGGCGCAACCCCGAAACCGGCAAACCGGAACTCGTGCACACCATCAATGGCTCCGGCCTGGCCGTCGGTCGCACGCTGGTCGCGGTACTGGAGAATTACCAGAACCAGGATGGATCAGTCACTATTCCGGAGGTTTTACGCCCTTGGATGGGTGGAATGGACGTTCTATCACCAGCTTCATCGCTCAGTTAATTTTCAGAACTTCAAAATCTTGAGCGTTTCGCCGCACGGCTTCGCTGGCTAAAGACATGCTTTTTTGGCTAGTTGCTTAAAATCAAAAGCGATTTCGCCGCACGGCTTCGCCGGCTGATGCGACTGACCGCTTGTAATAACAATCGTGTCTTGCCAATAAA
>CAKZPB010000024.1 GCA_937138395.1 uncultured Pseudomonadota bacterium
TTGCGCCTGGTCAAGCGCTCGCGACGCTCTGAATCGCTTTAAGACTGTCTGCTTCTTTTCCGAATAACTACTGCGCACTTGACTGGCCGCACCCGGCGGTGCCCGGGTTCCTCACGGACTGTTTGTACGCTCCGGACGCCTGCGCGCCGGCGACCACACTGGTGGGACAGATGCTCGCTGCGCTTTGAAGCGCGTTACGGGCATTTGCATAATTCCAATCGCCTCGCATTGCTGGGCTTTGTCGAAATTTGATGTAAGCTTTACAGCGGTATGTGGACGCGACAGCGCATTAGCGAGCAGATCGGCTTGAGCGACCGCTGATGGTCATAACACCCATTCATAAGGAATGGTTATCGCAATCGGTCAATCCAGGCCAGTGAGTCCATTCACTCTTTCAATCGAGGTGGAATTCCTGCACAGAGCTTGCCCTGCTGTTGATCCGCGGCTCGTTGTGGCAGTCGCCACTCGATCGTCGCTTCGGTTACGTTCACTGGTGCCGCACTACACGAGCCCAACCTTACCGGCTGAAACGCGATTCATCCAGCGTCTCCAGAGGTGCTCACGCCATATTCCCATCATTGAATCCAAATATCATGTTAATTACGCTTAAAAACCTTGAATTCAGCATCGGCGGCCCGCTGTTGCTGGATGCTGTTTCGCTGGATATTCATCCAAACGAGCGGGTGTGCCTGGTGGGTCGGAACGGGGCGGGGAAGTCCACGTTGATGAAGTTGATCGCCGGCGAGTTGCAGCCGGATGATGGCGAGGTTGTGCATGGGCCGGGCGTGCGCGTGGCGCGCCTGCAGCAAGAGGTGCCGCCCAGTGTGGCGGGCACGGTGTTTGATCAGGTAGCTGCCGGGCTGGGTGATGTGGGGAGCCTGCTGGCTGAGTATCATCGCCTGGCGCAGGGCGAATTCGATGCCGAAAAGCTCAGCAATATTCAGGAACAGATTGATGCAGCCAACGGCTGGGATCTCGATCAGCAGGTCGACAAGGTGCTGCAGCGGTTGGAATTGGACGGTGAACAGGCATTTTCCGATCTTTCGGGCGGCATGAAGCGCCGCGTGGCGTTGGGGCAGGCGTTGGTGCAGCAGCCCGATTTGCTGCTGCTCGATGAGCCGACCAACCATCTGGATATTGAATCGATTGAATGGCTGGAAAAGTTTCTGATCAGTTTCGACGGTTCGCTGGTATTTGTTACGCATGATCGTCGATTCCTGCAGGCGCTGGCGACGCGCATCGTTGAGATTGACCGAGGGCAAGTCACTTCATGGACCGGGGATTGGGCCAATTACCTGCGCCGGGTCGAGGAACGCGCGCATGCGGAAGAACTGGAGCAGCAGCGGTTCGACAAGAAGCTGGCCGAGGAAGAAATCTGGATCCGCCAGGGCATCAAGGCTCGTCGCACGCGAAACGAGGGCAGGGTGCGCGCGCTGAAGAAACTGCGGGCGGAACGAGCCGAGCGACGCGAGCGTCAGGGCTCGGTGCAAATGAGCGTGTCCAGCGCCGGACAATCAGGCAAGAAGGTGATTGAAGCCGAGAATGTAGGTTTCAGTTATGGCGATCAGCTCATGCTGCGGGATTTTTCGACCTTGATCCTGCGCGGCGATCGCATTGGTCTGATCGGCCGCAACGGCAGCGGTAAATCGACCCTGCTCAAACTTTTACTGGGCCAGCTTGAACCTGATACTGGTGAAGTCACGCTCGGCACCAATCTGCAGGTTGCCTATTTTGACCAGCATCGAACTGAACTGCGCGAAGACTGGACTACGGCGGAAAATGTGGCCGAAGGCAAAGACTTTGTCGAGGTCAATGGCAAACAGAAGCACGTCATTGGCTATCTGCAGGATTTTCTGTTCACGCCCGAAAGGGCGCGCGCACCGATTACCAAGCTCTCAGGCGGAGAGCGCAATCGCTTATTGCTGGCCAAATTGTTCGCACGACCCTCCAACCTGCTGGTGATGGATGAACCGACCAATGACCTGGACGCCGAAACGCTGGAGTTGTTGGAAGAGCGCCTGGCCGAGTATCCAGGTACGCTGTTGCTGGTCAGCCACGACCGGGCATTTCTGGACCATGTGATTACCAGCTGTCTGGTGATGGAAGGCGATGGCCGAGTGGGCGATTATGTCGGCGGCTACAGCGACTGGCAGCGGCATCAGCGAGCGCGTGTCCAGCTTGAAGCCGAAGAGGCCGCGTTACCGGATCGTCCTGCAAGCGAATCTCATCGAATGCAGGAATCCAAAAAACCTAAGAAGCTCAGCTACAAACTCGCCCGCGAGCTGGAGCAATTGCCGGCAAGAGTCGAAGCGCTGGAAAAAGAAATTTCCGAACTTGGCCAGGCGATGAACGATCCTGCCTTCTTCCGTCAGCCTCCCGAAATAGTCGCTGAAAAAACCGCACGCGCTCAGCAACTTCAAAACGAACTCGATGCGGCCTATCAGCGTTGGGAAGAGTTAGAGAACTGAGCGTTGGTACGGGCTTGATGATAGGGCAGAAGATGATGAGTGAAACGATTGAAAAAGAAATCCGGATCTGCCCTGATCCTATATGTTCTTATCCAGAAAACAGTGCCGTATGGAAAAAACGTACACGCTGGATAGTGATTCTTCTGATCGCATGCTACGCATCATCAGCGCTATCTCAGGCAAGCATTTTGTTCGTCCGTGGCGCCGATCGTTCAGGCGGTTTTCTTGAAGCAGGCAATGATGCGCAGCGAACCGAACAGTTGGCTGATGTCTTCAACATCTCCACCAGCGGGGGGAATCACGGCTGGGCGCAGCTGCGAGAAGCCCTTGAAAGTGACGGGTATCTTGTCGAGCAAATCACGGAAATGGCTGAAAATAAATCGGGGCCAAGTGAAGGCCTGCCAGTCGCCTTTGAAATGCTGAATCTCTCTGCATATTCGGTAGTGGTGCTGGGTTCGAACAATGCAGTTTATGAAACACCCGCTATCGATGCGGTCGAGCAGTATATTCGCGCGGGCGGTGGCGTGCTGTTCATCTCAGACGCCAACTTTGGTGGTGACTGGAGCGATGCACCGAGTTCAGATCAGGGCTTTCTTGATCGATTTGGCTTGGTAATGAATCAGGATCAGGGTACCTATGTCCTGCGCAGGACCGATGATGACTATGATCAGGCCGATCATCCGATTCTGGCTGGAATCAATGCCTTCGATGGCGAGGGCGTATCCCCGATTGATACCACTGTTGCAGGACAGGTGCTGGTGCGTGCCAAAAACAACACGCGTGTGAATCAGCCACCGTTTGGCGCAAACAATCAGGGCCAGAGTCGACCGGTAACAGTGATGGACGGCGCCCTGGTGACGTTGAAGGTGGATGCTGGCCGAATTGCCGGCCACTTTGATCGAAATACGTTTTTCAATACCAATGGTGCAGGCACTGACATTACGCGTTTTGACAATCTTCAGTATGCGCTGAACCTGTTTGCCTGGCTGGCTAATGACGATCAACTCTTTGCCGATAGCTTCGAGTAGCTATACCGCTTCAGCGCATAATTCGCAGCTTTGATAGGCGGCTTATGAAACTGCAGACAATTGCATCTTGGATCCGGATACTCCGAACGGCTAAACCACAGGGTTACAAAATTAATGGGCGCTGGCACAGGGCTGGATCCAGTGTGCTTGAGGGCAGAATCTGACCCTTCACCTGGGGTTCTGTCCAGCTGGCCGATCCATCTCTACTGGGTCAGGTTCCTGAATATGTCTACGATACAGGAGGGTATCCATTGCGGGCGCTGTAAGTAATTTCGGACTACAGAATTGGTGACAAGGAAAGCACGATCAATCGCCCTGTTCGGCAGTTCAATCGCTTGAGAATGGCAATGGATCTGCACGGCGCGCTTACAGGTCAGTTGATATCACAGTCTTGATTATCTGAACAGGTTGATGTCTTTGATTGTCAATAACAGGAGAACATGGCGTGATTGATCCATACTGTGTCCCAAGTACTCATGACGACCAACTCGATATCGGCAAACAAAGGCCTGGTTGTTCTGATGATGCACCAAGGAAGCGCTGAACAAGCCTGCGTGGAGCGTGATTTTTTGTTGGAGAAGCCGCAGATTGTGTGGGCTGGCGCGAGTGATAATAACCGTAGCGCACATCGACTGGCTCAGAGCTTCCTTGTGGCCAAGAGTCAGTAATCATGGGAATAAATGAAAATGAATCAAGCCAAAGAACGTTACTTTCTTTTCAAAATCATTCCGGCGATTGTGCTGCTGCTGGGGCTTTTTTTTCTGGCCAGCAATGCCATGCTCCAGATCCCGGGCTGGGTTGGGGCGGTGATGGCCTGGGGTGGAGTCGTTGCCCTTGGTCTTGGCGTATTGATCGGGCGCAGTGTCTGGATCGATTCGCGAAATTACCGGATACTCAAGAATCACTTTGTTGCCGACTCCATGCCGGAAGCGCAACAACAAGTAGCGCTGGAAGGAAAGCTGCAACCGCTAGAAGAATTCGAGAGCATCGATTCACCCCTGACCGATGAGGCTTGCGTCGGCTTTCGTTTCCAGATTGCTCAACCCAAAACGACACGCAGTTCGTCTGGTGGGACCGGTTCAAGCCTGCTCACGATCGCCGGTGGGTTGAGTTTTCGACCGTGCAAGTTGGTCAATGATCAGCGGAAGATTACATTGGCCTCGTTCCCCGTTTTGCAGGATTCACTCAGAAATCAGATCAAGGCCAAAGACTGTGAATCGCAATTAGCGAACTTGTTCGAGACACTGCTCGCCACAGACATGACGGCAATTGATGCCCATCGCGGCAAAGCGCTGGAATACCAGGTATCGGCGACGACGGCCATCGATGATCGTGGCCGGCATTTTGACGAGCCGCCCAGGAAAAGTTTCTGGAAAGATTTGGTATTGTGGGAAGAGGTGTTGCCGGCCCGTCAATCCGTTTGTCTGGTCGGTGAGCTGGACCCTCATCGCGAATGGTTGTCAGCCAGTCGCGGATTCAAAGGGCAGCCGGTATACGCCTATCGCGGCACACGCGCCGAAACCCTGCAAACGCTGCAGCAAGAGCTGCGTGTGTTTGGCATCACCACGGCAGTGTTGATCACGTTGGGTGTGCTCGGGCTCGGTCTGCTCTATGCGTTGGGCAATTAGACAGGGAGTGACTGAAATCATGACTGAATACCTTTATGTACTTGGCAATTATGCGACGTTCAACGGTCGCGCGACGCGCCGTCAGTACTGGCTGTTCTTTTTGATGAACATGCTGTTCTTCATTGGCTTGACCCTGTTCGACAACCTGATCGGCATCGTCCATCACGCAGGCAGCGTTGGCCTGCTTGGCGGAGCGTATGTGCTTGCCATGTTGATCCCGACAGCTGCCGTTACGGTGCGCCGCCTGCATGATACAAATCGAACTGGATGGTGGGCACTGAGTTTCCTGGTGCCGATCATCGGGCTTCTGATTTGGCTGTTCATGATGGTCGAGCAGGGCACGCCCGGCGAGAATCGCTACGGCCCAAACCCGCTTTAATTCGCATTACTGAACAGCGCTGTACAGAAAACCCGACCGCTTGTTGCTTGCGCATGAATCACGATAGCGACCTGAACTCGCCAGGCCCCAATCCTTCCAAAGACCAGCTGCCAATCGACCAGCGTATCAATCGCAGTGTCGGGTGACCAACCGCTGCAGTCATCCGGCGGACCTGTCGATTTCGGCCCTCGGTCAAGCCGATCTCCAGCCACACATCGCGCACCGTTTTTCGGACGCGAACAGGGGGAATCCGCTCCCACAGTGCTACTGGCGGTTCGATTCGCCGGACGCTTGCAGGTCGCGTCGGACCGTCGTTCAGTTCAATACCGGTTTGCAGCTGCTCGATCGCCGTCTGATCAGGCTCACGCTCAACCAGCACCCAATACGTTTTCAACTGCTTGAATTTCGGCGATGAAATCCGAGCCTGCAGTCTGCCGTCATCGGTCAGTAGCAACAGGCCCTCTGAATCCTTGTCCAGCCGCCCGGCCGGATAAATATTCGGAATGTTGATGAAATCGGCCAGCGTTCGTCCATGACCGCTGAACTGACACAGCACACCAAATGGCTTGTTGAATGCGACCAGCACGCCAGGAGGCCTCGCTTAATCGGATTCTGGATTGATTTTGTCTTGCGTGCCAAATTCGAAATCACTGGCATCGTGCCGTTCGTGCAATTGCATTTCAGGCTTGCCGAATGGCCGATTGACCATGCGGCCACGCTGCACGGCAGGCCGTTCATCAATTTGCCTGGACCATCGTTGAACGTTTTCGTATTGCTGTACCTGTAGAAATTCGCCGGCGTCATACAATCGGCTCAGTACAAGCTGGCCGTACCAGGCCCAGATCGCCATATCGGCAATACTGTAGTCCTCGCCGGCCATCCACTCATTCCGGGCCAGGTGTTGATCAAGCACGTCGAGCTGGCGTTTGGTTTCCATCGCAAAACGATCAATGCAATACTTGATCTTGATTGGTGCGTAGGCATAGAAGTGCCCAAATCCGCCGCCCAGGTAGGGCGCGCTGCCCATTTGCCAGAACAGCCAGTTCATGCACTCGGTCCGGGCATGCGGTTCGCCGGGAATGAACTGACCGAATTTACGCGCCAGGTAGTACAAGATGCTGCCAGACTCGAACACGCGCGTGTGCGGGGTCGTGCTGCGATCCAGCATCGCCGGAATTTTCGAGTTGGGATTGATTTCGACAAAGCCTGAGCCAAATTGATCGCCTTCACTGATATCGATCAACCAGGCATCGTATTCGGCATCGGTCAGGCCAAGCTCCAGCAGCTCTTCAAACAGTACGGTCACCTTGACCCCATTGGGCGTTGCCAGTGAATACAGCTGATGGGGGTGGTCGCCGACCGGCAGATCCTGTTCTTCAATTGCGCCTGCGGTGGGCCGATTGATTTTGGAAAATTTGCCGCCGTTGTC
>CAKZPB010000025.1 GCA_937138395.1 uncultured Pseudomonadota bacterium
GCCCCGGTCAAACCCATCGCAGCCAGCACCAGAATGACCAGCGTAGTCGAGAACAGGCTGGCCAGCGCACCGATGCCACCGGTCAAGAGCAGAATGACGCCGATGACGGTATTGCTGACGGCGACATAGTCGGTGCGCTTGTTGCCACCGGCCAGGTCGACGACGTAGGTCTTGCGCCCCATGCGCACGCCGGCATGGCTGACCATCAGCAGAAAGAACGCCACCGGATACAGCCAGATCTGACCGCCCAGCAACGGCACGAAGTTGACCAGGCCGATCAACACCAGGCCGACCAGGGCCGATGCGGTGCTGGCCGCCATCATGACCTGTCGACTCGATTGATCGGCAAACTGGCCCCAGATCGGCGCCGACACCAGCTTGGCAACGCCGTCGGCAATCACAAACAGGCCCAGCGACAGCAGCGCACCGCCGGTGTTCTCATGCGCCAGGGTGATGAAAAAGGGCGCGCTCAAGGCCGAGCACAACAACAAGGATCGAGCAATAACGAAGTTGCGGAAATCCTGGTCTTCTTTCAAAAGGCTTAGGCGCTGAATGGCTTCAGTCGCCGCGTTGCCCCCGCCGTCGGTCTCGCCCGGTTCTTCGCGGATGCTGCTGTAGGTGGCCGAGGCCAGCAGCCACAGGCCGCCGGCGATGGCCAGCAGAATGACCCAGACCGCCGCACTGGTTTCACCGTCATTGGAATTGACCAGCAGCACGATGCCGAGGCCGATTGCGACCAGCCCGGCCATGAACTCGGACCAGCCGCTGACCCGCCCGCGCCGGGTTTTCGGCACGGTCTTGCCAAGCACGTCCTTGGATGCCACCGAGCACAAGCCGCGCGACAGGCTGAATACGATCAGCGCAGCAATCAGCCCGAAGCCGGCCGCCGTGCCGGTCAGAAAGGCCGCGACCAGCGCCATGCTGAACACGGCCAGCGCCTGCAGCACCGAGCCGATCACGAACGTCCATTTGCGCACGGCCTGGCGGCGCACGAAGCTGGCGATGAGCAGCTGCGGGATCAGCGAGCCGGATTCACGAATCGGCACCAGGAAGGCGGTGAACACGCCCGGCGCCGACAGCGCCGACAGCAGCCAGGCCAGCACTGTCTTCGGGTTGGCGATGGTGTCGCCGAGCTTGGTCAGGAACTGGGTCAGAATCTGCAGAAAGAAGTTGCCCGGCACCACGCGACAGGCTTCTTCGGAAATCTCCCGACACACCCGCGCGTCTTCCTCGTTGACCAGCAGCTGATAGGCGCGCTCGAGCCTGGAGCTTTTCAGTACGGACTCTTGAATGGACATGACTCGACTCTAGCGAAAAAACGACACAATCATGGCACAGCCAGGGTGATCAATGAGCAGTGCGCTGACTATTGTCCGGCCCCTTCGAATCCCAGCTGTCGCCAGGCTTCATAGGTCACCACCGCCACCGCGTTGGACAAGTTCAGGCTGCGCGAGCCATCGCACTGCGGAATGCACAGCCGATGCTGTGAATCAAAATCGGCCAGGACCTCTTCGGGCAAGCCCCGCGTTTCGGAGCCGAACAGCAGCACGTCGTGATCGCGGAAGTCGCACTGGTCGAAGCGGCGGCCGTCGCCGGTCTCGACGGCCAGCCAGCGTCGACCGGGCAGGGCCGCGCGACAGGCGTCCAGATGTTCATGCACATTCAGGCGGGCACGCTGCGTGTGGTCCAGGCCCGCGCGGCGCATTTTCTTGTCGTCCAGTTGAAAGCCCAGCGGCTGAATCAAATGCAGCCCGGCACCGGTGTTGGCGCACAGGCGCACGATGTTGCCGGTGTTGGGCGGAATTTCCGGTTGGTAGAGCACGATGTCCAGCATGAACCTAGTGTAGAAACCTTGGCCGGCCATTGCTCGAGAGCCGCAATTCAGGCGGGCTGAGCCATAGGCCAATGGTCATGTTTGGGCCCGGGTCCCGAGCTGATCTTCGGGTGGGACTTGCACTGTCCGGAGCCGGCCTGCGCAATCCTGAAATTCTTGCCATTTTGGTCAATTTTTTCCTTGCAGTCGCTCAGCAAAACCCGTAAAGTGAATGTCTTGCAGCAACACAAGATGTTGTGTATAAAAAATGACCAGCGCACAAGAATTTGTGAAAAACTTGTGAGTAACGCGGTCGATAAGTTGTGGATAACCACACGAAAATCAATAATTCCAAGAGGTTGAAGCCAATGAGTGTATCGCCCGAAGCGTTGTCCGAAGCGCGCGCTGAAATCGAGTTTCAGGATGCGTCGCTGGATATCTGGGACAAGAAGTATCGTCTGAAATCAAAAAGTGGGGACATCATCGACGAAAGCATCGACGATACCTATAAACGCGTCGCGCGCGCACTGGCGGATGCCGAGCAGGGCACCGATAACAAAGAGCGCTGGTACCGTGAATTTCTGTGGGCCTTGCGCCGCGGCGTCATTCCGGCCGGCCGCATCACGTCCAACGCCGGTGCCCAGGCCTACAAGCCGGCCACCTCGACCATCAACTGCACCGTGTCGGGCACGATCGGTGACTCGATGCACGATATTCTCGGCAAGGTCCACGAAGCCGGCCTGACGCTGAAGGCCGGCTGCGGTATCGGCTATGAATTCTCGACGCTGCGGCCAAAGGGTGCCTACGTGTCCGGTGCCGGTGCCTATACTTCCGGGCCGCTGTCGTTCATGGATATCTACGACAAGATGTGCTTTACCGTGTCGTCGGCCGGCGGCCGCCGCGGTGCGCAAATGGCCACGTTCGATATCTCGCACCCCGACGTCATGGACTTCATTCGCGCCAAGCGCGAAAACGGGGTGCTGCGTCAATTCAACTGCTCGCTGCTGATCACCGACGACTTTGTCAATGCGGTGCGCGACGAGGCCGACTGGCCGCTGGTATTCCCGGTGCTGCAAAGCGAAGCCGACGAGGTTGAACTCGACAACCCGGAGCAGGTCATCTGGCGCGACTGGCCGGTCCAGTCCGGCTACGTCACCGATGACGAAGGCCTGGTCGCCTGCAAGATCTACAGCACCGTGCCGGCCAAGCGCCTGTGGAACATGATCATGTCGTCGACTTACGACTTCGCCGAGCCCGGCTTTATCCTGGTCGACCGCATCAACGAGCAGAACAACAACTGGTTTGTCGAAAATATTCGGGCGACGAATCCTTGCGGCGAACAGCCACTTCCGGCCTATGGTTCCTGCCTGCTGGGCTCGGTCAACCTGACGCGCTTTGTCGATAATCCGTTCACCGACGAGGCCCGCTTCAACTGGGACGAGTACCGCAAGGCGGTCAAGATCTTCACTCGCATGCTCGACAACGTGGTCGAGATCAACGGCCTGCCGCTGAATCAGCAGCGCCATGAAATCGAATACAAGCGCCGCCACGGCATGGGCTTTCTGGGCCTCGGCTCGACGCTGACCATGCTGAAGAAGCAATATGGCCGCGGCGACTCGCTTGAATTCACCGAGCGCGTATCGCGTGAAATGGCCGTGGCCGGCTGGGAAGCCGGCCTGGAACTGGCCGAAGAAAAAGGCCCGGCGCCGATCATGCTCGACGAGTTCGAAGTCACCGCTGAAATGCTGCGCAAGCGCCCGGAGATGAAAGAAGACGGTTTCCGCGTTGGTGATCGGGTTCCGGGCCGCGTGCTGCACGCGCGCTACAGCCGCTACATGCAGAAGGTCGGCGAGGTTGCGCCCGAACTGGTGCAGAAGCTGGCCGAGACCGGCGCACGCTTCACGCACCACACCTCGATTGCGCCGACCGGCACCATTTCACTGTCGCTGGCCAACAATGCCTCGAACGGCATCGAGCCAAGCTTCGCCCATCACTACAACCGCAACGTGATTCGCGAAGGCAAGAAGAGCAAGGAAAAGGTTGCGGTGTATTCCTACGAACTGCTGGCCTATCGCACCCTGGTCAACCCCAAGGCCATGCCGTTTTCCGAAAACGAAGACGAGCAGCTGCCGGACTACTTCATCACGGCCGAGGAAATCACACCGAAAGAACACGTCGCCATCCAGGCCGCGTCGCAGAAATGGATCGATTCATCCATCTCCAAGACCGCCAACGTGCCGACCGACTTCCCGTTCGAGGACTTCAAGGACATCTACATGGATGCCTGGCAACAGGGCCTGAAGGGCTGCACCACCTTCCGCTTCAACCCGGAAGCCTTCCAGGGCGTGCTGGTCACCGACAAGGACCTGGAGAACACCACCTACGTGTTCGAACTGGACGATGGCGAAACGATCGAGTTGAAGGGCAATGAAGAGGTGGAGTATGACGGTGAAACGCATACGGC
>CAKZPB010000026.1 GCA_937138395.1 uncultured Pseudomonadota bacterium
CCGGAAGGATAGATATGCGTGGTCAGCGTGTGGTTTTCACAGCCACGTTCAATGGTATTGGTGTGTCCTGAGTTCATAAAGTTGTGTCAATCATCGGCGTAGAAGCCGACCGCATATTGTATAGAAAACCGCGCACTGCTTCAGATGGGCATCGGTTAGCGGCACAAGCCAAAAAAAAAGGCCAGCCGAATCATCGGCTGGCCAATGTTAATAACCGTCCCGATCGGGCGAAACGGTCGAGTCTTAAATCGTTTGATCAGAAGTCGTAACGCAGGGTCAGACGGATTTCGTAGACAGAGCGCACAGCGCTCGGGAAATCCACAGGATCGTCGTCGAACTCGTTGAAGCGGTAGACGCAGTCGCCTGCTGACAAGCACGTGGTGCGTGGATCATCACCGCGCAGAGCGGGTGCATCATCAATACCGAATTCAGCAATATCGGCTGCCGATACCAGATCTGCACTGACGACATTGGCCTGGCCGAAGCTTGGACCATTATCGAAGCGACCCCAGTCCTCATCCAGAAGATTCAGGAAATTCTCGATATCCAGGATAACTTTGAAACGGTTTTCGCCAACAAAGCGATTGAAGCCTGGAATACCCGGCAGTTCTTGCTGGAAGCGCAGATCCCAGATATTGTTCCAGCCCGAACGCTCGGAGTACGGATCATGAATCTGACCCACCGGAATGCCGTTCTCGTCGACATAGCGGAAGAAGGCGGTCTGATCGAAGTCCGATCCATAGACAACACGCGGATCACTACCCGGATTCGGGATATAGAGCGGGCTGTTATCGAACGGGCTTTCACCAGCACCAGCCCGGCCAAAGAGCGAGTTAGAGCTACCAACATCAAACGTTGTGCTCCACTGGTCGCCGCTACGAATGGTCCCAAAGACGTCGAGTCGGGTCATCAGGTTCGCGAACAGATTGACCTCATAGCCCAAGCCGATGTTGAAGGCATGCTCGGTCTGAAACGGCGAGATGGTCGGGTCGGGGTTGTTGCGATCCGTTGCAAAAATGGAGCGCCAGTTGGAAATGCCGCGGGATGACGTGCCCGGTGTCGGAGCCTCGACATCCTGGAAGGCATAGCTGACGTCAAAGTTGAAGCCATTATCGAACGCTTTGGCCAGTGCCAGCGTAAAGGTATGGCTTTCACCACCGTCAACATTCCCCAACTCAGTCAAGTTGTCAATATCCAGATCTTCCAGATCGGCATAAATGACGCGGCCATCAGGAGCAACGCCTGTCGGCAGTGCCTCAGATAGATCGGTTTGCGCCAGGTTGCGCCAGGTAAACCCATCACGAGCCTGGGTGTACAGGTACTGAGCAGAGAAACGATAGTTATCACCGAAGTTACCCAGGTCAAAGCTCTGCTCGAAGCGCAAAGACGCTTTCCAGTCAGACGGCGTTTCAAAGTCGTCGGCGATGTAATCAATCGGCACACCAGTGGCGGCATTCGCGACTTGGTTCAACAGCTCAGCCGGAACATTGAAAATATCGGCATTGGTAACGTTGGTTGAACGGGCAAATACCGTAGGCGGCTGGAACGCATTCGACGTCCAGACTTTCGGATCGCCGCCGGCAAACAGACCGAATCCACCGCTGATCGTGGCACGATCCCACGGCGTCCACAGGAAGCCGATGCGCGGCATGAACAGGTCGTTACCGTCCAGATTGTTGTCGGTCCGAACACCATAGATATCGAAGATTTCCTGGCTGAAGGCCGGCTCATCGTCCTGACTGAATCGCTCGTAGCGCACGCCCAGGCTCAGCTCGAAATCCGGAGTAATCGCCCAACGATCCTGCAGGAAGAATGCCCAGCGATCGTAGCCCCAGGCCGACGCGGCATCGTCGGCATTGTTGGAGGTCGCGTTGACATAGTCCACACGAGCTGGAGTGCGATTCAACAGCTGCTCCGGGTTCTCGAAGATAAAGCGACCATTCGAGCTTGCCACGAACAAGTTGAACAGGTTGTACTCTTCGTATTCGGCACCGAAGGTGACGACGTGATCACCGACAAAGTAATCACCGGAGGCAAAGACCTGCAAACGGTCGTCACTGAATTCGTTGGCGTGACGGAAGCGATCACAACCGAGGAAATAATCACCACCCTGATCTTCACCAAGTAAGCCTTCAAATGGTGTTCCTACCAGATCCTCGACCTGCCACTCTTCAAGCTCGAATGCACCGACGCCAGCTCCTGCACGACAGTTTTGACCGCGCGTAAACTCTTTATAGTTAACACGCAGTGTCGTTGAGAAGTTGTAGGTCCAGTCCGAGAACAACTGGGCCGTATAGGCTTCAAGATCGACCGGGATGTCATACCAGGCCGAAACAAACTCATCAGATCCTACGCTGGTGCCGGACTCTTCCGTGCTTTGGTAGGTAAATGATGCGCGATGATCGGCATTGATGTTCCAGTCGATCTTGGCCAGAATTCGCTCCGAAGTTTCCGGAAGCTGCGTTGACGCTGGGCGACCACCTGGATCAAAGCCGTAAATATCCTGAACTACGCTGCTGACCGTGCTGAAAAACGCTGGGTCAACTTCATCATTCGAGTCAGACTGGGAGAAGTCGACCGGATCTGCGGTGTCGTATTCATCGTACGAAAGCAGGAAGAACAAACGGTCTTTGATGATTGGTCCGCTGACAAAGAAACCATACTCTTCTTCTTCATAATCACCAGCATTGAATGTGCCGCCGTCAAACTCGTCACCAATGAAGCTGTCATCCTGGTAGGCGTAGTAAATTGATCCGTCAAACTCATTCGAACCCGATTTAGTGACGATATTGACGAGGCCACCGGTAAAGCCGGAAGAGGTCACTGAGTAATCCGAAGCGACCAGCGTGGCCGATTCGATGACGTCGATATTGATCGGCGAACGCGAGGTTGCGTAGGTCTGATCGCTGAGTCCGAAATCATCTTGCTGCAGCGAGCCGTCAATCGACAGGCCGTTGAATCTTGGGTTGACGCCCGCAACGGTCAATTCACCTTCTTCGTTCGACTGGGCCAGCGGATCGCGTGCGATCGTCTGCAGTACATCGCGTCGTGAAGAAGGATTATTGGCAATATCGCGAGCCGAAAACGTGGAGCCCACGCCATTATTCAGCTCTACCGATTCGGATAACGCAACGCCGGTGACCGTAACCGTGCCCAGATCGGCAGAATCCGAAGCCAGACTGAACCGGAACGGGTCCTGAGAGCCCGGCTGCAAGAAGATCTGGTCGAACTGGCTGCCCTGATACTCATCGGCAGACACCGTGATCTGATAGGGGCCACCCACGCGGAGACCGCTCTGGAAGAACTGACCCGACGGGCCGGTTTCTGCAA
>CAKZPB010000027.1 GCA_937138395.1 uncultured Pseudomonadota bacterium
CTGGCGACCTCGGACCCCGCTCGCTATCAAGCGGTTGTCGAAGCCGCGCAGACCCTGATTGAGGCCGGGCGTCAGGTCGTGTATTTGTCGGCACAGCATGATGATGCACAGGCCTGGCGGCATTGGGCCGGTGACCCGCAACCGGTCGTTATTCCGATCGGGGATTTATCCGTTGAACAACCCTATGATTTCGCGCTGCCCGAATCCGAAAGCATCCCGCCGGCAGCGCTGGCGGCTGATGAGTGGGCGCGGCAAGCAGGCGTGGCAGCCGTTCAGCCCTGGCAGCCACCCTCCAGTATCGATGCGTTTCATTTGTTGCGCGACGACCTGGATCGATTGGTTGATCTTCGCCAGCGCGGGATTCAAACGCTCGGTCAGCTGGAGCATGCGCTGGAGCTGGGCATCGTCAATGATCAGGACCATCTGCTGGACCGCTGTCGCGCCGCACGGGCCTGGCTGCAGCGCTGGCGACGTGGCCACACCCCGCCGGTGGATCTGGAGGTGTTGATCCGCTCAGAAATGGTCACAGAAACGTATCTGCAGGATGTGGCCGGAGTGAGTGATCAGGTCAGTGGCAACGGCTCAGCGCTGATTGCCGCACTGCGTAGCGATGAGCAGCGCGTTTCCGGATTCGGGCCAAAGAAAATTTCCGAGTTGGAGGAATGGCTAGGCGATCACGGCTACCTGACTGAAGTCAGCCCGCCTGAAACCTATGAACTGATCGATGCGATACAGCAAGCCACCGAACTGGATGCAACGCAGGCCAAACGCTCGCATCAGATGTTGCAGGCCGGATTGAACCTGGACTGATTCAGTCTAGCTTGCTATGGACGAACAAGCTTGTAGTAGTCAATGCAATGATCCAGTGCTTGCAGGCGTTGTTCAAGATCGCCTCCAAGCCGCAAGTCAAAATCATTTGGATGAATGCCAAGGCGGATCGGTTTACGTTGGCTAGACCCCCAGAACAAGTTGACTGAATTCCATCCATGAACAAACCACTTGCGCAGTTTGGTATCAGCCTCAAATCCCATCATCGGTAACCAGCAAAATCGATGGTGCACGCTGTCATAGACACCGGCAAAGGTTTCAAACTGTTTGAATGGCAAACGATTCAGCTGTGCGCGTGATACTGCACCCATTGCCCAAGCCGGCGGCACATACAATTCCGGCGCTGGCAGTTCATGCTGAACAAACCAGTCATAGCACCGCTGCATCAAGGCCACAGCTTCATCTGCGCTCAAGGCGAGATGTTCGGCCACGTCACGCGATAGAAACAGGCTGTGCAGCCGATGCTTGAGGCCGCGAATGGCCTTGACCTTGTGACACCAACCGTGACCGGCAAGCACAGCGCCGCGATCAATCAGCCTGCGCAGTCGATCGATTCCATCTTGCTCCCAACCGGTGCCCGGCACAACCAGTAACGTGATCGGCATGCTTCGAATGTTCAGCAGGCGGTCGACAATGGCCTCGGTCTGATCCAGCGTCGAGGGCATCACGTCGTGAATCGAAACCAGGTATTGGACGTCCGCGCGACTCATTCTGCGTGCCTGCGCAGCAGTGCCATCCAGTGTTCGAGGCTGGCCTGGTTGAGCTGATGTGCTGCTTTTGCTGAAGCATCCGCTTGTTTCTGAATCGCATCAGGCGCATTGCTTGCCAGCGTACTCAACACGTCGGCGAGCGGTGTTTCGAGTGAAAACACCACCAACTGCTCGCGCAGTTCCGGCCAGTTGACGATGCCACTGGTATCGGTCACCAGTGCAATCCGGCCACGCGCCATGGCTTCGAGCGCAACTGTGCCGAAGGATTCCAGTGTCGACGGCATGACCAGTGCATCACACCAGTCCATGTGTTCAAGCAGTTGATCGCGCGTCAACCAGCCGAGACTGGTTACATTATCCAGGCGCTCGGTTGCCTTGTGAACTTCAGCCCGCAATGGACCATCGCCAGCAATCGCAAACTCGATATCAGGCATTTGTTCTGCGGTTTCCAGCACGTGCAGTACACGTTTTTCCGGTGCCAGACGTCCGGCATACAAGACCCGCTGGATCTGTCCCCGGTGTGGTTGTAAAGGGGTTTTCAAGACCGGCTGTGGCAGCAGGGTACCGATGCGCTCGACCTTCTTGCCGCCCAATGAACGGGCCAGTTCAATCATCTCGTCGGAGTTGCCCAGCACCTGGGTCGCAGTTCTGAACAGCAGCCGGTCGACGTATTGGAAGTAGGCCCGACTCAGGTTTCTGAAGATTGCGTTGCGGTAGACGTCGGTCACGCCGGCGTAGTGCGTATGAAAACCGACCAGTAGCGGCACCTTCAAGCGGCGTGACCAACGTGCGCCAAGCATGCCAAACGGGCCGGGTGTGGCCACCACGATGATCTGCGGATTGGCATTCTTGATGATGCGCGATACTCTCATCGGTGACGGTAGATAGACATGTTGGGTTGCATCGCCCGGCAACGGGAAGCGAATCAGACCGCGATCCGCGCGCGGACACAACAAGGTGCAGTCAAAGTCGTGTTCTTCGAGCTGACTCAACAAATCAACGTAATAAGCACCGACCCCGTTGCGTTCGGGCAATGAATCCGATACGACGACCACTCGAACAGGTGACGCGCTGGAGGCATTGGCTGAAGAACGGGTCATGTCAGCACCGTTCCTGGCGACCCGAACCGATAGCGCGCGTAGACCTCGGCAAATTGCTGGTGAATATCGGCCTCGGTCAGGCCGAACTGATCCAGTGAATAGCGATGACCGGAACGCGATGATTTCGACGTCGCGTCGGCTTGTTCCAGGTACCCGGCAAACGCTGCGCTGATCGGCCGATCCAGTGCTGCAAACGTTTCGCGCACCACGCCCGCGAGCCGATGTCGAAGATCGTCGTTGTCCAGAAAGACCATGCGATCGGAATGCCGTTCGTGGCTGTCGGCCAGGTGCAGATAATAAAACGCCAGCAGATTGATCAACTGCTGCTGAAACTCCGGATCGAAGGTGTCAAAACCCGCCGCTTTCAGCGCAGGTAATAATGAGCTGAGCTGCGACGGCACGGTCTTCACTGGATCACGTGAGCACACCATCAGGCTGGCATCCGGAAACGCCGAAAGCAGGGTTTCGACGGAGCCCGAGAACGATGCATTCTTGGATAGAAACGTGCGCTCGGACCCGTGCACAAACATATGTTTCTGAACGCACCACTGATACCACTCGAGCCATTGCTGTCGAGCTGATGCGTCTTGATCGACATCGAGTCGCGCAGTCTGCCAGAGCCAATCGGCGGAAGGAAACAACGCAACCAGAATAAAACACTGGCCGAGCGGCATGAAGGCCAGAAAATCTTCTTCCGGGGCAGACAGTGAAAACGGATGCACGTCATCCATCGAAGACAGCACTTTCCGTTCCAGCCAATTGATCAACGTTGCGACCGGACGGCCGATGGCACGATCGACGCGGATCATGCCCAGGATCAGCTTGCGTGCCGTAATGGACAGGCCAAATAAACATTCCCAGGTGCTGAAGGTTGTTGTCGAAGGGTCCTGCGACAGCACATGATGCAGGTGGGTCGTGCCGGAGCGCGGTGGCCCAACGACGAAGATCGGACGCTTTACCTGGACTTGTCGATAAGCTGAAAACAGCAGCTCATCCAAGCCGAATCCAAGCCAATGCAGGCACTGGAACGCGACAAATAGCGGCCATGCCAGGACCAGCCCGACGCGCTGCGGCCAGGCACGCGGTTGCGTGTTGGTGTCAGTCCAGCACATCAGCCAGAGACGGGCAAACCGGGTGCAGCTGGTGCAGAACAGTTTGAACATGGACAAGTCGGATGGCGCGATGGGGCAAGTATCGCACAAGGCGTTTGCAGTTCAAGCGGTTTCAAACGCCGGATTTATAACAGAAATATGACGATTGCTGAAATCAGGAATTCATTACACACCACTCGCAATTTGTCTTCAAAAGAGGTATAGTGGTCCTTGCTGCGTAGCTAGGCAGTGGCAAATCTGGTTGTAATTCGTTAGATGACCACCCGACGTACCCTCCAAGCAACATCTTTCCCAAGAAGCAGCGCTTAAACTTTTTGATTCATATTAAGGTAGTGAAAGAAACATGGTTACAGGTACAGTAAAGTGGTTTAACGATGCCAAAGGATTTGGCTTCATCTCTCAGGACAACGGCGGCGCAGATGTATTCGTACACTTCAGCGCAATTCAGGGATCAGGTTTCAAGTCCCTTGCTGAAGGCCAGAAGGTTGAATTTGAGCTGCAGAATGGCCCGAAAGGTCCGCAGGCAGCCAACGTAAACCTGGTCTGATACTTCAGACTCAAGCGTTTGATCAAGCCCCGCTTCTTGCGGGGCTTTTTTGTGGACGAATGGATCAGAACCGAATGGCCGAACAATCAAAGTCGATTCACAAAATCACATAACAGTACGCCCAGCTCCGGCATCACGTCGCCAAAGCGATGACCGGCCGCCAATAAATGAAGCGCCGCCGCGTGCTGTTCGGCAAAGCGTACGCTGTGTTGCCACGGAATGATGTCGTCGTTCCAGCCGTGGACCACGCAAATGGCCTCGGTATTGGGTTGATAACAGGTCCGTGCCTGGATCGGTGGATCCGCTTGTTTGTAGCGATCTTCCATATATAACGCCGGCGCCATCAGCCACAAGCCGAGTACTGGCACTTGCTCGGCCGCCATCACCGACACAAAGCCGCCCAGCGAGGAACCGACCAGAATCGGCGGTGCCGGGCAATTCCCGATTCGTTCGACCAGTCGCCGGACGCGCGCGGGTGGGTCATTCTGAAAATCGCGATCATCGACCGCTTCGGTCTGCCAGCCCAGTGCTTCGACGACGGGACGCAGAAACGAATTCTTGCGCGACTGCGGACCGGAATCCAGTCCGTGGCTAAAAATGATCCGTGTATCGCGGTTGGGCTGCATACAATCTGCTTTGCTTAGAAGGAATGGGTGCGCTGGAAACCAAACTGGCGCTGGCCGGTGACCTCGCCCGCCGGATCGAAGCTGCGTTCCAGCATCGTGACGCGCTGATCGATATTCAGCAAGGTACAGGATCGGGTGCCGTAGCGCTCGCTGATGATCATCGGCGAAGACAGAAAACGTTCCATGTCGAGGCCGACGCCGGTGTCGGGCAGCTGATCATCCGGTGCCGTCTGCTGATTGCGCATGATGTCCATCAATTCATCCGGGCTCAATGCACCCGACGGGCTGCGCAGCTGACGAAGCTTGCTTGCGACCTGGTTGGCTTTCGGCCAGGGGGCATCCAACTGATGATTCGACAGGACATGAATGCCGGCTTGTACCTCGTAGGGCGATTCATGTGTGCCGACCAGCCACAGGCTGGTTTGACGTTCCTGCACCTGGCCGAACAACAGACTGAACGGTGAATAATCGCTCCGACACCCCTGAAGCCATTCGGCGAACGCTTTGGCCGGTTGATCGCTTTCCAGCCACTCCACTGGCAGCATGCCCCGCGAGCGACTGCCGGATGCTGCGCCGGGTTGACGGAAATTGGTGATTGCGGCAAATTTACCAGTCCGGTTAACCGCCAGCCAGGTGCCTTTTGCTTCCAGATCGCGACCCGCCAGGGTGCCATCAGGCCAATCCCACCAATGCAGCGCCGCGGTCGGCCGCTGATGGAATTCATCACGGTTAGCCAGCAACAACAATGGATTGGAAGTTTGCGGCTGCCAGTCCAGCGCAATCAGACACATCGCAAAATCACCGGGTCAAGTAAAAAGGCATACTATGAACAAGCAACAGCAATCAGTGTCTCATGATGTGACAACCATGTGGAATCGATATGAAAGATAACGACTGGGTCAGCGCTGCCTTACTGGCCATAGGTTTGATTTTGGGGAGCGTATTCATTGCCAACGCCATCACCGACTTCCGCAGTGGCGATCGCCATGTGCAGGTCAAGGGCCTGGCAGAACGTGAGGTCCAAGCCAACCTGGCCATCTGGCCGATCACCTACACCGTATCGGCCTCGGAGCTGGATGCATTGCGCAGCCGGATGGAGCGTGCCGATGAAGCCGTCATTGCATTCCTGAAGCTGAATGGCTTCAGCGACGATGAAATCAAACGCACGCCACCGCGCGTCAATGACCGCTGGCTGAATAGTTACGACAACCAGCGCCCGGCCGAACGCTACACCACCGAGCGCACCCTGACGCTGCGCACCAATCGCATCATAGCCACGCGCCAGGCGATGGATCAGTCCGCTGAACTATTGAGCCAGGGCGTGCCGCTGTCGCCGAACTGGGGCTCGACGTCGCAGTTTCTGTTTACCGATTTGGAACAGATCAAGCCGGAAATGATTGCCGAGGCGACCGCCGATGCGCGCCGCGCCGCCAGTCAATTCGCAGAGGATTCAGGCAGCACGGTCGGTGCCATTCGCTCGGCACGGCAGGGCTTTTTTACGATCAACGAGCGCGATCCGACGTCGCCGGAAATCAAGCTGGTGCGGGTGGTAACAACGATTGAATATTTCCTGACCGATTGAAGCAGTTGGTGGATGGGTTGGTTATTCGTTATTCGTTGTTGGTTGTTGGTTAGAAACGGATTCGTCGTTTTGTCGATCAAGCCAGAGGCAGTGAGCAAAAACATCAGACGAGATGTTGATCTGCGTACTGCTGGGTCCTCTGCTTTAAACCTGGGTTTTCAACAATCGCCTGCAAGCAGGCTTCTTCATAAAAACTTGTTGAATTTGGCGGGTCCGGGCTAATTGGTCGGGGCCTGGGGTGAGCGCTGCATTAGAATCAAGCAGACCCTAACCCAAAGAATCCCGTCTTCATGTCGAATCTAACCGGCCTATTGGGCATTGTCGTGCTGCTGGGCATTGCCTGGCTGGTATCAGAGAAACGCGCCAGTATTCCCTGGCAGACGGTGGCAGTCGGTCTCGGGCTTCAGTTAGCGCTGGCGATTTTTGTGCTGTGGGTGCCGGCCGGGCGGGTGGTGTTCGAAACGCTTGGCAACGGCTTCGTGACCTTGATTGGCTATACCCAGGCCGGGTCTTCGTTTCTGTTTGGTGATCTGGCCAATGCGGAAAACTTCGGCTTTGTGTTTGCATTCCAGGTGTTGCCCACCATTATCTTCTTCGCCTCGCTGATGGCCTGCCTGTATCACCTTGGCTTGATGCAGCGCATTGTCGAGTGGATGGCCTTTGTCATGGCCCGGCTGATGAAGGTATCCGGTTCAGAGTCATTGGCCACGGCGGCCAACGTCTTTGTTGGTCAGACCGAGGCGCCGCTGGTCGTCCGACCCTTCATCAGCGGCATGACGCGATCGGAATTGTTTGCGCTGATGACCGGCGGCATGGCGACCATTGCCGGCGGCGTGCTGGCCGCCTATGTGCTGCTGCTGGGCGGAACGGATACCGAGACCCAGGCGTTCTTCGCCAAGCATCTGATTTCGGCCTCGATCATGGCGGCACCCGCCGCGCTGCTGGTGGCCAAGATGATCATGCCCGAGAGCGAGCCATCGGAGACCATGGGGTTGGTCCGTACCACGGTCGAACGTGAACACTCCAACCTGATTGAAGCGGCGGCAGGTGGCGCCGGTGAAGGCTTGAAGCTTGCCTTGAATGTCGGCGCCATGTTGCTGGCCTTTTTAGCGCTGATTGCGTTGGTCAATGGCCCATTGACCTGGCTCGGGTCCATCAGCGGACTCGAATCTGTGGTCGGACAACCCATCGACCTGGCCCTGATTCTGGGCTGGGTATTTTCTCCACTGGCGTTCCTGGTCGGTGTGCCACTGAACGAAGCCGTCACGGTCGGCGGCTTGATCGGACAAAAAGTCGTCGCCAATGAATTTGTCGCCTACGTGGCGCTGACCGAAATTCAGCTGGATCTGTCCGAACGATCGGTGCTGATCGCAACGTATGCGCTGTGTGGTTTTGCCAACTTCTCGTCGATTGCGATTCAGCTGGGTGGCATCGGCAGCCTGGCGCCGGAGCGACGATCAGAAATCGCCCAGCTCGGCTTGAAAGCGATCCTGGGCGGCACGATCGTCTCGTTACTGAACGCTGCCTGGGCGGGTCTATTGGTCTGGCACTGAGCTGGCGCAGGCCGCCGCATTGTTGTTTGCAAGCTGCTTACCTGCATCAAGTACCATGCGCTACCTGTGTGAGCGGAGCGAATGTTCATGAAAAACGGTGTGTTATTACTTTGGCTGTTGCTGATGCCGATGCTGGCCTTCGGCCAGAACACCAGCAGTGTGTTCGGGCCCGTGATCGATGCGGGCGAACAAGGATGGGAATACCGTGCGAGCTACGATGACGATTCCAGCGACTGGAATCAGCGCCTGCACTATCAGCGCGCCATCAACGGCAGCCTGCGCTGGCGCATTGTCGGCCAAGTTCGAGAAACCAGCAGCTCGAATTTTGATGAAGACTATCTGCGCGGCGAGCTGGTGTGGCAGCTCACGCCGGATGATCGTGATTACCAGACGGGTCTTCGCTTTGAACTGCGCCACCGCTTTGACGACCGCCCGAACGAAGTGACTGTGCATTGGATCAACCAGTGGAAACAGGTCGAGAACTGGACCTTTCGCGCCATTCTGGGTGCGAGTCGTCAGTTCGGCGATAACGATGCCGACGGCCTGCTGATCGAGACACGTTTCAGCGCGGTTACCTCGCTGACCAATGGCCCCAGCCTCGGGATCGAAGCCTACAGTGACTACGGCTCGACCACCGACTGGCTGGACACCGAAGACCAATCACATCAGGTTGGCCCATTTGCCGTCTGGGATCTGGGTAACAACTGGAGCCTGTTTACCGGCGGCTTGTTTGGCCTGACCGATGGCTCGGACGATGCGCAGCTGCGCTTCCGGATCGGCAAAGACTTTTGAGCGCGAAGGAACGTTGAATCGACTGCCCTCGCCAAGAATCAGAGCATCAGAATGCAATAGGCCAGGTAGGCAGTAAAGAGGATTCCACCTTCAAGGCGACCCACACGCTTTCCGGTCATCGCCATCAGCACGACCACGAATGTAGCCAGCAGCATCAGCCAGGCGTCCAGGCGCATGATCTGCTCGGGTACGGTCAGCGGATGGACCAGTGCGGTAATGCCCATGATGCCGAGCAGATTGAACAAGTTGCTGCCGATGATATTGCCAAACGCAATATCGCCCTCTCCTTTACGCACCGCCATCAAGGACGTCGCCAGTTCAGGCAGCGAAGTCCCGACCGCAACCACGGTCAAGCCGATGACCGCTTCGGATACACCGAGCAGCTGGGCAATGTCAACCGCGCCGCTGACCAACAGGCGGGCGCCGACCAGCACCAGGATCAAGCCGACCACCAGCGTCAGGACCGACCTTGCCAGGCTGGTTGAGGCTGGACGCATCAGGTCTGCTTCACCCTGATACATCGCTCCTGCAGCCGACTCATGGGCGCGCCGCTCCATCAGGATCGTGGATATTAGATAGATCAGCAGCGCCATGACAGCAACCAGCCCCGCACTCCGGTCCACGCTGCCCGAGAGTAATACCCATACGCTGAGACACGTTGCGATGATCAACACCGAACCATCTCTGCGGAAGGCTTTGGCATGGACATCAATCGGAGCCAGCAGTGCGGACAGACCCAGGATCAACAGCAAGTTGGCCATGTTGCTGCCGACGACATTGCCGACCGCAATCGCCGGCGATCCGGACAGCGCCGCCTGCAGGCTGGTCGCCAGCTCCGGTGCCGAAGTGCCAAAACCAACCACGGTCAAACCGACAATCAGCGGCGGAATGCCCAGCCGATCAGCGATACTGACCGCACCGCGGACCAGCCACTCACCGCCCGAGAATAGCCCGACGAGTCCGAGGATGATCCAGAGGATATCGAGCATCATGCCAATGATTGAAATCGAGTGATGCCAAAGATAAAGGCTGTTTTTCTGATTAGCATTGAGACCACTAGTCCTTCACCAGCTCAACCACTCTGGATTTGAAATCTGTAAAGCCATCGGTTTCAGGGTCATATTCATCACTTCGAGCTACCTGCCTAACAGCGATGAGATTATGGTCAGGAATGATCATCAGCGTTTGACCCAGATAGCCGTCACCGAAAAAAGCTACCGGTTCACCACGATCTTTAAACATCCACCAAAGCAATCCAACACCTTGCACATGTGGCTGACTCTGACTGAGCATTTCATTCAGATACTCTGGATCGACTAATTTATGTCCGTCCCATTGCCCTCGATTCAATACCAGTTGGCCAAACTTAGCCAGATCCCTAGCTTGCAATCGAAGTCCGGCCATGGCGTGCGGGTTGCCTGACTGATCGAAATGCCACTGATACCGGGTAATGTCCATCACCCGAAAAAAATCTTCGACAAAGAATTGATCCATTCGCTGGCCAGAGGCAACGTGAATAATGCCGGCTAGCAAGTTCACCGCCTTGTTGTTGTAGCTGAATTCACTACCGGGGTCGCAAACCAATTCTGCAGCCAGTGCCAGCTGAATCGCATTTGGGGCAGGGTATATTTCTTGTCCGGCGTTCTGCGTGTTCTGGAGGCAGGACGTGTGGCTCAGGAGATGACGTAAGGTGATCTGCTGTTTCCGGCCCTGCTTCCACTCCGGGTAGAACTCATGCACCGGCTGGTCGAGTGATTCAATTTCACCGGTAAACAACAGATTGCCGATACCCAGACTGACCAGCGACTTCAATACCGACATCAGCTCGATCGGCTGTTGTTGATGCCCGAAATACCAGTCTGCAATGACTTCATCATCTTGCAAAATCACAACCGCATGGCTGCCCGCAGCTTCAGCGGCATGCCGTACGTTCTCCAAAGCATTTGGATCAATCTTTGTCGATTCCTGCGCAAACGATGGTGTTATAGCGATAACTGAAAAAACAAATAAGAAAATCTTCAGGCACAAATTCACTTGCCTGATGCCTCGGACTGCAGTCGTTCGACCAACCACATTTTGATGATGGACTGACGAGTAACGCCGACTCTTGCCGCTTCTTTATCGAGGGATCGCACTACCCATGAGGGAAAATCGACATTGACTCTTTTTGGCTCAAGATTCGGACGGTGAGAAGTAGAAAGATCGAGATCTTCGACGATTTCATCACCTGAATCAAATTTTTTATCAAAGTCTTTAGCTTTCATATAATTCCACCTCACTTTTTCGGGCACGTCGCACTGAAATTAGCCGGATCAGATCGTTTCGGTATGTAATGACTGCCGACCAGTGCTTTGATTCGATCATTCCGATGACTAGAAATCTTGGCTCATCTTCCGATTTCGCTCTGATTTCCAACAAATTAGTGTCTTTCCAAATCGCTTGCGCCGTTTCGAAGCTAATTCCATGTTTATCTAAATTGCTTCGGCTTTTGGCATGATCGTATTCAAACCTCCGCATGAGTAAAATATATACTTTTTATACTCAATTAACAATATCAATGTGAACTGCAATATTGACATTTTTTCCGAACCCGTTACTTCTCAGAACCTTGCTCTAAGATCCAATCGAGCGTTTCACTCATGCTCGCTTCCGGCGCATCGCTGTGATCAGCTAAGGCCTTCCGAAACTCCCCAGCCCTGCGTTTGCCGTCTTCCACGCCCCATTGATCAAACGGGTTGATGTTCCAAAGGCAACCCAGCAGGTACACCGCGTGCTCAAACGTGGCCAGTAACTGACCGAGGCTTCTGGCCGTAATTTCAGGCGTCAGCATCAGCATGACCGGATTATTTCCCTGCGCCTGTTTTTGGGGATCAACGCTGTCGACGCCTTCGACCAGTGCCGTCGCCTGGGCCAGCAGATGGCTGAGCTGCTCCTGGTGAAATGCAGGTCGGCCATGCTGGGGGCGGGCCGCACCCAGCAGCAGCATCGGATGGCGATCGGTGCCCTGGTGCAGGGCCTGGAACATCGAATGCTGCAAATCCGTGCCGGCACCGCCAAAAATCAACGGTGCGCTCGGCTGCTCTATCGGTTGGCCATCACCGGTAACGGCTTTGCCCAGACTTTCCATGATGAGCTGCTGCAGATATTCCGCCAGTAAGCGCAAGGCCGGTTCATAGCTGACCACGCCCAGGGTCGGATACCCGTATTCGCGACGCAGCAAATCGATGCAGCGGGCCAAAGTCAACGCGTGGGCACCGGCAAGATCGGTACGAACGAGGTCGTCCACTTCGGCAGCGCCATGCAGCAGCTGTCGCCATTGCTCCGGTCCGACCACTGCTGCAGTACTCATGCCGACCGACGACCACAAGGAAAAGCGCCCGCCGACCCAGTGAGGAAATTCAATGACCTGATCGGCCGGAATGCCGAATTCGACAGCCTTACCGGGATTGGCCGTTGCCGCCCAACATTGGCTGGCTGCCTTTGCGCCAAGTTCCGCCTGCAACCATTCAACAATAGCCTGGGCCTGCAGGCGAGTCTCGACTGTAGTAAAACTTTTGGACGCAATCACCAGACCCGTGGTCGCTGGATCCAGCCGAGCCAGCAATTGTCCAAGCCGGCGACCATCCAGCGTAGCCAGCCATTCGACCTGGACCGCGCTCTGGCCTTGATTCAGTGCATCGGACACCAGCCGGGGTCCAAGGTCAGAGCCGCCGATGCCGACATGCAGCAGCGTTTTGAGGGTGTGACCATTTGGCTGCATGGTTCCATCAAACAGCTGGCCCGACCAGTCAAGCACCTGCTCCCGGGCAGACACGATGGCCTGTGCCTGTTGGGGTTGAAGCTTGTACGATTCGGGCTGCAGCGCACGCAAGGCCATATGCAGGGCCGGCTGCTGTTCGGACGGATTGACGATCTGGCCCGAAAACAATCGCGCAACCGCAGGAATCAGATCGCTGAGCGCCTCTCGTTCAAACCAGGAATGCCATCGGGAAGACGTGACCGGCAGGCGAGAACAATCGGCACGCCAACTGCCTGATTCAACGACCAGCCGGCTGGTCCGGGCAGGATCATCGGCCAGCAGCGTAGCGATCATCGGAATGTTGTTTTTTTGCAACATCGGTCAATTCGCTTTAATCCGGCCGTTTGAGCGGCAACTTCGGCGACGGTGGGTTCGACCGGGTGTACGGCCTCCGAGCCCATCGGCTGTGGCTTGTGCCGGGTCATCCCCGGCCGGGGTTTTGTGCCCTCAGCACAGGTCATCAATCGATCACCGGGGCAGGTGTAGTGCGCAGCCGCGCCCTTGACGGTGATGAGAATGGCGGTTTTGTGCTGGAGCCTATCAATCACGTAACACTCGCCGTTGTTGACGTTGAGGCCATGTGCCTGTTCATGCTTGAATAGCCCTGATACCCGAAGCATCCCCTCGTCGATGGCGCATGAGCCGGCAGGATGAAATTCAGCCGGCAGGGTCTCGGCCCGACACATCCTGGCATTCATTACGTTCACTAGCATGATGCAGCGGCCCAACGATTTCAATCACTCAAAAAAAAAGCCTCCCCCCGAATCGGGGAGAGGCAGCGTGTCGGAGTGATGTACCTCAATTCGCGCCCTGACCCTGAAAACTTTGACGTGGTTAACAGGATTCGTGGTAACGATACCACAAAAAAACCCGTTTTCCAAGCAGAATTTGTAAAATAACGACAAAATTGTCTCGCAACCGCAACACTGTCAGTGAATTGCGTCGTTCCGAGGCCTGCGATGGTCAGCAAATGCGGACTGCAAGCCGACACCAGGCCTATGACTTGAGTCATTTTCGCAGTTACAGGACGGGCCCGTTCGGATGCTGTTTGAAACGCGTAGCACCGGGATGACGGGGCCCAATATTTCAACCCCGGCTCAGACCGCTTCGGCTTGAATAAAGTTCCCCGATTCCCGCTGTGCTCGACCTGTTCAGGCTGCTTTGGCGGGACGGTAGAGCCCGATGGTTGACTCATTGCAACGCTCGAAACAGCCCAGCGCTATCAGCGCGATGGCGTCGCATTCTCGGCCGGGCGAAGACCGGTCTGGTCGAGGCCTTTCAGATAGTCGCGCGCAGCTCCAAGACCGGGAATCATCAGGTCAGGCGCCAGGTCAAGCAGCGGCACCAGCACAAACGCCCGCTGCGTCATTCTCGGATGCGGCACTTGCAGCTCGGGCTGATCGAAAATTTGTTCGCCATACAACAGCAGGTCCAGGTCGATCGGGCGCGGTCCCCAGCGTTGCCCTTCATTTCGCGTCCTGCCCTGATTGGACTCGATGGCCAGCAGCGCTTGCAGCAGTGCTTCGGCATCAAGCCGGGTATCAATCGCAGCCACCGCATTGAGGAAATCCGGTTGGTCCGGCTCGCCCCATGGTGCGGTCCAGTAGCGTGGTGAACAGGTGATCCGGCTGGTCTGGCTGAGGCTTGTTAGTTGCCTGAGTGCTTTATCCAACTGTTCGGGCGGATGATTCTGATTGCTGCCAAGGCCAATAAAGGCACGCGTCATGACTGCTGCGAGGATGCCGGCAAGGGGTTATCTTTGCCGGGCTTGGACTGCTTGGACGATGTACGCTTGCGTGGCTGCTGATGTTTTGGCTTGGAATGGCCAAAAACCATGGCTCGACGCTCCTCTTCAGCAACATCCTGAACACGGGTCCACCAGTCGATACTGTCTGCCAGCTCCGGTTCTTCATGCACACGCAGCAGCAGAAAATCGTAGGCCGCGCGAAAGCGTTTTTCGCCGAGCAGGCGCATGGCGCGTTTGCCGCGACGCCGCTCGAAGCGCGGCTGCATCATCCAGATTTCCTTGGCCATGGTCGAAAAGCGCCGATGGATCGAAACGTTGTTGGTGTAGCGTGAAAACACCCGTTCTGCAGCATAGGCCAACTGGTCCATGATCGGACGTTGGGCCTTGTTGTTCTGCATTTCGAGCTGAAGGGCGGGCCAGAACAGCGCCGCAAACAAAAAGCCCGGCGTCACCGGCTGATCGTTCCGGACTCGCTGATCGGTGTTTTTCAACGCATGTTCGACCAGCGCGGGTGGTGTTTCGGGTTGCCGAATCAAACCCGGAAACAGGCTTTCCCAGAGTTCGTATTCGACCAGTGCCTGAAAGGTCGGCCAGGCTGCACCACCCATCATCAGCTTCAGCAGTTCATCGAGCAATCGAGCGGCTGGAATATTGACCAGACACTCCGCCATCTCACGGATCGGTTGATCAGTGGCCGAATCGATTTTCAGGTCAAGCTTGGTCTTGAATCGAATAGCCCGCAGCATGCGCACCGGGTCTTCCCGATAACGTTCTTCAGGGTCACCGATCAATCGCAGACAGCGCTGTTGGATGTCGTGATAGCCATTGGTGTAGTCCCGCAACGTCTGATTCGACGGATCGTACATCAGGGCGTTGATCGTGAAATCACGCCGGATGGCGTCCTCGGCTTCATTGCCAAACACGTTGTCGCGCAATACCCGACCACTACCGGCAACGCTGCGATCACCGTCATCACTGGTGCCGCGGAAAGTGGCTACTTCAATGATTTCGCGGCCGAAGCGCACATGCGCCAGGCGAAAGCGTCGACCGATCAGGCGCGCTCTCGGGAACACCTTGCGGACCTGCTCTGGTGTGGCACTGGTGCCGATATCGAAGTCTTTAGGCGCACGCTTCAGCAGCAGGTCGCGCGGCCCGCCACCCACTACATAGGCTTTGTAACCGGCGTTCTGCAAAGCGTCAGTCACTTTCAGCGCGGCGTTGGAAATATGCGAGCGGGCAATCCCGTGTTCACTAAACGGAATCTCACGGAAGTCCGGCTCGTTGGAATAATCAGTCAAAAAGAATCAAATGCTCAGAAACAGGAAGAAAACAGTTGCGCATTGACTGGCCAATGCCAGCACATCGCGGTGAATCGATCGGGTATTCAGAACCCGTCGTAGATATATACAGCCTTATAATACCACTGGTGGCCTGAACCCCGCGCTATTGCCCGAATTTCAAGCGTTTTGGTGGAAGCAATGCCAAGGCGCGCAGGCCAATCAAGAAGACACACCAACCCGCCTGAGGAACGCCATGACTTTTGTCGTTGTCGAAAACTGTATCAAGTGCAAATACACCGATTGTGTTGAAGTGTGTCCGGTGGACTGTTTTCATGAGGGACCCAACTTTCTGGTCATTGACCCGGAAGAATGCATCGACTGCACCCTGTGCGAACCGGAATGTCCGGTCCAGGCGATCTATCCGGAAGACGACCTGCCGGCCGATCAACAGGATTTCATCCAGATCAACGCCGACCTGTCGTTGCAGTGGCCGGTGATCAGTGAACGCAAAGACCCGCCACCCGACGCGGCCGAGTGGGAAGACAAGCCGAACAAGCGCGAACTGCTCGAACGCTGAGCCATTCAGATAGCTACAGGCGTTTTACAGGCGGGCCTGCCGTGCCCCATCCAGGAAAAAGGTAGTTCTTTGTAGTACTACCCGAGCCGACGCTGCAGGCGGCTGAGCACGAAATCAGCCCGTTCCATCGGCACGACGTTTCCGCTTTCATCCAGCAGCACGACGCGCGTGCGCTGTGAGGCTTCGGGCTGAACTTCGATCAGGTAAGTACCGCTGTAGTTGATGATCTCGGGATCGCGCCAGAAGAACACGGTGCGACTGAACCAGTTGCGGTCATCAAATGTAATAGGCGGATGGCTGAACGTAATTCGATACCGCCGTTCGTCTTGCAGCGTGTCTTGAATGGAGAGTTGATCGCGGTTCAGTGCAAAACCCAGTCGACGCCACACGCTGGCCGCCTCGTCATCCACCTCCAGGTACAAACCCGTCGCCCCGAATTGAATGCGCGAATTGGCGTTTTCGGCCTCTTCCGAGGTTGGCACACGGGGCGGCATGATTTCGGTGCCTTCACCAACGAGCTGGGGCACGGAAAAACCAGGGATATCGAACACCGTTCTTGTTTCAGGCGTGGACAGATCATCCGGCACCTCAATCGGCGGCAATTCCTCGCTACCGACATACTGCCGATTTTCGCCCAGCAGCCCGCAGCCGGCCATCAGTAGCAGGCACAGGCTGATGCCGAGCGTGCGAATGGTGGTCTTGCCAGTACGTGTGACCGAACCACTGCGGCGGGCAAGTCTGGCGAATTGTAGCTGCGGGCGTTTGATATTTATTCGTAACATGAGTCGTTTCGCGTCAGATTGTAGGTGTTGCTTGTTGGTTCTGCTGAGGTTTTTCAATCAACCCCTGTGACTGCAGCCGATCCAGCAGCGTTTTACCGGCTGCAACGTGTTGAGCATCGAGTCCGACCAGTGGCAGGCGAATGGCGTGATTCATCATGCCCATTTCAGCCAGCAACCACTTGGCTGGAATCGGGTTGGTCTGAATACTGAGAAAGTCGAGCAGCGGTTTGAGTTCCCGTTGAAGTTGTTCGGCTTGCTCGTAGTTGCCCGCTTGGGCAAATTCAAACAACTGAACCATCGCGCCGGGAACGATGTTGGCGATGACCGAAATCACGCCCTGCGCCCCATGGCGTAGGGCGTCGAGCGCCGTTGGATCATCTCCGCTAAGCACCAGGACCCGCGCTGTAACCAACGACTGGATCCGTTCCAGGTCGGCAAACGCCTCCTTGATGCCGAGAATATTGTCATGCTGGCACAAGGCGATGGATGTTTCGGCCGAAAGATCACAGGCGGTTCTCGAAGGCACGTTGTACAGCATGACCGGTGCGGGACTGGCATCGGCAACCGCCCGATAATGAGCCAGCAGGCCTGCCTGTGGTGGACGGTTGTAGTATGGCGTGACCACCAGGACTGCATCTGCGCCAAGTTCGGCGGCGCGTTGACTGTCTTCGATTGTTTGCGCAGTCGAGGCTGAGCCGGTTCCAGCGAGCACCGGGATCTTGCCGGCACAGCGCTCGACCGCCATGCTCAGCATCCGATCGCGTTCGCTGCGGGTCAGCGACGCCGATTCACCGGTGGTGCCACCCACGACCAGTCCGTGGGTACCTGCACTTAGATGCCAGTCGATGATTGCTTCCCAGGCGCGCTCATCCAGTTGTCCTTCTGCATTGAACGGTGTGACCAGTGCGACCACCACGCCCTGGATCAAATTGTTTTCGAAGTGCATCATGGAGTGAACATCAATGAGTGAGGCAGTACGCTGCGGTCAATAGCGCCCATGCAGGGTTTCCAGAAAACGGACGCGATGAATCGACATACCAGAAAACATAATTCTACCTTATTCTGCTGAGGCAATTTCGATTATCAAGCAGACACTTCCTTAACAAGCCTATGATTTAACGGGTTTTTTACAGCAGGAACCTATCGCTTTCCATTCCGTTTATGATGACACTGTAGCCTATCCTCTTGATCACTCATCAACGATTCAAGGAAACAACAACGCAATGACCGACAACGCCGAACAAGCGATCAAGCAACCCATCAAGACGCCTTCCTTCGCAGCTACTGGAGGGGAGGATATCGCGCTTCAGGATTTACAGGGTCAGATCGTCGTGCTGTATTTCTATCCGCGCGACAATACGCCGGGCTGCACCCGCGAAGGCCAGGATTTTCGGGATCTGTACAAGGATTTCCAGAAGGCCGGTGCGCAGATCATCGGTGTTTCGCGGGACAGCCTGAAAACGCATGAAAACTTCTCGGCGAAGCATGAATTTCCGTTTCCATTGATTGCCGATCCTGACGAAACGCTGTGCAATTATTTCGGCGTGATCAAAGAGAAAAACATGTACGGCAAAAAAGTCATGGGTATTGAACGCAGCACTTTTCTGATCGACGCCAAGGGCAACATCGCGCATGCATGGCGCAAGGTCAAAGTGCCTGATCATGCTGCAGCCGTGCTGGAACAGGTGCGCGAGCTCGGCTGATTCAAGCTACCGCACTGATTACTACATCGAGCCCACCCTGAATTTTTCGCTGGACTTTCTGGAGCCACTATGAGCGAAGTCCGTCGCCTGTATTTGCTGGACACGAACGTGCTGATGCACGACCCGACCGCGCTGTTCCGATTCGAAGAGCACGATATTTTTCTGCCGATGGTGGTGCTCGAAGAACTCGATGCCGCCAAAAAAGGCCTGACCGAAGTCTCGCGCAACGTGCGACAGGTCAGCCGGTTTCTGGGCCAGATGATGAACGGTGGGCATGATTTCGAGAATGGTCTCGAACTGCTGATGCCCGAAGGTCTGAATATCAGCATCGGCAGCGGCAGGCTGTATTTCCAGACCAGCGAACCGAATGTCGAGGGCCTGAACCACGCCTTCAAGTCCAAGGCCGACAATCAGATTCTGCAGACCGCACTGCAGCTCGAAGCGCAATACCCTGACCATGAAATCGTACTGGTGTCGAAAGACATCAATTTACGTATCAAGGCATCGATACAGGGCGTACTGGCCGAGGATTACCACAATGACCGCGCGCTCGATGATCTGAGCCTGCTGTATACCGGTGTGACCGAGCCGGACGAACAGTTCTGGGAACGTCACGCAGTCGAGCACTCCTGGACCGAGACCGGCAAGACGTTCTATCGACTGCATCGCGTCGAGGGCGATGACTGGTATCCAAACCAGTGCCTGCGCTTGGCCGGTGATAACGGCATGGAAGGCCTGGTCAAGGAAGTGACCGGGACCCATTTTGTTGTCCAGGTAGGGGAGGACTTTCAGCATGGCCAGCGCAATGTCTGGGGTATTACCGCGCGCAACCCGGAGCAGAACTTTGCCTTGAACCTGCTGATGGATCCGGAGATCGATTTCGTGACCATGCTGGGCACGGCCGGTACTGGCAAAACCCTGCTGACGCTGGCTGCCGGCCTGGCGCAAACGCTGGACGAACAAATTTATCGCGAAATCATCATGACGCGTGCAACCGTGTCGGTTGGCGACGAGATCGGCTATCTGCCGGGCACCGAAGAAGAAAAGATGACGCCGTGGATGGGGGCCTTGACCGACAATCTGGAAGTACTGACCGAAGGCGACGAAGGCCATGGCGGTGATTGGGGCCGCGCCGTCACGAATGACCTGCTGAGTTCGCGCATCAAGATCCGATCACTGAATTTCATGCGTGGCCGCACGTTTCTGAACCGCTATTTGATCATCGATGAAGCACAGAACATCACGCCAAAGCAGATGAAAACCCTGATTACGCGCGCCGGACCCGGCACCAAGATTATCTGCCTGGGCAACGTTGAACAGATCGATACACCGTATCTGACAGAGACCACATCGGGCCTGACCTTTGCCGTGGATCGCTTCAAGCACTGGCCGCACGCCGGCCACGTGACGCTGAAACGCGGCGAGCGCTCGAGGCTGGCGGATTTTGCATCCGAAGCACTGTAATTCATCGGTATGAAGTGGTGTCCCTGAACCAGAAGCATCATGCGCACCGCAAACGCGAACCCCGTTGAACCATGAGTGCCCTGCCCCTCGGCACCCGTCCAATTTTGCTGGTCACCACCGGCGCTGTCGCGATCAGCTTTGCGGCGATCTTTACCCGCCTTGCCGACGTTGCGCCGACCACGTCGGCGGCCTATCGGATGCTTTTTGCCAGCCTGGCGCTGGTCGTGCTGATGGCGGCGAGCTCGAAACTGCGTCAGGGCTTATGGCAGAACTGGTCGGGCTCCTTGCTGATTGCCTCGTTCTTTGCTGCCGATTTGTGGTTCTGGCATCGTTCGATTCACTGGATCGGGCCCGGCTTGTCAACCTTGCTGGCCAACTTTCAGGTGTTTGCGCTGGCCGTCATTGGCGTGCTGTGGATGAAGGAACGGGTCGGCTGGCGCTTTGCCGTTGGGCTCGCGCTGGCCATGGCCGGGCTCTGGCTGTTGTTCGGTCAGGACTGGGTGAACCTGGAGCCGCAGTACCGACTGGGCATCGCATTCGGATTACTGACCGCTGTGGCCTACGCAGGCTACATCCTGAGTTTGCGCGGCTTTCAGATTCGCCACGCGAATATTCGACCCGAGGCCCGGCTCACGCAAGTCACCATTTTGTGTGCATTGATGATGGTCGCAATCAATGTCATCGAAGGCCATGGCTTTGCCATTCCCGATCAACAATCGTTATGGGCGCTGATTGCGCTCGGTGTCGTCTGCCAGGTGTTCGGCTGGCTGGTGATTACCCGCGGCATGCCGGGCCTGCCCGCATCGCTGGTTGGCTTGCTGCTGTTGATGCAGCCGACGCTGTCGATTGTCTGGGACGTATTGATCTTCGACCTGCGGCTTGTCGCGGTACAGATCATCGGCGCCGTGCTGGCGCTGATCGGCATTTACCTGGGCATGCGTTCAAGGGCTGCCAGGGCATAAAACAACGCCCCAAAACGGGGCGTTGATCAGGGTTGGATTGGATTGAATCGCTTACTCGGCATCGCCCTCGTCGTCACTGGCTTCGACGGTAAAGTCACCGGCGATGGCAACACTTAACTCGTCCGGATTCAGCCAACGTCGAACCGCATCATTGACTTCCTCAAGCGTCAAATCAGCCAGTTTTTGCTCCATCTCGGCTGTGTAATACAGGTCGCGATCCAGATACAAACCGTTGGCCAATAGCGAGGCCAGCGAAGCATCGTCACTTCGCGACAGCACCATCTGCTGCAGGAAGCCGGTCCGACCCGATTCGAATTCTTCTTCGGTGAATCCGCCGGTGATGACTTGATTCAATTCGTCGGCCAGCACGGCCTCAAGTCGATCACGGTTTTCCGGCGCAAACGCGGCGAAGACGAAAAACGAACCGTTTTCATCAATCGCGCCAGCCGAGAAGTTACCGCCGACCGAATAGCTCAAGCCCTCTTCATTCCGAATGCGGTTGCTCAGGCGCGAGCTCAAGAACCCACCGCCCATCAAGTGGCCGGCCAACTGGAGTGCCGGATAGTCCGGATGGTCCTGACGCATGGCATAGGGCTGGCTGCCAAGCAGGAAAGCGTTGGCCTTGTCATCCATCTGAACGACCAGGCGCTCGGCAGGCACAGGGCGATGGGGTCGGTCAAAGCGCTCAAAGGTTTCCTGGCGGTTCCAATCGCCAAACTGCTCTTCCAGTTTGTCGCGTAACTCGTCGGGGTCGAAATCACCGACGAAGGCGATGGTGGAGCCAGGGCCCATGCCGTAAAAGCGGTCATGAAAGGCATGCAGTTGATCCGTTGTTAAGGCTTCGACACGCTCGCGCGATTCCTCCAGGCTCGGGCTGTACTCCGGATGTTCCGGCGGATACGTGTTCAAGTGCCGGTTCAAGGCCATCGACGCCATTGAAGTGGGGTTGTCCTGCTGCTGGTCAATGCCCGTCAGCACCTGTCGCTTGTATTCCTCCAGTTCCGTTTCCGGGAAGGTCGGTTGCTTGGCAAGCTCAGCAACCAGGTCGATGACGGCCATCAAGTTTTCACGACGGGTATCAATGCTGGCCGACAGCACGGTGGCACCGCCACCGATATTGACACTGGCCTGCAACGCATCGAGTCGGTCACTGATCTGCTGGCGCGTGTAATTCTCCGAACCGCGGCTCAACATGCTGGATGTGGCACCGGGTGCAGCCCCCAGGCCCATCAGTGCATCGAGATTGCCCATACGCGCGGTCATCACGCCGCGAACACGTTCGCCGCGGGTGGACTTGGGCAGCAGCGCAACCTCGGTCCCATTCGCCAACTCGAATCGAATGACCCGATTCTCGATATTCTCCGGCGAGGGCTCGAACGCCTCACCGGCTACCCGGTCCTCGCGTCCGGTATAACCGGCCAGCAACTCGTCCGCATCCGGCACCGGCGGAATTTCGACGCGCTGTGGTTCGTCCTCCGGAATGAATTGCCCTAAGGTGCGATTGTCACGAACAAGGTAGGTACTGGCCGCTGTCGTCACCGCCTCCGTGGTGACCTGCTCCAACCGATCGCGGTGCAGAAACAGCATGCGCCAGTCGCCGGTGGCTGCCCACTCGGATAAGGCAATGCCAACCTGCCCACTGTCGTTCAAGCCACGCTCCATCGCGCTGGTCATGGCGGCGACGGCGCGACTGACCTCTTCTTCGGTCGGCGGATTGGTCTTGACCGCTTCAATGGTCTGCAGCATCACCTCACGCACTTCGTCCACGTCGGCTTCAGCCGGCAGATTGGCAAACAGCAGCATCAAGGACGGCTCCGGCAGACGGAACACGAATGAACCGACCTGGCTGGCCAGGCCCGGCTCAACCAAGGCTTTGTGCAGCCGACCGGACGGCGTATCGCCAAGCACGAACGACAGCGCTTCAACCGCTGCGAAATCATCGTGCAGCGCCGACGGAATGTGGAAGGCGGCCATCAGTGTTGGCACGGTACCGGAGCGATGCACGGTGACCTCGCGAGGCCCGTCCTGATACTGTTCGCGCGTGTAGGTTTCCCATAGCTTGGTGTCAAGACCGCGCTCCGGTTTCGCAATCGATCCAAAATGCTCCTGAACCAATTCCAGCGCGCGTTCGGTTTCAAACTGACCGGAAATAATCACCATCGCGTTATCCGGCTGGTAGTACTTCTGATAGAACTTTCGTAAGCGCTCAATCGGCATGTTTTCGACATCAGCGCGCGCGCCAATGGTTGAACGCCCGTAGCCGTGCCATTCGTAAGCAGTCGCCATCACGCGCTGAAGCAGCACGCGGAACGGATTGGACTCGCCAATCTCGAATTCATTGCGCACCACCGTCATCTCGCTGTCCAGGTCTTCCTTCCGCAATAGCGCATTGACCATGCGGTCCGATTCCATTTTCAGCGCCCATTCGAGGTTTTCCTCGTCCGCGGGCAGTGTCTGGAAATAGTTGGTGCGCTCCCACCAGGTCGTGCCGTTGGCAAAGCCGCCGCGCTCGGAAATTTCACGCTTGATATCGCTGAAATTCTCGGTGCCGAAGAACAGCAAGTGCTCCAGCAAGTGGGCCATGCCCGTTTCGCCGTAGCCCTCATGCTTGGAGCCGACAAAGTAGGTCACGTTGACGGTGGTGGTCGGGCGACTGGCGTCCGGCATCAACAGCATGCGTAGGCCGTTATCAAGACGATATTCGGTGATGCCTTCGACCTCGGTGACCAGCACCGGCTCCTCGGCCCAGGCCGTCGAGGCCAGCAACAGGGCGGCCAGCAGCAGAACCCACGATGTGTTTTTCAATCGATTCATTCGAAACTCCAGTGTTTTTCAACGCCAAAAGTACAAACGGACTGTACTCAAATTGAGTGAAGTTGGACCGTGTGAGAAGTCATCAAGTTGCAAATTGGTTTTTCATAACTTCAAAAGCAAAAAGCTATCCGCCGCTCACTCCGTGAGCTATTGCGTCCCACTTTTGCGATCAAAAGTGGGCAAAAATCTTCCGCCGGTGTCGGTGCCCCGCTTTGCGGGGTTCCCTGCGGTGCTCGCGACAGGCGGGAGTCGCCGAACTCGCTAACGCTCAGACATGCGGCGCCTCTCTTTCCGCCTGCCGCTCCGCTCCTCGGCACCGTCAAGGCTCACCAACGACAAATTCAAAACCTCGCTTGCGTGGAGCCTAGTGCCACAGTACTATCTAAACTGTAATTGTTGCTGTTGGCTCGGCG
>CAKZPB010000028.1 GCA_937138395.1 uncultured Pseudomonadota bacterium
GCATGCGGCTCGATGTGTCGCATGCGCTTGGCTTTGACCGCTTGGCTTTGACTAAGATCAGGACGAAATCAGCATAGTCCGACGCGGCGCGCATCGCTTGAGTTCAACCAGCAGCCCCTACGATGAGCCCGGCCGCTATACGACCCGGGTGCTCAGCGCCGGCCACCGCTCGCAGCAGGCCCAATCGCGGCTGGCAAATCCTCCGGCGCTTGCGGCCACACGCTTGGGTCAAGGGCCCGTTGTCCGCATGGCGGATGACTATGTATTCAGAGACTATCGGGTAGGCACCGACAAACTGTTGACCAACGCGCTGTTGTTTGGGCCATTGATCGAGCCGACGGAATCCAGCGTGCCGCAGGATGAACCCGCGGGGCACGATCGACGCGGTTCTCAGCCGGTATCGAGCAGTAGATCCTGGTGCTCGGGACCGGCAATCTCAAGCAGTGCTTCGGGGTTTTCCAGGCTCAGGCGCTTGCCGTGTACGCTGATCAGCTCGTCTTTCTGCATGGTGCTGAGCGTGCGCGATACGGTTTCGATGGTCAGGCCCAGATAGTTGGCGATGTCCCTGCGATCCATCGCCAGCCGGAAACGGTTCGCGTCGTGCCCCCGTCGCCCGAGACGGCGGGATAGATTGAGGATGAATACCGCAACACGCGCCCTTGCCTCCATCCGGTTGATCACCATCAGCAGTTCGCGCATTTCTGCCATGTCGGCAGACAGCAACTGCAGCATCAGGTGATTCAACTGCTGGCTTTTGTCCAACATGTTCTTGAAATCCCGGAAGGGAATTTCGCAGTAGTGGCTGTCTTCCAGCGCAACCGCAAACCCCGGGTGCCGTTCACTGCCGATGGCATCCAGGCCAATCATCTCGCCGGGCAGATGAAAGCCGGTCACCATTTCATCGCCGTCGGGTGAAATCTGATAGGTTTTGACCGTGCCAGAGCGAACCACGCAGATGGTTTTCAGGTTCTGGCCCGCATGAAACAGGTGCTGGTCCTTGTCCAGCGGACGCTTTCGATTGATGATGCTGTCCAGCTCATCGCGCCTTGATTCAGCCACGCTGTGAGCAAAACACAGATCCAACAAGCTACAGTCCCGACAGGACGTCTGGGGACTACCGGATTGTTTGATACTGATTGGATCGTTCAAGTTTCGATCGCCCTCTGTCGATTTCGGAAATCGATCGCTGTTCTACTTCGTTTTCCTAAGGATACTTGAATCAAAATCAGAACGTGAAGAAATCGTAAAGCGAAGATCATCAGCAGTGCGCTCGCTGGCAAGAATGCGCTGCTGGTCGATGGGCCGGAGGAACACCGGAGACCGGTGATGCCGGACCCAGAAATTAACCGCGCAGGGCTAAATCGCCTGGATCGCCTGCACGGGATTTGAGAGGCTCAAACGATTTTTGAAAAACTCGAGATCTCGGACTCGCTTCGATTCAGATAGCTGTCAAATACCATGGCGATTGCGCGGACGAACAGCAGGCCAGCCGCAGTGGACTCGAAACCACCATCCACCCATCGGATCAAGCCGTCCTTAGCCAGTTGCTGCAGCTGCTGGATTTCGCGCTCGAAATAGTGACTGAATGCGATCTGATAATCCGTCTCGTAGTCGCGCCAGCGCAAACCGCCGGAGCACATGATCTTGCTGATGATTCTGGCGCGCAATTCATCATCGATGTTTCTCGTCAACCCGCGTGCAATTGGCAGCCTGCCCTGCTGCAAGCTGCTTCTCCACTCAGACAGGCTGCGATGGTTCTGGGCAAAGCTCTGATCCGCCTGCGATATGGCACTCGGTCCCATGCCGATCAGGTCAAGTCCGGCCTGGGTCGAATAGCCCTGAAAATTGCGCACCATCGTGCCCTCTCGATGGGCCCTGGCGAGCGGGTCCTCCGGCAGCGCGAAGTGATCCATGCCAATGAATTCATAGCCCACATCCAGCAGCCGATTGAGCGTGTTTCGAAAAATCGCCAGCTTGGTTCCCGATGACGGCAGCTCATCCGGGTTGATCTGACGCTGAGCCTTGAACAGGTTCGGCATATGCGCATAGTTGAACAGCGAAATGCGGTGCGGCTGCATCTGGATGATCTGTTCAATGGTCCGGGCAAAATCGGTCGTCGTCTGAAGCGGCAGGCCATAAATCAAATCCACGCTGATCGATTCAAAACCGACCGTTCGAGCGGTATTCAGGATGCGCCGAACCTGCGCCGCATCGTGTACCCGATTGACCGCTTTCTGCACTGATGAATTCAGATCCTGTATACCTATCGAAATCCGATTGAAGCCGGTTTGGGCCAGCTTCCGAATCCCTTCCGGATCAACGGTTCGAGGGTCAACCTCCAGCCCGATTTCGGCTTCGGCCGCGAATGGAAACGACGTTTTCAACAGTCGGATCATCTGATCCAGCTGATTGCTGGTCAGGAAGGTCGGTGTGCCACCACCAATGTGGACCTGACGCACCAACCGGTCACGATCGATGTGCCGGGCCAAAGCACGGATTTCCTGCTCCAACATCACCAGATAGTCTTGACCCGCCTCGGTCGAGCGCGTGATTTCGCGATTACAGCCGCAGTAGAAACAAGGGCTGGAGCAGAATGGGACGTGCACATACAGCGAAAGATCAGCCGGGATCAGCAGGCTGTTACTCTGGTCCAGCGCCTGGACCCATTGTTGGGGACCGAAAGAATCGCTGAACTGCAGTGACGTCGGATACGAGGTATAGCGGGGCCCGGGTCCACCATAGTGATCGATCAATTGAGCGTCAAATTCTGGACGTAATAGCTGAGTCATTCAATATCCGAACAGCAAGCAAACAGAAGGCCAAAGTACAGTCAGCATACGGCGTCTGGCCGGACGCGCGCTTGATATTGATCAATTTCTCTTATCCAACGACACAGTCCACCAGAAACTGCAGCGTTTGATGCGGAACACGCTGTGCCAGCCACGGACCCGCTGCAATCAGAATGCCCGTCAAGGCCAGAATGGATGCGGCCAATGAGCGCAGCGCCGGGGTTTGCACACGGCTGCGGATACGCAACAAGCCGATACCGCCGCCAACCAGCAGCGGCAGCGTACCAAGGCCAAAACCGATAACCATCCCCAGCGTATCCAGTGGACTGGCCAGCAGCCAGGCGGCCGCCAGCACCGAGTACAGCAAACCACAAGGCAGCAGCCCCCATAACAACCCAAGCCCCAGTGCCTTGTCCCATCGATCTGCAGGCAGGAAGCGCGTCAACTGCGGCATCACCCGGCGCGTCAGCGGCGCGGCCAGGTCGCCGGCCACATCCCGCAATCGTCCCGGCAAAGCCACATACAGCGCAATCATTACAATCACCAACCCGAGCGCTATACGCATCAGCGGCACCCAGTCGCCAGGCAGCAATCGACCAGGTAACAGCCCAAACGCCGTGACCAGCAAGCCTAGCAATAGGTAGCTGGTGATTCGACCTGCGTGAAACAACAGGCTCAGGGCATCTTGACCTTTCGGAATCTGGCCGTGCAGGACGCTCATGATGCCGCCACACATGGCGACGCAGTGCGGCGAACCGAATAGACCGGCCAGAAAACCGGTCATCAAGGCAGCACCGAACGTCATGCCGCTCGATCAGCTCGTGTTGGAATCGGAAGCGTCGCCTGCAGACTGATTGAGCTGGGGCTTCTTGTGGGGCTGTTGATCACTGGCAATACTCGCAGGTTGAACAGGCTCATCATCATCCAGGATATCCATGGCCGGCGTATCCAGATCCTCGAACTGATCATTCTTGACCGCCCAGAAAAATGCCCAGATCGCCAGCGACAGCAGCATCAGCGACAGCGGAATCAACAGATAGATAGCTTTCATGCAGAATGAACCAGCCTGACCTGATCCGGGTTCGACGGCGAACCCGAAAAGGACTGCACACGGCCTGACAGCCGGCGCGCGTTCAGCACGACCGCCAGTGAGCTCAGCGACATGCCGATTGCCGCAGCCCAGGGCGGTATGAGACCAACCGCGGCCAATGGCAGGGTCGAAAGATTGTAGGTCAACGCCCAGGCCAGATTCTGTCGAATGATGCCGCGCACGCGGGGCCCGTTTGTAAGCAGTTTCAGCAGACCGCCCAGGCCTTTGCCGGTGACCATCAGGTCGGCCTGCGTCTGGGCAATGGCTGCACCTTCGGCCAATGCAATCGAGACATCGGCGCCTGCCAGTACCGGCGCATCGTTGATGCCATCGCCCACCATCGCGACGACGGCACCTTCGGCCTGCAATTGCTTGACCATGGCCAGTTTGTCCGAGGGCTGAAGGTCGGACCGGAAATCTTCAATGCCAAGACTGTTGGCCAGTGACGCGACGTTGCCGATCCGGTCACCTGAAGCCATGATGATGCAAAGGCCCTGTGCCTTCAAACCATCGACCAGTGCCTGACTGCCCTGCCGCAGCGGGCTGTCCAGCCGAATGCTGGCAATCCATTCCGCTCGGTCTGCAGCATGCCGAGCCAGCGTGACCCAGATCCCGGTTTCAGGCACCTGGATATCCAGTCCTGTCTCGGAGGCAACCCATTCCGGCCGGCCGAGCCAGAACGCATCACCGTCCATTCGGCCCGACACGCCGCGACTGCCATGACTGTGGGCTTGTTCAACTCGATGACCCGCATCACTGGCATGAAACGCATGCGCGATCGGGTGATGACTGATGCGCTCGAGCGCGGCGGCGCGCTCGAGTACGGCAGCTCGGGACCACGAAGTATTGGAGGGCAGCCTGACTTCGGCAACTTCCATGCTGGGTCTGGTCAGCGTTCCGGTTTTATCCAGCACCACGTGGGTGATATCCGACAATCGGGACAGTGCATCCGGATTGGCCGTCAGAATCCCGGATTGTGCCAGGCCCTTGGTGGCCGAAGCCAGCGCGGTCGGCGTTCCGAGCGCCAGTGCGCATGGACAGGCCACGACCAGCATAGCCAGCGCAATCGGAATCACCTGTCCCGGATCGATCTGCCACCAGATCAGGGCTGCGATGCTGGTCGATAGCAGAATCAGCCCGATGAACCAGCCCGCAACGCGATCGGCCAGTTGTGCAATGGCCGGTCGCTGACTGCGGGCTTCGGACAACAAGTCGACAATGCCGGCCAGCACCGTGGATTGGCCGGTTGCCGCAACGTCAAGCTGCAGTGAACCCTCACGTAGCACGCTACCGGCCAGGACTTGATCGCCCGGCTGACGTGCGCGAGGCAATGATTCGCCGGATAACAGCGCCTCGTCCACGCAGCCGTGACCGTCCACCACCGACCCGTCGGCCGGAATGATCTCGCCTTCGGCCACAATCAGGCGGTCACCGGCCTGAAGCTCGATCAGACCCACCGCTTCGGTACCGGACGCCGTCATGCGCCGGGCCTGGCCGGGCAGTGCTCTGGCCAGTGCACTGTGCAGTGCGCCGGACTGTTGGCGCGAAAGCATGACCGCAAAGCGGCCCAGCAGCAGGAAAAAAATGAACATGACAACGGAGTCAAAGTACACCTCGCCCTGACCGAACAGCGTGATCAACACGCTACTGAACAGCGCAATCAGCATGGCGGCAGCAACTGGAATATCCAGGCCAAGATGGCGCTGCTTGATGTGCTCCCAGGCCGAACGATAGAACGGCTGACCGGCATACAGCGCGACCGGCACCGCAACCAGCATGCTGATCAGCCGGAAGAACTGTTCGGTTTCCGGGTCCATACCGCCTGGCGTGCCGAACGAGCCGGCGCCGATATATTTCGACAGCGCATAGCTCATGACCTGCATCATGCCCAGGGCGGCGACCATCAGGTAGCGCAGCATACGCCGGCGCTCGTTGCGATCCCGATCGGCATCCGAAGCCGGAGAATCCAGGTGCGGCGGATACCCGAGGCGGGCCAGCGCTTCGCCCAGCTGGCTCAGGGGGGTCTGCTGCGGGTCAAACTGCAATCGCAGTCGCCCATCGCTGACGTTCAATCGCGCTTCGCGCACACCCGGATATGAACTCAGATAACGATGAACCAGCCACGCACAGGCCGGACAGTGGACGTTTTCCAGCACCAGCACCATTTGCACCGCGTCCGGTTCGCGCTGGCGCGCATGAAAATCGAGAATTGCATCGCGATCCCAGGCCGAAAATCGTTTCATCACGTGCGCTTCGACCGGACGTTCCGGCAAGCGATCACGAAAGTCATAATAGCGCCCCAGGCCCGCATCCTGGATCAGGCTGGCTACAGCCAGACAGCCACTGCAGCACATCGGCTGCTCGACCCCGTCTACGGCCAACTGCAGATCCACGCCCGCTGGAATGGATTCACCGCAATGAAAGCAGGAATCGCGCTCGCTCATGACGCCCTATAGCCGCTCCGGGCGCAGCTCGATCAGCAGCGCCTCGTTGGCCTGACGCTGGTATGTCGACGAGATCCACCAGTCCTGACTGACATTCGAGACGATCAAACGGCCGCGCACTGGAATGCGCTGCGCTTCGGCCCTATAAATCGCATTGATGGCCGAATCATCCCGAATCAACAGCATGCTCCGATCCTGATCCGCATCGGTTGGATGTTGTGCAATCAGCAGCAGTTGGGCATCCAGCGCAGCCGGCTGATCGGCGGTGAGTCGAAGAACCCACTGCTGCGAATCCAGCTCGATCGCTCCACTCAGCCCGAGCGCTTCGGCCCGGTCGGCGCGCACGTGAGTATCGACCAGCGCCTTACCGAGTTTGGCGTAATCACCGGTCATCATTTCCGGCGGGTTACGCACCGCAAAGGTCAACGTAATCAAGCTGGAAGTGATGCCCCACAGCAATAGCGCTATAACGAACCACGGCCAGAACTGGCGGTACCAGCGGGTCGATGGTTGTGGATTGATTTCATTCATGACTGCACTCATGGTCTCACCCAAGGGTCAAGGGTTCGGGGGTACGTAAAAACGGGTCTCTCCAACCGCGAGCAGCCCGGCTGTCGGCGCATCATCGGCCGTTGTTTCGGACAGGATCTGAATCTCGATCTGATGCAGGCCTGGCCCAATGGCGTCGGCCGGCAAGGCCAGCGTAACTGGGCGATTACTGACCGCACCGGCAGGCACTTCGATGGCTGCTTGTGGCGACACCACCGTCAGACCGTCCAGGCCCGTGGCCGTGAAGCGCACACGCTGACTCGACTCTGTGCGGTTGGTGATTTTCAGCGAATACGGATTTTCGATCTGATCACCGGCCATTCGATACAGCGCTGTTCGGTCGCGCAGCACATCCACCTGGACCGAATCACGGCCGAAGAAGACCACGGTGAACAGCGTCATCAGCGCCAGCAGCACGGTCAGGTAGATGAAAATCCTGGGCCGCAGAATGCGGGGCTGTTCTCCCTGCAGCGCCGACTCGGTCGTATAGCGAATCAGACCGCGCGGATAGCCCATCTTGTCCATGACCTCGTCACAGACGTCGATACAGGCAGCACAGGCGATGCACTCGATCTGCAAACCATCGCGAATGTCGATCCCGGTTGGACACACCTGAACGCAGCCCATGCACTCGATGCAGTCGCCCAGGCCAAGCGCCTCGGGGTCGGCGTCTTTCTTGCGCTTGCCGCGCGGCTCGCCGCGTGCCACGTCGTAGGAAATCACCAGGCTGTCGCGATCGAACATGGCCGATTGAAAGCGTGCGTACGGACACATGTATTTACAGACTTGTTCGCGCATGTAGCCGGCATTGCCGTAGGTAGCAAAACCGTAGAACAGGCTCCAGAACACTTCCCAACCACTCATTTCCAGCGCAAACATCGATGGCACCAGCTCGCGAATCGGCGTAAAGAACCCGACAAAGGTAATGCCGGTCCACAGCGAAAACAAAATCCACAAGAACTGCTTGGTGAATTTACGACGAATCTTTTCGGCCGTCCACGAGCCCTGATCCATGCGCATGCGTTTGTTGCGTGCGCCCTCGGTTACGCGCTCCATCCAAAGAAAGACTTCAGTCCAAACCGTCTGCGGGCAGGCATAACCGCACCACAGTCGTCCGGCCAGTGCTGTAAAAAAGAACAGGCTGATCGCAGCAATGGCCATCAACAGCGCCAGCATGAAGAAATCCTGCGGCCAGAACGTCATGCCCAGAATATGAAATTCACGCGCCGGCAGATCGAACAACACGATCTGCGTGCCGCCCAGCTGAATCCAGGGTGCAGCATAAAACAGGCCCAGCAACACCCAGGCTGCAATCACACGCAGCCGCGAAAACCGGCCCACAGTTTCGCGCGGATAGACTTTCGGCGCCTTGACGTAGAGCTTCAGCTCCTGCGGATGTTCCGCCTGTGCCGGAGTGCTCATGGGGATGAACTGCGTGTGGTTCTGGGCTGATCCGGCGTGGATTCATGAAAGCGGCCGGCCGGTCGGAGCAGCAGCCAGGTGGTCGTGCAGGCGGAGGCAAAGCCAATCCAGAATCCGAAAAACGCGATGCTGTAGCCCTGCTCCCTGGAAATGGTGATATCCGGAAAGGAGATGGCGGCCAATTCAACCGGATCAACAAAGGCAAACAACACCATTGTCGCTACGCCGGCAGCAAAAAACGAGGGCCACAGGATGGCGCCAATACGCTGAATCAGCGGTCGAGGCGGTATTCGTGCCTGTCGTTCGTTGGATGCATTCATCGAGCCTTACCAGCGTGCTGGAGCCTCACTCGTCGTGCAGGCTCAGAATGTACGCGGTCACAAGGCGTGACCGGGTTTCGCCAATCAGGTCGAGCTGCGCCGGCATCACGCCCGCACGCCCATTGCGAATGGTGTACTGAAGCGTGTCCAGGTCACCGCCATAGGTGTAGACGCCCGAGGTCAGATTCGGCGCACCCAGTATCGGATTGCCTTTGCCTTGCGGACCATGACAAGCCAGACAGACCTGGTTGTAGTGCTCCTCGCCTGCAGCAGCCATGGCCGGATCCACCGATTCACCGGCAAGTTGCTGCACGAAGATCGCGGTTTCCAGCACACCTTCATCACCGAGCACGGCACCCCAGCCCGGCATCGCCGCCTGACGGCCATTGACGATCGAGGTCAGCACCTGCTGCGGCTGATCACCCCAGATCCAGTGATCATCGGTCAGGTTCGGATAGCCGACGGCACCGCGCGCATCCGAGCCATGACAGGTCGAGCAGTTGTGCGCATACAGATTGCGGCCAATTTCAACGGCCTCGGGGTTGCTGGCCAGCTGCTCGAGTTCGAGCGCGCCAAGCGCCGCATAGCGCTGTTCAAACGACGCGCGCGCAACCTCCATTTCCTGCTCGTACTGCGATTCCTGCGACCAGCCGAGCACGCCCTGAAAGCGGCCGAGCCCCGGATACAGAATCAGATAGACCACTGAAAATACGATCGTGATCCAGAACAAACCCATCCACCAGCGCGGCAGCGGATTATTCAGTTCTTTCAGATCGCCATCCCATACGTGCCCGGTCGTTTCGCTGCCGTCGTCTTCCTGAGCGGCATCCACCTTGATCCGGCTGGACCAGATCAGAAACCATACGGTAACGGCTATCGTGCCAATGGTGATGATCGTGATGTACCAATGCCAGAAGGTGCTCATTGCTGGCTCTCCTCATGCGATTGTTCGTTCGAAGATGAATGCGTTTCGTAGCGACGATCGAGGTGGCGGCGCTCCTCGATGTCGTCCTCCAGCGGTTGACGCGCCTGAGCATCGAAATCAGAACCACGCTTGATGATATAGACCCAGACCACAACCGACAAAAAACCCAGCAGTGCCAGAAGAGTGATAATGCCGCTGCTCATCGACTGGCTCCAGCCGCAACGGCTCGTTCATCCTGGCCGGTCCAATCCTGTCCGAGTCCCTGCAGATAGGCCACGACCGCGTCCAGTTCGGTCTTGCCGACCAGTTCGTCGGCAGCGGCCGCGATCATCTCGTCGGTGTACGGATCGCCAAGGCGCTGCAGTGCGCGCATATGGCGCTGAAGCTTCTCAGGATTGACCATGCGCTGTTCCAGCCAGGGATAGGCCGGCATGTTGGAATCCGGCACCACGGCACGGGGGTCGACCATGTGCAGATAATGCCAGTCGTCCGAGTATTTGCCGCCGACGCGCGCCAGATCCGGACCGGTGCGCTTCGAACCCCACTGGAACGGGCGGTCGTACACAAACTCGCCGGCCACCGAATAGTGCCCATAGCGCTCGGTCTCGGATCGAAACGGCCGAATCTGTTGGCTGTGACAGCCATAGCAGCCTTCGCGCACATACACATCCCGACCGGCAAGCTCCAGCGGACTGTAGACTTCAACTCCGGGGGCTGGATCAACGATGGTGGCCTTGAACATCAGCGGCACAATCTGGACCAAGCCACCAACGCTGATGACGACCAGGATCAGCACTGCCATCAGGCCGATATTCTTCTCGATGATTTCATGTGACATCGTAATCTCTCCTGTTAGGCCGGCTGCGGGATGGCGACCGAAGCGCTGCGGTTGGGCGCCGTCTGCCAGGTTTTGTAGACGTTCCAGACCATGAAGAACATGCCGCTCAGGAACACGATGCCGCCGAGAAGCCGCAGCATGTAGAAGGGTTCGGTGCGGGCCAGGACCTCAATGAAGGTATAGGTCAGCGTACCGTCATCATTGAACGTGCGCCACATGATGCCCTGCATCAAGCCGGCCGCCCACATCGCCACGATATACAGCACCGTGCCGATGGTCGAGGTCCAGAAATGCCATTCGATCGCCTTGATCGAATACATTTTTTCCACGCCCCATACGCGCGGTAGCAGACTGTACAAACAGCCGATCGAAATCATCGCTACCCAGCCCAGTGCGCCGGAGTGGACGTGGCCAATGGTCCAGTCGGTGTAATGCGACAGTGCATTGACCGTCTTGATCGACATCATCGGGCCTTCAAAGGTCGACATGCCGTAGAACGACAGCGCGACGATCATGAAGCGCAGAATCGGATCGGTGCGCAGCTTGTGCCAGGCGCCCGACAGCGTCATGATGCCGTTGATCATGCCGCCCCAGCTCGGTGCCAGCAGAATCAGCGAGAAGATCATGCCGAGGGTCTGGGCCCAGTCCGGTAGCGAGGTGTAGTGCAGATGGTGCGGGCCGGCCCACATATAGATCGCAATCAGCGACCAGAAATGCACGATCGACAGTCGATAGGAGTAAATCGGACGATTGGCCTGGCGCGGCACGAAGTAGTACATCATGCCGAGAAAGCCTGCGGTCAGGAAGAAGCCGACTGCATTGTGGCCATACCACCACTGGACCATGGCGTCGACCGCGCCGGAATAGACAGAATACGATTTGAACAATCCGGCCGGCATGGCCAGGTTGTTGACGATATGCAGCACGGCCACGGTCAAAATGAATGCACCGAAAAACCAGTTGGCTACGTAGATGTGCTTGATCTTGCGCTTGACGATGGTGCCAAAGAACACGACTGCGTAGGATACCCAGACCACCGCGATCAGCAGTGCTATCGGCCATTCCAGCTCGGCATATTCCTTGCCCATGGTCAGGCCCAGCGGCAGCGTGATGGCCGCCGCGACAATCACAGCGTTCCAGCCCCAGAACGTGAACGACGCCAGCGTGTCGGAAAACAGCCTGGCATGGCAGGTGCGCTGCACCACGTAGTAACTGGTCGCAAACAAGGCCGAGCCGCCGAACGCAAAAATCACTGCGTTGGTATGCAGCGGACGCAGTCGACCATAGCTCAGCCAGGAAATGCCGTAGGTTAAGTCCGGCCAGATCAGCTGCGCGGCGATGATGACACCGACCAGCATGCCGACAATGCCCCAGACAATTGTCATCACGGCAAACTGGCGCACAACCTTGTCGTTATAGGTTTGATCAGTCGCGATCGAACCACTCATGGTGGCGGTTTGGTTCATGGCAAATTCTCGGTAAATTCCTTACGCGTATTGTCCTTGCTGGTGGCCGCCGGCCAATTGATCCGAGTCAAACTTTCACGGCTTTTGGTTTATTGTTGTCCAGTTTTCGTGACCAAGCGAATTCCACTCGGCGAACCAGACGGATTCAGCCCGACCACTGGCATTAGATTCTTGTGCAGCGCTGATAAACGCCACCCTGGCGCTCGTTCGATGCCAAACTACGACTATGCACCCCACCCGCACCAACCCGCCCGCTGTCCCGGCGATACGCTCTGAACGCATGGTGTTGCGCCCCTGGCAGCGGGGCGACCGGCGCGCGCTGATCCAGATGAGCCGGGATCGTGACATGATGCGGTTTGTCACCCGCGGGCAGCCGATGAGCCATCGTCGCATCCAGGCGTTTCTGAAGCGGCAGGAACATCATTTGAAACAGTACGGCACCTGCTTCTACGCAATGGAATTGTGCGATACAGCGCGCGTAGTCGGTCTGGCCGGATTGCAGCCAGTGAATGCGGAAACCGCCACAACGGTCTCGTTCGAACTCGGCTGGTGGGTCTGGAAAGACTACTGGGGGCAAGGGCTGGCGACCGAAGCCGCGGCTGCATTGGTGACCTTTGCAAGAAACCAGCTGAGGTTGAACACCGTTTTTGCGGTGATTGATCCGGATAACCTCGCTTCCATCCGCGTAGCGGAAAAGCTGGGGTTTGATCTGATCGATCAACGGATGGCGTCTGCTACCAACTCATCACGCCCGGACTGGCTGATTAATTTTTATCAACTGGATCTGCAGTCTGGCTGAACACTCTTCGCGTCGAACGCACCGGCCCGATTGCAGCAATTACCCGGCCATGCCGGCCTCTTCCAGGCGCTGACGATAGCGTGCAAGGTTGTTGTGCTGGCTGCGCCCGAGCTCATACAGAAACGCCCACGAGTAGATACCGGTGCGATGGCCATCGTCGAACTGCAGCTCGACCGCGTAGGTCCCAACCGGAACAATCGCGTCAATATTGACCCGCTCCTTGCCGGTCATCAACTTCGGCTCGGACAGGCCGTGGCCACGCACCTCGGCCGACGGCGAGTGCGTTCTCAGGTATTCACAGCCCAGCTCGAACTGCTGGCCGTCGGCGAAATCAAGCACCAGCATCCGGCGCGATTTTTCGAGCCGGATTTCGGTCAGTTCCGGCGCTGTCACTGCCCGGCAACGCTGTAGAACGTCGGCGAACCCGGGCCGACCGGCAGATCCAGCCCGAATACCCAGAGCAGAAAGAGCAGCGACCAGCCGATGAAATAGCAGATCGAATACGGCAACATCGTGGCAATCAGCGTGCCAATGCCGAACTGCTTGTCGTAGCGCGTGGCCCAGGCCAGGATCAGGCCGAAGTAGCTCATCATCGGCGTAATGATATTGGTCGTCGAATCGCCGATTCGATAGGCCGTCTGAATGACTTCCGGCGAGTAGCCGATGATCATCAGCATCGGCACGAAAATCGGCGCAGTCACCGCCCATTGGGCCGAGGCCGAGCCGAGGCTCAGGTTGACGATGCCGCACATGATGATGAACAGAATAAATACCAGCGGCCCGGTCAGGCCGATGCTCTGCAGGAAGTCGGCTCCGGTTACGGCCGTGATCAGGCCCAGATTGGACCAGCCGAAAAAGGCCACGAACTGGGCGGCAAAGAACACCAGCACCACGTACAGGCCCAGCGTCGAGATGGCCGAGGCCATGCCGTCGATGACGTCGCGATCGTTCTTCATGGTGCCAACGACCTTGCCGTAGGCAAACCCGGTGACCAGGAAGAAAATGAAGATCCAGGCCACGATGGAGCTGAAAAACGGGCCGGAGGTCGACAGAAAATCGCCGCCGGCAGCGACCGCCTCCGGATCACGTAGCACGCCGTTTTCGGGAACCACCAGCATTGCAATCAGCGCCAGCACGCCCAGCATGCCGAGACCGGCCATTTTCAGGCCTTTCTTCTCCTGGGCCGTGATCGGCGACATCTGGCTGTCGTCCAAGACGTGTGGGTCGGCATTCGAGTCATCGTATTGTCCAAGCTTGGGCTCGACGATGTAGATCGTGACCAGCGAGCCGATCGTCGTGATCAAGAAGGTCGAGACAATCATGAAGAACCAGCTGGCAGTGGCAAACACTTCATAGTCCGGATCGATCAGCTGGGCCGCTTCCTGCGTAATACCCGCCAATAGCGGATCGATCGTGCCGAGCAGCAAGTTGGCCGAATAGCCGCCGGAAACACCGGCGAAGGCCGCGGCCATGCCGGCCAGTGGATGGCGGCCCAATGCCAGGAAGATGGCGCCGCCCAGCGGCACCAGCACCACGTAGCCCATCTCCGATGCAGTGTTGGACAACACGCCGGCGAATACCAGCGCCACGGTCACAACATGCTTGGGCGCATTCAATACGATGCTGCGAACCAGCGCCGACAGCATGCCTGATTTTTCGGCCACGCCCACGCCAAGCATGGCGACCAGGACCACGCCCAGCGGCGCGAAATTGACAAAATTACTGACCAGGCCGCCCAGAATTCGCCGCACGCCTTCGGCATTCATCAGGCTGACCGCCTCGATCGTCGCGCCCGCCGCAGCCGTCGAACGCGGATCTTCAACGCTGATGCCTAGCCAACCGAACAAGCCCGACAGCAGCACCATGCCAAATGCCAGGAACGCAAACAGCGTGACCGGGTGTGGCAGCAGATTGCCGAGCCACTCAACGGTATCCAGAAAGCGAGTGAACAAGTTGCGGGAAGAGGAATTCGCGGAATCAGCAGAAGTCGGCGTGTTCATGGACGGCAGTCGCTCGAAATTTTTCAGCCGTCATAGTAGCAATTCCGACTCGCTCAAGCGGCGCTTGTCCAATACAAGGGCTCTCAGCGCGGTTCGGCTACCACGCGAAAGCGCACGGTCAGTTCATCGGTCACGCTCAAGGCGCCGCTTAACGCACTGAACGGCGTCAGCCCGAATTCGCTCTGACGCAGCGTAAAACTTCCGCTGGCACTCAGCCCCCGTTCGGTTCTGGACCAGCGCACTGGCAGCCGGCGGCTGCGGACCTGATCCCGAATCTGGACATAGGCTTGCAAATCTGCCGCCCAGGCCGGACCACTCAGTTCAATGCCGCGTAAAAGGATGCGAGGGAATTCATCCACATGCAGCACCGCCTCGCTCATCAGATTGGCACGCGTATCGTCGATGGCCTGCTGTTCAAGCGCCGGATCAAAACCTTCAGCGGCCCGCCAATCGGGCCGATCAACAACCAGCTGACCGACATCGATGGCGAGGTCAACCCAGGATTCAATGGGATCTTCAGTCAGCAGTACCCTGCCCGAAATCACATCACCGCCAATGACATGCGGATGACCGAAACGCGCCAGCCGGCCAGCAGGCAACACGACGATGCGCACATCGGATTCAACCACTTCAAGCAGCTGTCCTGCTTCAGGCGGCGACAATTCGGGCCACTGCACTTGATCAGTCCAGGCCAGCCGTTGCTCGGTGCGTTCTGGTGAGGTCGATGCGCAGGCGCTCAATAGCGCAAGGCCAAACAGTAAAGCGAAATTTCGAGGCCAGACTGACAAGGTATTTTCCATCGGATGGATTCGCATATGGACAGAGTCAGTGCATAATCTACCCTGAGTTGAAACCGGAGGTTGTGATGGATTGGAGGTTGAAGAACACCTCAGAACGCTACGGGCTGGTTGCTCAGTTCCTGCACTGGTCGGTTGTGGTCGGCATCATGCTCCAATATGCTTGGGCCTGGCGCATCGATAATACCGAATCCATTCGGCAGCAATTCAGCCTGGTCAATGAACACAAGTCGATCGGCATGACAATCCTGCTGCTGGTGTTGCTACGTATCGGCTGGCGGGCGATCAATCAAACACCGGACCATCCGCCAGGCACCCGGCTGTGGCAGGCCAATGCAGCCAATTTCACCCACGCGCTGTTGTATTTTCTGATTCTGCTGATGCCCTTGACCGGCTGGATGTATAGCTCGGCTGCAGGCTACGGCGCCGAATTCTATGGCTTGCTCGATATCCCCGACTTTGTCCCAACCAGTGAGCGGCTGGAATCGTTCATGCACCTGGCCCATGAAAGCATGGCCTGGGCGATCCCGATCGTTGTGCTGGTTCATGTCGCCGCCGCGCTGCGTCACCACTTTGTGTTGAAGGATGATGTGCTAAAACGCATGTTGCCCTAATCAATTATTCGAATTGCCATGACGCCATTTAAAACACTTTTGATCCTCGCAATTGCATCAGCCGCTGCCACAAGCTGGGCGGAAACCAGCTGTTTTACCGGCGGCCACGACAGCGGCGAGTTGACGTTTCGGTCCGCCGTTGAAGGTACTCGCTTCAGCGGACTGTTCGGTCAATTCGACGTTGAGTATTGCATGGTTGATGGCCAGCCCGAGCAGGGCCAGATTACCGTTGTGGTCGAAACCGGGTCAGCCGATACCGATAACAACGACCGCGATGAAGCGTTGTTGGGACCTGAATTCTTCGACGTTGAGCAATTCCCGCAGTCGAGCTGGTCCAGCGATTCCATTCAGGCCACTGATGCCGGTTTCACTGCCGATGGCACGTTGGAATTACGTGGCATCAGCGCTCCGGTCGCAATTGATTTTCAGTTGAGTCCAGACGGCAGTGATCAAAGCCTGTCCGTGCAGGGGCAATTCCGGATGCAGGGCGGGGCCGCGATCAACCGGCAGGATTTTTCGGTCGGTACCGGCGAGTTTGCCGATCCGGAATTTGTCCGGAATCAAGTTGACGTCGAGTTTGCGCTGACCCTGAGCAAGTCACCTTGATGGTCCACAAGGAGCTGCCTCAGTCGCTCTTCTCTCGCGCCAGCAGCTTCTGTTTGCGCGCCAGTCCCCAGCGATAGCCGCCCAGGCCGCCGTCGCTGCGCACAATCCGATGGCACGGCACCACAACGGCCAGCGGATTGGCCCCACAGGCGGTCGCCACGGCACGATGACTATTGGGTTGACCAATGCGTTGCGCCAGCTCGGCATAGCTCACGGTCTGGCCGCTGGGTATGCGCTGCAGTGCCGTCCACACTCGCCGCTGGAAAACAGTGCCGATCAGATCGACGGGCAGCCGGCCCAGGTCTGGATGGCTCTGGTCCAGCAGTTCAACAACCTGATTCAGCGTCGACTGAAAGGCCGGTGCCGCCGGTTCGATCCGAGCATTCGCAAAGCGTCGAACAAGATCCTGCTCAAGCTCGTATGGTTCATCGCCCAGCAGAATCGCGCACAAGCCGCGCTCGGTCGAGGCAACCAGCACCCGGCCGAGACTGCAGTGACCCAGGCCATACTGGATTCGAATGCCCGCCCCTTTGGCACGATAGTTTCGGGCCGACATGCCCATGCCCTCATCGATGGCCTGATGAGCGCGACTACTCGAACCAAAGCCCGCCTGATGAATGGCCTCGGTCACTGAGCACCCGTTTTGCAGCAGCGTGCTGAACTGCTGCAATCGTCGACTGCGGATAAACTCGCCCGGGGAAATGCCCAGCACCTGCTTGAAGACGCGCTGGAAATAGCCGCGGCTCCAACCGGCAGCTGCAGCCATGCCGGACACACTGCCCGGCGCGGCGATGGCGCTGCGACAGGCACGCTCGAGTCTTTCAAGCGTGCGCTGCTGTGCTGGCTGCTGGCGGTCGGCACTCGTCTGGCCTGTTTTCGTTGCATTCATCTTCCGTCTCAAACAGCTTCAATTGCATTCATTATTTTCAGTCCGACACTGCCTGAATCTAAAAAGCATACCGGCCGCATCGTGCAGATGCATTCCGATTTGTCACCGACGCAGGGCTCCAGCATGCCTGCCGGCATTGACCTGGCTCTAATCACTCCAACACAGTATGATTTCCCGATGACGTTGAGCGACCACATTCACGCGGCTGCAAAGTCAGGACGACCGCTGATCATGGGCATCATCAACGCCACGCCGGACTCATTTTCCGACGGCGGTCAATTCGATCGACCCGAGCTGGCGTTGCAGCACGCCGAGCAGATGGTGAAGGCCGGCGTTGACATTCTCGATATCGGCGGCGAATCGACTCGACCCGGCGCTGAACCTGTCGCCGAGGCGCAGGAACTGGCGCGTGTGATTCCAATCATCGAAATCCTCCGGCAGCGGCTGGATACGCCGATTTCCATTGATACGATGAAGCCCGGCGTCATGCAGGCCGCGGTGGAAGCCGGGGCCCGCATGATCAACGACGTCAATGGCTTGCGACAGGAACACGCGCTGGAGACTGCGGCCGATCTGCAGGTGCCAGTATGCGTCATGCACATGCAGGGCGATCCGATCACCATGCAGCAGCAACCTCGATATCGAAGCGTGGTCGATGAGGTGATGGACTTTTTCCAGACCCGCATGCAGCAGTGCAACGCGGCCGGCATCCAGGCGGAGCATCTGATTCTCGATCCAGGCTTTGGCTTCGGCAAGACGCTGCAACACAATCTGGAGTTGCTGGCCGCTTTGCCGAAACTGGCGAAGCTCGCGCCGCTGCTGGTGGGCATCTCCAGAAAATCCATGCTCGGCACCATCACCGGACGGCAACAGGCCAATGATCGCGTTGCTGCCTCGATTGCCGCCGCAGTGCTGGCGGCCGATCGCGGTGCCGCAATTGTCCGAGTGCATGACGTGCAGGAAACGGTGGACGCCCTGCGCGTCCGCACCGCTTTGAAGGCCGTAGAAGAATCAGACTGAAGGGTCTTGTTCCACCATCGGTCGTTGATCGATGGTGAAACAACCGGTTTATTTGATGACTTTAAGATTCGGCCGCTTGGTTTTCTTGCCGGACCGCGGCCCCTTGTTGCTGGAATCTGCGTCTTCAGATTCAGCGGACGAAACAGTTTCTTCATCCTCGTCAGGAAACATCATGCCCTGACCATTTTCCCGAGCGTAAATGGCCTGTACCGCTTCGGTCGGCACCAGTACTGCGTGCGATACGCCTGAAAAGCGCGCAACGAAACTCAGGTATTCGTTGTCGATTTCCAGCTCTCGCACCGCTCTGGGCGCAATATTGAGCACAATTCGTTCGCCCGAGCGGACGCTGTCAGGCACGTTCACGTCAGGATTGTGAGCATCGATCAGCACCTGAGGCGTCATGCCGTTATCGACAATCCATTCATTCAGCGCCCGCAGCAGATAGGGTCGACTGGAGTTCACAGCAAACGGCTGAGTCAGCCTTCGCGGGCAGCGCGCTCGACTTCGGTCAGACTGCGCTGGAACGCATCGCGGCTGAACATGCGGTCCATATAACGATGAATGTTTTGCGTAGTCTTTGACGGCAGGTCGATTTCGTAGGCCGGCAGGCGCCACAGCATGGGCAGCAACGCGCAATCAACCAGGCTCAGTTCGTCGTTCAGCAGGAACGGTGAGAGCCCGAACAATTGATCGGATTGAATGATGCTTTCACGCAATTGCTTGCGCGCATTTTCAACGCGCTTGGCGCCGCTTGATGTCTCGATGATGCGGCCGTTTTCAACCCAGTCCCGGTTGATGCGGTACAAGGCCAGGCGAAGTCTCGAGCGTGAAACCGGATCAATCGGCATCAGCGGTGGATGCGGATAGCGTTCATCGAGATACTCAGTCACGACCCAGGTGCCGTAGACCACCAGGTCGCGATCAACCAGCAGCGGCGGCTCACCATAGGGGCTGAGCTCAGCCAGGTCGCTGACGACCGAACGATCCTGCTCGATATGGATGATCTCGACGTTCAGGCCTTTTTCGGCCAGCACGACTCGAACCCGGTGAGTGTCCAGACAGTTCTCGGACGAATACAGTGTCATCATGATGACGGGCTCCCTCTAAGGACAACAAGTCGGGCGGTCACTTCTTCACGTCCTTCCAATACTCGTGGTAGAGCAACCACGCAGCAAACGTAAAGATGACGAGGAACAGCAACACCCAGATACCCATGCGTTCGCGCTCGAGAATAACCGGTTCTGCCATGTATTCGAGAAATGCCGTAATGTCGCGAATGGTTTGTTCGAATTCTTCCGGTGTCTGCAGGCCCGCCTGCTCGAGTTCCAGTGCCGTCACTTCGCTGTGGGATACGCCGGTGTCATCCTCATAGGTTTCGACGACCGGGCGCTGAATACCCTGGAGTTGCCACAACACGTTCGGCATGGCCGAGTTGGCCAGAATCTTGTTATTCCAGCCTTCGTCGGTCAGGTAATAACTTTTCAGGAAGGTGTAGATCCAGTCCGGACCGCGCGAACGGGCTTTGAGCGTCAAATCGGGTGGCTTCTTGCCAAACCAGTCCGACGAGTTGTCCGGCATGGCGGCAATCATGTAGTCGGTAATCTCGCGATCGCCGTAGATCAGATTTTCTTCGACCATCTCTTCCGGCAGTTCCAGATCCTGCGCCAGTCGCTGGTAGCGCATGTACTCTGCCGAATGACAGGAGTGGCAATAATTCATGAACAGACCCGCACCACGCTGCAGTGATGCGATGTCCTGAACATTGATACCGGACGATTCCAGGCCTTCGTAACCGCCTGCTGCCATCAAACCGGAAGTCGCGCTCAACAATGCAGCTGCGCAGAATAATTTGAGTCGCATGGTCAAGTTACTCGCTGTGGGCGTCTTGAATCGCTTCATGATGTCACCCGCTCCGGTACCGGTTTGGTTTTTTCATATTTGGATATGAATGGCATCAACGCAAAGAACGCGAAATACATGAACGTCCAGAAACGCGTTTCGATGGTTTCGGCTGTTGTGCCTTCGGCAACACCCAGCATGCCAAGACGGATAAAGGTGACGGCGAAGACGGCCAGCATGATCTTGCTGCCCCAACCCTTGTAGCGAATCGAGCGGACCTTGGAACGGTCCAGCCACGGCATCAGGAACAGAATCATGACTGCAGCACCCATCAGCAGTACACCGAGCAGCTTGTCCGGAACGCCACGCAGAATCGCGTAATACGGTGTGAAATACCAGACCGGCACGATGTGCTGCGGCGTCACCTGCGGATTGGCTTCGACGAAATTATCCTTTTCGAGGAAATAGCCACCGAATTCAGGCGCATAGAATATTACGAACGCGAAGAGCGTCAGAAACACACCGACACCGAAAATATCCTTGACCGTGTAGTACGGATGGAACGGGATGCCGTCCAGCGGCCGCCCCTGGGCGTCCTTGTTCTTCTTGATTTCGACACCGTCCGGATTATTCGAGCCAACTTCATGCAATGCAGCCAGGTGAAGCACGACCAGCATGATCAGGGCCAGCGGCAGCGCCACCACGTGAAGCGCGAAGAATCGGTTCAGCGTCGCATCCGAGATAAAGAAATCGCCTCGAATCCACTCGACCAGCGGATCACCAATCACCGGCAAGGCCCCGAATAGCGACACGATCACCTGTGCGCCCCAGTATGACATCTGGCCCCATGGCAATACATAACCGAGAAAGGCTTCTGCCATCAGCACAAGGTAAATGAAAACGCCAAGAATCCAGACCAATTCACGTGGCGATTTGTACGACCCGTACATCAGCGCCCGGAACATATGCAGGTAGACGACAATAAAAAAGAAGGACGCACCGGTCGAGTGCATGTAGCGAATCAACCAGCCCCATTCAACATCACGCATGATGTACTCGACCGAAGCAAACGCTTCGGCCGCGTCGGGCTTGTAATGCATGGTCAGGAAAATACCGGTCACGATCTGGTTGACCAGGACCAGCATTGCCAGTGAACCGAAGAAATACATGATGTTGAAATTCTTCGGCGCATAGTATTCACTGATATGCGCTTTCCAGAAACTGGAAATCGGTATGCGTTGATCGATCCAGCTTCCAACTGCGTCGACTTGACGACTCAGCGTGCTCGCAGGTTTAGCCATTATGCAGCTCCTTCGGGATCAACACCGATCATGATGGTGTTGTCATCAATATAGGAATACGGTGGAATCACCATGTTGGCCGGGGCCGGTACGCCGGAGTACACACGGCCAGCCAGGTCGAACTTGGACTTGTGACACGGGCAGAAAAAACCGCCTTTCCAATTCTGCTCGAATGGTTGCGCGCCCACTTCTGTAATCAGTTCCGGCACACAACCCAAATGTGTACAGAACATGTTCATCACCAGCAAATCCGGTTTGAGAGAACGATGTTGGTTTTGCGCATAGTCCGGCTGCTGCTCGGCATTGTCCGAGTTCGGATCACTGAGGTCCCCTTCTATTTCAGGCAGCAACGAAATCATTTCTTCAGACCGACGCAACAAACCAATCGGCTGACCACGCCATTGAACGCGGAGTATCTGGCCCGGTTGGAGATCGCCGATGAATGCTTCGACCGGGGCACCAATCACCCGGGCCTTGGCGCTGGGTTTCCACGACGCATAGAACGGCCAGGCCGCAAAACCAGCGCCAACAACGCCCAAAGCACCGGTGCCGGCCAATAGCAATGTGCGCCTGCTCTTGTCCGGCTGCGGATCCAGCGAGGCCATGGTTTCTGAGTTAGACATGAATCGGGTACTCCAAAATCAAGCAATAGCTGTTAAAAGGTCAGTCGGGCCGGGCTTCAACAATGCGCCGGCTGCTACAATTGGATTGGTGAAAAATGAATGTTCGGCTTGCGGTAATGGCCTACGAACAGGTCTTTTTTCCGGTAATCCAACATTTTAACGAATTTTAAGCATTTTGACCAATTTTTCGGTTTTGAACGCCTTTGGGACTTTAAGCGCAAGACGGACTGGCGCGCACCCGGTGGCCATACTTATGTATCAAATAGTACACTTGGCCTGTCGATAAAAGTTCAAGCTTTCAAGCAAGGTCACTCCAGCACCCGAATCCATGCAACGCACTGTCCACTTTTTCTTTCAGATCCTGATCGCAGGCCTCGCTCTGGCCTTCGTACTGGTGTGGTTCAAACCCGATCTGTTGCCGTCAGGACAGGTCGAGGTTGTTTCCACGTCCAGCCCGGCCACCTCGTATGCCGATGCGGTCAATCGCACTGCGCCCTCGGTGGTCAGTATCTATACCCGCACCATGGTCAGCGAGCCGCTGGTCAACCCCAACGAACGCGTCACGCTGCACAACATGCTGATGCGGGATTACCGCGTATTGCGGCCCCGCGACGGCCTGGGTTCCGGTGTCATCGTGTCGCCGAACGGCGTCATTCTGACCACAGCACACGTCATCAACGGCGTTGACAATATTTTCGTTGCGCTGTTTGACGGTCGGGTCGCCGAAGCCCAGGTCATCGGCACCGACCCCGGCACCGACCTGGCGGTATTGAAAGTAGACCTGGACGATCTACCGGCCGCGGTGTTCAATACTGCCGCTCAGCACCGGCCCGGCGACGTTGTGCTGGCCATCGGCAACGCGTTCGGCCTGAACCACACGGTCACGCAGGGCATCATCTCGGCCATCGGCCGTGGCGATCTGAATATCAGCGCCTATGAGGACTACATCCAGACCGATGCGGCCATCAATTCGGGCAACAGCGGTGGCGCCCTGGTCAATCCAGAGGGCGAAGTCATCGGCATCAACAGCGCGTCGCTGTCGCAGAACGTCGGCGCCCAGGGCATCAGCTTTGCCATCTCATCGCGCATCGCGACCGAAGTGCTGGAGCAGATTCTCGAATATGGCGAAGTGCGCCGCGGTTGGATGGGGGCAAACCTGAGCGATCTGCCGCTGATCGATCTGGAGGGGGACGGTCCGGTCGAGGGCGTTCAGATCAGCCAGATCTATCGCAACGGACCGGCCTGGATTGCAGGTTTAAGACCGGGCGATATCCTGTTGAGTGCCAACGGCCAACCGGTCGGCAATGCGCGTGAACTGACTCTGCGCGTGGCCGATCTGCCGGCAGGCGAAGAACTGGAATTTATCGCCATACGCAACGGCCAGCGATTCACGACCTCGGTGCGCCTGATTCAACTACCGCCGCTGCAGAGCTGATCCGCCAACGGCAATAGCACCCCAAAGACGCGGCATAATAGCCGGCTGAACGCTCACACTCGGGATGATTGATGTCCATTAAATCCGACCGCTGGATCCGCCGCATGGCCGAACAGCACGGCATGATCGAACCGTTCGAATCCGGCCAGATACGCCACGCCGAAGACGGCACCCGACTGGTCTCCTACGGCACGTCCAGCTATGGCTACGACGTGCGTTGTGCTGATGAATTCAAGATCTTTACCAACATCAACTCGGCCGTCGTCGATCCCAAACACTTCGACCCGGACAGCTTCGTCGACGTTGAAGGCGAATCCTGCATCATCCCGCCCAACTCCTTCGCGTTGGCGCGCACCGTTGAGTATTTCCGCATCCCGCGCGACGTGCTGACGATCTGCCTCGGTAAATCCACCTATGCCCGCTGCGGCATCATCGTCAACGTGACGCCACTCGAGCCCGAGTGGGAAGGGCATGTGACGCTGGAATTTTCGAATACCACGCCGTTACCGGCAAGGATTTATGCGAATGAAGGCGTGGCGCAGTTCCTGTTTTTAGGCGCGGATGAGGTGTGTGAGACGAGTTATGCGGATCGGGCGGGGAAATATATGGGGCAGCGAGGGGTTAC
>CAKZPB010000029.1 GCA_937138395.1 uncultured Pseudomonadota bacterium
TGACCATGATGGTCAAGTTGGGCGCAGTCACGTCCAAAGTGATGGACTCCTCGTCGGTGATTGTGCAGCCTGTAGACAGTGCGACCACACAGGCAATCAGCCTAATTTTTCTCATCGTATTCACCTCTCGCTCGAGTTGTATTAAGTTGTTCACGATGATAAATGCCGCAGCTTCTAATTAACGCACATCGAATAAGGAATGGTGCTTTCGTTTCCAGTCAGAAGCCGATTTGCTTCTGTCTGCATTCGATCAACTTAAGATGGAACAACATCAGAATCTACTTGGCCGATTGTCCCAATAGAAGGCGTGCTTTCTGGGTATCAGGATGATCTGGACCCAGCTCGGCTACATGCCGCTGAACAAGTGCCGCAATCCTGTTTGGCGTGACCTGCTCAGGCGACCATTGCTGCAGAGTGGCCATTCGATGCCGCTCGACCAGCAGCGCGAAGGGGTGCTCGGTGCCCAATTGATCGGCCAGCGCATCCAGTGCCTGATTATGCAGGGTTAATGCTTCGTCGTGCTGGCCCAGACCGGCCAGCGCCACGGCCAGATTATCCATTGTCAACAGCGTCAGCGGATGGTTATCACCGAACGCATCGCGCTTGGTCGCCAGCGTCTGCTCGGCCACTATTCGCGCTTCATCGAACCGGGTCTGTTGGCTAAGCAGCTCGGCCAGGTTGTATTCCAAGGTCACCACGTGCTGGTGAGCCGGGTCCCATAACGCTATGGCCTGTTCATGCATTTTGCGCATCAGGGCTTCGGCGCGTTCGGACTGTCCGGTCGCATTCAACACATTGGCCAGATTCATTGAGACCAAGAGTTGATGATCGGATGAAATCGCATCCGGATAGTCGCGGATCACTTCACGAGCCGATTCCAACGTTCGACCTGAGCCGGCTACATCACCTGCTTGATACTGCATCCCAGCCAGATTGGTTAGGCTCCTGATGTATTCGCTCGACGCTACGCCAAACATGCGCTCGTGTACCGGGAGCAGTTCCTGGAAAACTTCGACCGCACGTTCAGGCTGGTTCATACGAGCCTGACTCAGCGCAACCATGGTCAGGGCTCCGCCGCGGTCCACCGGCCTGGTGTTAGGGAAGCGCTCCAGCCAGTCCAGCGCTCGTTCCGCTGAATCCGCGGCTTTCTTGAATCGGCCTTGACCGCCGTGCAGGATGGCCCATGCCTTGAGCAATTCGTAACCGAAGTGATCGCTTGCAGTCTCGGGCTCCGGAATTTCGAGGAAATGCTGACGCATCAGTGCTTCGGCTTGCTCATATTGGCCGAGGCTGAAACTGTTGGTGACTTGGATCAGATAGGCCCAGCGGATGTCCTTGTGATGTTCACCAAGCGCTTCCAGATATTGATCAACGAAGCGCTGCGCCAATTCGATGCTTTCTTCATGCCGATTGGAAAACTCTTCGGAGCGGATCTCCGTCAAGTCCAGATCCCGCTCGATGGCTGGCATCGAAAGATTGTGTGCGGAAATGACATCACGAGCGATTGAGATCTGACCGTTCGCCAGCTGCGGCAGGCGTAGCGTATTGAATGACTCGGCCAACACCCGGTGCACAACCACGCGCGCCGCGGGTTGATTGGCCAGCGACGAAGTGATGTCCTCGGCTCCCTGGCGCAGCATCGCTTCAACCGTCATGTCGCGGATCCGGCCGGTCGTGGTTGGTGTAGCCAGCACGCGCTGCAAGAACTGATTGACCGCCAGCGTATTTTGCTGCTCCGTCTCGGCCTCAATGCGCGCCTGATTGGCCTGATAAAACCCAATGCTGGTGAAGCCGAGCCCGAGCACGAGAAGTCCTGCGATGCTACTCAACGCAAATTGGCGAAAGCGTCGTTGTGGAGCTTCGCGAATAGCCTGGAGGGATTTGAGTACATCCTTCAGGCCGGGTCGATGATTCGCTGAACAGGACATCAATTTGTCGATCAGTTCTCCGATTCGCCGATCCAGCGTTCCTGAACTGCGAGCCGATGCTGGTGCCTGTCCGGTCTCATGTTGTATTTTCAGTGAGTGCCAATCGTCAGCAGTGTTTGGTGACTGGCCTAGAAGTATCCTGTACAGCGTTGCGCCCAGCGAGTACAGGTCTGATTCGACTGAAGGTGCCGAACCAAGCACAACCTCTGGCGCCATGTACAGCGGCGTGCCTGAGGTCATGTTAGGGGCCTGATCGGACGCGCGATGATCCAGGCTGGCGCCAAAGTCCATCAGAATCCAGGTGCCGGTTTGATCACACATGATATTGGCTGGCTTGATGTCGCTGTGAATCAGCCCGGCAGCATGCACGGCCTGCAGAGCATGCGCCATGGACTCAATCAATTCCAAGGCCGGCTCAAGTTCGGACCACAATTCGCGATGGGCGTCATCATGTGCCCTGTCGCCTTCGATCAGATCGGTCCACAGGCCGGCACGGCTGTCATGTATCGCTGCGCCATGCACGGCCAGCACATTGCGATGACGCACCAGCGCCAGCTGGCGGGCTTCATGCAGAAACAGCTGCGACTGAAACGGGCGGTTGTGGTGGTCTTTTAATAGCTTGAGCGCAACTTCCCGATCCAGGATTCGGTCGTAGGCTCGATAGACTTCGCCAAAGCTGCCCTCACCGAGCGAGCCGATGACCTGCAGATGACCCCACTCAAACAGGATCTGATCAGAAGCCGGGCCCTGGTGGTTTTTTCTTTCACCGCCATGCAGCAGAAACAACTGCTCGATTTGCTCCAGGCGCTTGGCGATCTGGGCGGGATTGCTTTTCGTGCCGGATACTTCCAGCGAGTCGCTGGACTCAGCCAACCGATGCAGAATTTGTTTTGCGCGATCGGTGGATTTCGGATCGGATGATTTCATTCCATGTTCTCGGCCAGTTGAACCAGCGCACGCGATACCAGCATGCGCGCGCTGTTGGCCGATGGGGTATCGGTGGCCAACGCAATTTCGGAAAACGAATAACCAAACTCGACGCGCAAGATAACCGCTTCACGCGCTTTTTCGGTCAGTGTCATCAAGCCTTCCTCGTAGCGTTCCAATACATCCAGCCCTATGACCTGGCTGACGACGGACGCATCTGGATCCTTGGGTTCAAGCTCGGAGTCCGAAAAACCATGCTTGTTGCGCCGGGTCACCCGCCGGATTTCCATTCGGATATTGTTCAGCATGATCTTGCGCAGATAGGCCAGAAAGGCGCCCTCGCGCAGGGCGTCGAACTGTTCGACCTGGTCAAGCGCGCGGATCAGCGCCAGCTGAACCAGATCCTGAGTGTCCGACAGGTCGCGCGCATAGTTTGGTAGCCGCCCATGCGCCCAGCGCGTCATGATCGGCAGGAACTGGCGGCACAGCTGCTCACGCGCCGCGTCATCGTCGTTCACCACGCGCTGCAGTAACGAGGCCGTCGATTCCAGCGACTGATTCATGAACTTGACAACATGGCCCTCAAAGGTAGGACCAGTATAGAGCGGCTCGTCATCCGGCTCAATCCACTTTTTGGCGAGGCTGTTCATTCAATCCTGTTAATGCTGGTCGAGCGCTCAACCGCACATGGATCGTCCAACCCCGGCGAAGCGCTCACATGTTCGGTGGGCTTTTGCCATGACTGGCAAGTAATCACTCAACCATGCGGCTGAATGTGCGGTATTGAAAGCTGTTGGCATTGAACTCGTAAATGCCCACACTGCGAAGGAAAATCAATGTTTCGGATCCTGCGAGCTGTTTTGAACACCAAGTGCATGGTGTTAGCCCTGATCATTTCGGCACAAGCCCCGGTCGCGAAAGCGGCCGCGACCGTTTTTGCCGATCCAACGTCCAGTTGCTCCGGGTTTTCGCCCTGCTTTACAACCATTCAGGAGGCGATCAACAATGCCGGCCCCGGGTTTGCCGAGGTTGGCGTTTTTCCCGGGGTATATGCGGAAAGCGTTGATTTAAGTCTGATGGGATCGGCGATCGGCGAAGGTCCGGGTAGTCTCCTGATTCAGGCACTCAGTGCAGCGGGAGGGGCGACCGATAGCGGCGTTCTTATTGATCCCGGGGCGATCGGCGGGCCCGGCACAGGAACGGGCTTGAGCACTGGGGAAATGATGCCGTTCGAAGGCAATATATTTTTGAACGGACTTGCAATGACCTCGCCCGATACAGCAGCGCTGGGCATCTCAATGATAGGTAATTTGACGATTGCTGATTTGGTGGTTCAGAACGCTGCCTCCAGCGGCCTGGTAGGCGTTGTTGAGGGCGATGCATCGTTGACGCGAATTACAGCAAGCATGAACGGAGCCAATGGGCTCGTAATGGACATTATTGGTAGTGCCACCGGAAACGAGTTGACGGCCAATCAAAATACGGATGATGGCATCTTGCTAGGCGTGTCAGAAAATCTGACCGTGCAGAATATTGAAGCGTCGCAAAACGAAACCGGCGCTCAGTTTTTTGTCTGCCAGCAAGCCGATATCGGCGATCTGACTGCCAGTCAGAATCAATTGAATGGCGCTGTCATCATCTATGGGCCGGATGATTGCCAGCCCTCAACCAACGCTACCGCTACTGGCGTCTGGCAGCCACCGAATCGAGTCGTTTCACTCGAAGGCGATGCGGCTGTTTTCGGGGGCAATGCGGCCGGGAACCTGGTTGCTGAAATGGTACTGGCAGAGAACAATGGCAACGTTGGAATCGGCATTTTGTCAAGCACCGGAGTGGCTGAGCTGGATGGCTTGATTGCCAACGACAACGCCAGCTCAGGGATGTTGATTCAGTCTCAGCAAGTGGAATTGAATGATAGTGCAGCGCTGGGTAATCAAAGCGGTGTATTGGTGATTGCCGAAGAAGCATTAATGACCCGGGTGCAGGCGTTTGAAAGCCAGACAATGTCGGGTACTCCGCCGGTTGATGGCACGGGTATTGTGGTTTCAGCCCACCGGGCTGTCATGGATGACCTGCAGGCCGATGACAATCTTGTAGCCGGGCTGGCGCTGTTGGAAAATCAAGCGGGGTTTGTGCCCGATTACACCTTGGTCAACAGCCAGTTTGATGGAAATGATATCGGGGTTTTTGCTGAATCCAGCGTGTTGCTTGATGTGGTACTGGACGATATCAGTAGCACCAATAACGCGTCGGTGGGATTGGCGATGTCTGACCTGGCCACAGCAACGTTAAGTAATGTTAGCGCCAGCGGCAGTGACGTTGGAATGGACCTTTTTTCCAATGGGAATCTGTTGATTGAAACGGCTAATGTCGAATTCAATGGCACCGGCCTGCGGATACAGATCGAGCGCGATGATTTCGCCGCAGTGTACTGCTCGAACTTTATCGGCAATACCGAGGCGGGTCTTGAATTGGCACAGGGTTCAGCGCTACCAGCAGGTGCCAATTTCTGGGACAGTGCCACAGGCCCTACTCACCCGGGGAATCCGAACGGAACGGGAGATCAAGTGGTGGATTTTGCTAACGGCGGAACTGGAGACGTCAACTACAGCGGGTTTCTGAGTCAGCCAGCGACGGATGCAGAGTGTCCTGAGCTGCTGATTGAGGCCGTGCCGGTTCCTG
>CAKZPB010000030.1 GCA_937138395.1 uncultured Pseudomonadota bacterium
GACACTCAGTACCGGGTATGGTCAGCCAACCGCTACGCCGAAAAGCGCGGCATGCAACCAGAATACGAAGGCCAGGTACACGCCCAGCCCACCGGCGACAACAATGACATCATTGAAGCCGGTGCGCGGCGATCGGATGATCGGGCGCTGCGTGCGGCGCTTCATCGAGATGCGATCGACCACCGCCCAGGCCAGAAAGCTGCCGAACAGCAGCACATCGGCCAACGTGCCGTTGCTGATCAGATGGGCCAGTGCCCAGAATTTGACGGCGACCAGCATCGGGTGTTTCAAGACGTCGGAGATGCGTCCGGGGAAATAGGCCGCGATCAACGCAGGGAACACGAATAACATCAGCAGCATTGACAAGTGCACAGTCCAGCCGGGTGGTGAGTAGAGCACGGTTGGTTCGAGCCGTGCCTGGCTGTAGCCCATGATGATCAGCACCAAACCGGTGATTGCTACTATCGAATACACGCCTTTCCATGGCCATTCGCCGAATCTGGCGGCCACTTGATTGCGCCAGGATTCATTGACGATTGAAATGGAGTGCATGCCAAGAAATAGGATCAAACCAGTTATCAACAGCAGCATCGGGCGTCTCGCATGAGGTGGTCAGCGCTGAGCGTAGCACAGCGTGCTGTGCGCCAGCCTCGTAATCAACGGCGGTGTTTACAAGTAGGGTGAAAACAGCCAGAAAAAAGAATCACGCAATCGGGCGAGCAGGTTTCGCTGGTCCAATTCTTCCAGCGTCACGGCTTGGCTTTTGGCAATGACCTGTTTGAAATGATCGACCAGGCAGGCGGCAAAGGCATGATCGAAAACCTCGACCTGAAGCTCGAAATTCAGCCGCAGTGAACGAGGGTCCCAGTTGGTGGATCCAATCAGGCTGTAGCAGTGGTCAACCACAAACAGCTTGCTGTGCACAAAAGGCGCCGGCTGGTAGTGCACCTTGACCCCCTGAAACAACACCTCCCAGAGCATGTTGCGCGTGGCCCAGTGCACGAACGGCAGGTTGTTTTCGCTGGGCAGGACCAGGTGGATATCCACGCCACGCAGGCTGGCTGACTGCAGCGCACTGATGATTTCGCGAGGCGGCAGGAAGTAGGGCGTCATGATGTAGACGCTTTCGCGGGCCTGGGCAATGGTTGCGACCAACAGCATGGTCAATTGATCAAGGTCTTCGCCCGGGCCATCGGTGAATGTCCTGCAGATAATGGCTTGTTCACCTGTTGCCGGCTCCGGGCAATATTCCGGGTCCGATGGAAATGGCTCTAGAAACCTTTTCGAAACCTTGCACAAATCGGCCAGACGGAGAAATTCAACGGCCAATTGATGAACGATCGGGCCGGTCAGCCGAAAATGGACGTCGACGGCCTGGGCGCGCCGCGCGCCGGCTTCGATGACGTGTCGATCACCAATATTCATGCCGCCGGTAAAGCCGAGATCGTCATCGATCACCAGGATCTTGTGGTGATTACGCAAGTTGATGGACAGCTGGGGCGGCAGCAGTCTTGGTGGCAGGAAGCTGGCCACCGTGACGCTGGATTTGCGCAGGCGCCGACTGGCCAACGGCCATGAATACCATTCGCCGAGGCCATCGACCATGACGCGGACATCGACGCCCCGATTGGCTGCATTTGCCAGCGCGTCAACAAACTGCTGGCCCACTGTGCCGTTATCCAGGATGTAGCTGGTCAGAAAAATGCGCTGCTGAGCCGACTCAATCGCGCCGAGCATTTCGGGATAGGCCTGGTTGCCGTTATGCAAGACAATAATCTGATTCGCATTGCACAGGGCGTAACGACTTAAGCGCTGGCCGATGCGGGCAAATTCGCGCAGGTCATCAGGCATATCGGCTGGTGGATCTTCGGCAGCATGCTGCGCGCGCCCTCGCTCGAAGCCAATGCGCAGACGATCGGCCTTCAATTGATCTGCACGTCGCTGGATACGATTGATGCCGGCCACGCTGTACAGCAGCGGCCCGGCTACTGGCAGAAGCATGCATAGTGCAATCCAGCCGAAGGCCGCGCGCGAGTCGCGCTTGTACAGCGTAGCGTGAATGGCTGTGGCGGGTGCGAGCACGGCATGGAATAACAGCACGATCAAGCTGGCATCCAGCAAAGTCAATAACTCGGGCATCGAGCAGTATTCGCTTAGCGGTGTTGCATTCATCATAGCCCCGAATGTGATCGCAGGCACTCGGTCAATGCAATCAGCACGTCCTTGCGGTACAATACATATCTTTCTATCCGGATTAAAAGATATTTGCCATGAGTGAGTCGCTGTTTACGTCCGAATCTGTTTCGGAAGGTCATCCAGACAAGCTGGCTGATCAGATATCGGATGCTGTGCTTGATGCCATTCTGGCGCAGGACATCCATGCCCGCGTGGCCTGCGAAACCTTCATCAAAACCGGTGCGGTCATCGTCGGCGGTGAGATTTCCACAACGGCCTGGGTCGATCTTGAGGAATTAATTCGATCGGTCGTGACCGACGTAGGCTATAACTCTTCGGATGTCGGTTTCGACGGTCAGACCTGTGCGGTCATCAACATGATCGGCAAGCAGTCTCCCGATATTGCTCAGGGCGTTGACCGGGCACTGCCGAAGGATCAGGGTGCCGGAGACCAGGGCCTGATGTTTGGCTATGCTGTCAATGAAACCGACGTATTGATGCCGGCGCCGATCTATTATGCGCACCGGCTGGTCGAGCAGCAGACCAAGCTTCGTAAGCATTCAGATAACCCATTGCCCTGGCTGCGGCCCGATGCCAAGAGTCAGGTTACGCTGCGTTACCGGGACGGTCAGCCGGTTGCAGTCGATGCAGTTGTGCTGTCGACGCAACACGCGCCGGGCGTAACTCATTCAGAAATTTCCGAAGGCGTGATGGAGCACATCATCAAGCCAGTGCTGCCAAATGACTGGTTGCACGACAACACGCTTTTTCACATCAATCCGACCGGTGAATTCGTGATCGGAGGTCCGGTGGGTGATGCCGGTCTGACAGGCCGCAAGATCATTGTCGATACGTATGGTGGCATGGCGCGTCATGGTGGTGGTGCATTTTCGGGCAAGGATCCGTCCAAGGTCGACCGATCGGCAACCTATGCCGGCCGCTACGTGGCCAAGAATGTAGTTGCTGCTGGACTGGCCGATCGCTGCGAGATACAGGTCAGCTACGCCATTGGCGTAGCGCAGCCCACGTCCATCTCGGTCACGACGTTTGGCACCAATAAAATTCCCGAGTCGACCATTGAGCAACTGGTGCGTGAACATTTTGATCTCAGCCCGTACGGCATCATGCAGATGTTGGACCTGCTACACCCGATGTATCGCCCGACCGCCACGCACGGTCACTTTGGACGTTCGCCGGAAACGAAGCAAATCGAGGTGCAGCGTGATGGTCAGTCTGCCGTCGATGAATTCACCACGTTCAGCTGGGAAAAAACCGACCGTGCAGTGGCTCTGCGCGAAGCCGCAGGCCTGTAAACCAATTTATTTATAGTCGCCGCCCGCCGGGTGGCCAAAGACGTTATTGAGGTAATTCATTATGAGTGCTAATCCAGAAACTGTAACCAATCGCATCCTGTTTGACGACAGCCTTGCATCCACCGAGCATGACCACGTGATTGCGGATCTTGCGCTGGCCGATTTTGGCCGAAAGGAGATCGCCATTGCCGAAACCGAAATGCCCGGGCTGGTTCAGATGCGCAATGAGTATGGCGCTGACCAACCATTGAAAGGGGCCCGCATTGCCGGTAGCCTGCACATGACCATTCAAACCGCCGTGCTGATCGAGACCCTCGAAGCACTTGGCGCAGAAGTCCGCTGGGCATCCTGCAATATCTATTCGACCCAGGACCATGCCGCAGCTGCGATTGCCGCTAAAGACATTCCGGTGTTCGCGTTCAAGGGTGAAAGCCTGGATGAGTACTGGGAATTTACTCACCGCATCTTCCAGTGGCCGGATGGTGGCACTGCCAACATGATTCTGGATGACGGCGGTGATGCAACGCTGTTGCTGGATCTCGGAGCTCGCGCTGAGCAGGATCCGTCGCTGCTGGATAACCCGGGTAGTGAGGAAGAAAAGGCCCTGTTTGCTGCAATCAAAAAACGCCTGTCAACCAACCCGGGCTGGTATAGCGAAGCGCTGAACAATATTCAGGGCGTTACGGAAGAAACCACGACCGGCGTGGCGCGCCTTTATCGCATGCAGAAGGATGGCACGCTGAAGTTCCCGGCCATCAACGTGAACGATTCGGTTACCAAGAGCAAGTTCGACAACTTGTACGGCTGTCGTGAATCGCTGGTCGATGCCATCAAGCGCGCGACTGATGTCATGATCGCCGGTAAGGTGGCCATCGTATGTGGCTATGGCGACGTCGGCAAAGGTTCAGCCCAGTCACTACGTGCCTTGAGTGCCAATGTGTGGGTTACAGAGATCGATCCGATCTGCGCCCTGCAGGCAGCCATGGAAGGCTACCGCGTAGTCAATCTGGAAGATGAGGGCGTGATTGAAGCGGCCGATATTATCGTGACCGCAACCGGTAACTTCAACGTCATCAAGCATGATCATATGCTGCGTATGAAGGACGAAGCCATTGTCTGCAACATCGGCCACTTCGATAATGAAATCGACGTTGCCAGTATCGAGCAGTACGAATGGGATGAAATCAAGCCACAGGTTGATCACATTACGTTCCCTGACGGCAAGAAAATTACCCTGCTGGCGCGTGGCCGCCTGGTCAATCTGGGTTGTGCAACCGGCCACCCGAGCTTCGTCATGTCGAACTCGTTTACCAACCAGACGCTGGCCCAGATCGAGCTGTTCAAGTATCCCGAGCGCTATGAGAACAAGGTTTATGTGCTGCCGAAGCACCTGGATGAAAAAGTAGCGCGTCTGCACCTCGAGCGGGTCGGAGCACGCTTGACTGAAATGACGTCGGCACAGGCTGACTACATTGGTCACGCAGTCGAGGGTCCGTACAAGCCAGACCACTACCGCTACTGATCGTATCGGTTACAGCGCAACAGACAAACCGGAGTTGTTCGCGACTCCGGTTTTTTTTGATTCAACAGGTCAGTGATCATGCCGGACCAGCCAGCCAAACTCAGCTTTGAATTTTTTCCGCCGAAGAATGAGGCGCAGAGTACCTCGTTTGATCGTGCCCTGAAACAACTCAGCCAGCTGAATCCGGAGTACATGTCGGTCACGTTTGGTGCCGGTGGGTCCACTCGTTCCCGAACGCCGGCCGCTGTTGCCGCCATCCAGGACAGCGGCATCGAGGCAGCACCTCATATATCCTGCATGTCCGAGGACACCGACAGCATCGTTGAATTGCTGGAGCGCTATCGGGCTAAAGGCATCCGCCGTCTGGTAGTGCTACGCGGTGATCACCCGTCCGGTGGCGGTAGCGGAGTCTTTGACTACGCCGTTGACCTGGTGCGGTTTATCCGGTCGCACTATGCAGACCAGTTCGAAATCGAGGTTGCATGCTATCCGGAACATCATCCCGAATCAAAAACGCCCGAGTCCGACTTGCGGCATTTCAAGGAAAAAGTCGAGGCGGGTGCCGATGGTGCGATCAGCCAGTTTTTTTTCAATTTCGATGCCTGGGAACAGTTCATCAACGACTGTACCCAACAAGGGATTGAAATACCGATCACACCCGGCATCATGCCGATTACCAACTACGCCCGACTGGCCCGATTCTCCAACATGTGCGGTGCCGAGATCCCGGCCTGGATCGCCAAGCGGCTGGCAGCCTGGGAAGCGGTCGAAGATCAGGATTCAATCCGTGATTTCGGGCTGGATGTCGTCACTGGCTTATGTGAGCAATTGTTGGCTTCGGGTGCTCCCGGTCTTCATCTGTATACGCTGAACAGGGCCCAGGCCAGCCTGAAAATCTGTCAACAGCTGGGCTGGGCCAGGCCCTGATCTTTATTTCCCTCAGCTTGCCCGACTGAGCAGCTGGAACTGGCTGGATTCAATGGCTGCATCCAGATCGTGAGGTTCGGTGCGAGCCTCGGCTTGCCTCGGCCAGATCCCGAAAAAATTGTTTCTGCCGGCTTTCTTGGCGCGGTACAGCAGTTGGTCGGTGGCTAAAAGCGCAGGTTCCCAGATCTGCTGGTTGTCTGGCGGTTGCATGACACCGACCGGGACAAGTCCGGCACTGGCGCTCAGGTGAATCGGTTGTTCGCGTGTTTCGACAGTGACCGAAGCGACTTCATCAAGCAGTTGCTCGGCCAGTTGAATCGTCTGATCGGGGGAATCGGACTTGAATAATAGCAAGAATTCTTCACCACCCCAGCGACCAACCTCGATCTCATGCGTTTTTGCAAAGTTGCGCATCCGGTCGGCGACTTCGACTAAGGCGCGATCGCCTGCGTCATGCCCATGATCGTCGTTGATCTTCTTGAAATAGTCGAGATCAAGCAGCATCAGTACAAACCGATCAGCGTTGCCTGAGTGAATCGAGGCTGTCAGGAAATCCATGATGCGACGACGATTCGGCAGTCCGGTCAGCTGATCGGTCTGACTCAATGCTGTCAAACGTCGGTTCGTGCGGCGTTGCCAGAGATAGGCGGTCAAAATTCCGAGCAGGATCAAACCGCCGATGATGATTCCAGCCGTCTGCCGGAGTTGTTGCTGATTGAGCTCGTATTCCTGCTGCTGTTGCTGTGCACGTAACTCAGCGAGCTCTGCCGCCTGGCGCTCGAAGCCCAGCTCAGCACGCATCTGATTGAGCGCCGTGCTTTGCTGTTCACGAAGGTACTCTTCATTCAGCTGATTGAATTGGCGTTGAAATTCCAGCGCATGATCCAATTCACCGGCTGCCTCGAGCACCCGAGATCGAAGTTGCAGTGCGCCTCGAATACTCATTGGTAGTTCCGACGATCGGGCTGTCTCAAGTGCAGCTGCAGAATAGTCGAGTGCGGCTTCCAGATCGGATGTATCCAGCGAAAGGTAGCTCAAATCAATCAGGACCGCGGTGCGCTCGGAAGGATTGTTCAAATTTTCATGCAGCGCCATGGCTTCACGGTACATGCCCTCGGCCTGTTCGAAATTGCCCTGGTCTCGCTGAATGGAAGCCATCACAGTAAGCAATGAGGCTAAACGCACTTCCATGCCTGGCTCACGGAGCGGACCAACCAATTGCTGGAAGGTGCTAGCCGCGAGTTCGAGCTCGCCGGCACCTCGATAGGTCAGTCCCAGGTTATAAAGAATCGGTAGCCGGTTGCTCTGATCTTCCGTCTGCTGCATGGTTTCGAGCGCCAGCTGGTAATACTCAATGGCCTGTTCGTGATTCTTTGCAACTGAATTTTCGATGCCGAGGTTGGTATAGATCGGAACGAGCTGTTGCTTCAAATCATGTTCCAGTGCGATGCCCAGCGCCTGGCTCAGCCAGCGCAGCGAGGCCTCGGAATTCCCCTGGCGCTGATTCAATGAGGCCAACATGCTCATCGCGCGGGCTTGCTGACCGGGTTCGGCCAGGCGGCTGCTCAGTTGTTCGATTTCTGCCAGTTCCTGCGCGGCCTCATCGGCCCGGCCCAGCACGCTGAGGGACCAGGCCCGGCAGCCAAGGGCACGTATGGTCAGGAATGGAAACTGCTGTCGATCGACTTGCCTGAGCACGGAGTCAATCACTTCAATCGCCTGATCAGGCTGACCATGCTCAAGATCTTCGCATCGGGCGACCTGCTCGGATAATTCGCGCTGTTCGCTGGATAAACCAGATTCCTGAGCCCAGGTCAGGCAGCAAAGCAGACTCAACATCAGGCAAACAACGCCTTGTTGAACCGGATGATGTCTCATTCGCCCTCCCTTTGAACAATCAGCATATCGTCAGCGACCAACGGCAAGCGCAATTCTATCGGGCTGCAGCATACGATGCAGTCCTGTATGACCCACTGACCGGCATCACCAGGCTCGCATTCGACGTCGTTCGGCTCTCCACACCACGGACAGGAAAACTCTATTGCGTCGGTCAACATGCGGAGGCTAGTCTTCGTCTCGATAGATCAGAATGTCGATTTGCCCGTCTGCATGAATCGCGGCTCGATACATGCCGGCCGTATTGAACGGCATGGAAACCCGGCCGTCTGGATCCAGGGCGATGACACCCCCACTGCCGCCGGCATCAACCAGCACCTGATGGACCACCTGATCAGCACTGTCAGCCAGCGATTGATCCTTGAACAACGACCCGGCACAGATCGAATATGCAACGACATGACGAATGAAGTATTCACCGTGGCCGGTTGCGGATACTGCACAGCTCCGGTCATCGGCATAGGTGCCTGCGCCGATGATCGGTGAATCACCAACGCGGCCAAAACGTTTATTGGTCATGCCGCCGGTCGAGGTGGCTGCAGCCAATCGGCCATCGCGGTCCAGTGCAACAGCACCCACAGTCGAGAACCAGCGTTGGGTTGGTGGCGTACGCGAGGCTTGTGGTTCGGCCTGCGCACGTTCCAGCTGATTGCGCCTGAATTCGGTGATAAACCACTCATCCGGCATGAATTCAAGGCCGCGTGCTCTTGCAAAGGCTTCGGCACCGCGGCCGCTCAGCATGACGTGCGGTGAGTGTTCAAGCACAGCGCGGGCGGCCAGGATCGGATGGCGCAGGCCGCGCACACCCGTCACAGCGCCGGCAGCCAGGTCGTGTCCGGTCATGATCGAGGCGTCCATTTCAACCCGGCCCTGATGGGTCAATACCGAGCCGCGACCCGCATTGAACGCCGCTTCATCTTCGAGCAGCGTAATGGCGCGCGTGACTGCTTCGAGGCTGCTATCACCCTGGCGCAGCACTTCATGACCGGCGCGGACTGCGGTTTCGAGCGCTGTACGAATCTGCCGTTCGCGTGCATCGCTCATATTGGCGCGTTCGATCGTGCCGGCTCCGCCGTGGATCGCGATGGCAATCGGGGCCGATGATGTCGAGTCTGCCTTGGCTGAACTGATGCAGACGGCTGCGGCTATGGCAAACAGCAGGCCGAAAGATCGAGTGAATGGATCAAGCATCATTGTTTTCATAGGAATTCAGTCCAACCGGCATTCGCGAAAGTGTATCGTAATACGGTCGGCCGGGCGCACAGGTATCCGGAAACGCCGGCACTCAACCGTCGTCTTCCATTGAGCAAGGAGATCCAATGTCTGTTTCTGTTTCCCTGTTGTATGCCGCGCTGTTGGCGCTGCTGCTGATCGTACTCAGTATTCGCATCGTTGTGCTTCGCCGCAGTCACCGGGTCGGTATCGGCGACGGTAAGGTGCCTGAGCTGAAGCGCGCGATTCGTGTGCACGCCAATTTCTGCGAATACGTGCCCTTTGCCCTGATACTGCTGATGTTGCTGGACCTGGCGCCCGCGGTATCCGGTGGCGTCATTCACGCCTTGGGAGGTACTTTGCTGGTTGGACGCATTCTGCATGCGATAGGTTTGAGTCAATCGCCGGGTACGTCACTGGGCCGTCTGATCGGTACCGCGTTGACTTGGCTGATGATGCTCATTGCAGCCGGCTATGGTCTCTGGCTGGGGCTGGCTTCGTGATCAGCCGGGAACTAGGCCTGCCGCAGCATTCAGTCGCGCGCTGACCCACGTTGCTGCAGCCAGTACAGCGCAGTGTAGATCTTCGGGTCAATGAAAAAACCGTCCTGGTAGCGCTGTTGTAGCCAGGCATCGAGTTCGTGACGAGCGATACAATGCACGGTGATATCTTCGCTGGCATCGCCGCCACCAGGACCTTTGCGCTCGAGTTGGTCGGCAAATAGAAAGACCGCGACCTCGTTACTCATGCCGGATGAGGTTGGGCAGCGCATGATTTCGGTTAACGAGCCGGCTGCGAAGCCCGTTTCTTCCAGCAGCTCACGATAGGCCGCAGTAGTCAGCGATTCATCCTGTTGCTCATCGATATCGCCGACCAACCCGGCTGGAAGCTCGATGGTGCGACGGTCAACCGGTTTTCGGAACTGCTCAACCAGAACGAACTCATCATCGGCTGTAGTCGCAATCATCACCACGACTGGATGCAGTCGATGGACAAATTCCCAGCGGTCGCGCTCGACCAGATGAAGATAACGGCCTCGATAGCGAGTTTGAATAGAATCAGACATTGGAAATGAACCATGGTTGTGTGCGGAAATGCTTGATAAATACCCGGATCAACAGCATCTAGAGGAACATTGTCGCAGCCAGACGGTCGCATCAGCGTCACAGTATGAAAATTTTGCGTAATAAATCAAAAACATTTGGAACCATTCATGAATAATCGCATCGTAATTGCTTGTTTCTCATTGATCCTGCTTGGTGCTTTCCTGCTCGGGACAGTCCAGTCCGCTCAGGCGCAGGAGCCACCCGAGATGCTGGCTCAAACGGCCGAGCAACGAATGGCCCAGCAACAGGCCCAGATTGGTCAGTGGCTGATTCAGGCCGCACAAGCCTACAGTGATAAGGACTACACCGCATGGGCTGCTGTGCTTGAACAGCTGCACCAGGCGCGCCCGTTCAATGCCGACTTCATGCGGCAGCTGGTGATGGCCCACGCCATGAACGGCGAAACAGCTCGCGCATTCAACATGATGTTGATGATGCAACAGCAGGGTCTGGCAGAACGCTGGGATCAGGTTGATGAAGTCGCTTCGCTGCGCCAGTACCCGCTGTATGAACACCTGAACCGGTTGATGCGCGAGGCCGGAGAACCGTTGGGCAACGCTGAGACCGTGGCAATGCTCGGAGGCCAGTATTCGATGCCCGAAGGGTTGGCCCATGATGCACGCGACGGGCGACTGTTTGCAGGCACCGTGCGTGACGGGCAGATCCTGGTGCGTTCCGCCGACAGTGATGACTGGACGGTGTTTGCATCACGCGAAACCGTGCCAAGCCTGAAATCGGTATTCGATCTGATTGCCGATGAGGAGCGGAATCATCTTTGGGTTGCGACTGGCGCAGCACCGCAGTTCCGTGATTTCAACACCAGTGATTTCGGTCGTACAGCGCTGATCAAACTGGACCTTCAATCCGGAGCACTGCTCGGTGAGTACCGCGTAGTTCCGGATGGTCAGCCGCATTTGCTGGGGTCGATGGAATTGGCTTCGGACGGCACGGTGTACGCCGCTGACACGCTGACACCGTTGATTTACAAGCTGGCTCCTGGTGACGCGCGACCGGAGATCCTGCTGGGCAGCCCGATCTTTACCGGCCTGCGCGGCATCGCGTTATCCGAAGACGGGCAACGCCTGTATATTTCGGACTATGAGCTGGGTATCTTTGTGTTCGAAGTCGAGGGTCGAAAGCGCGGTTTCCAGCTCAACACGCCGGAGAACTTGAATGCAGCAGGCATCGACGGCCTGTACCGGTGGAACAACAGCCTGGTCGTGATTCAGAACGGTGTCTTACCGCAGCGCGTCATGCGACTGGACCTGGACGATAGCGGCACCGGCGTTGCCAATGTCGCGCCGCTGGTCGTCGCCCAGCCTGAATTCGATACCCCGACGTTCGGCACGCTGGAAGGTGACAATCTGATTTTTCTGGCAGCCAGCCACTGGCCGCATGTTGACCAAAAGGGTACACCGCTGCAGCGACCTCTGCCAGATATTCCAGTGATGCAGGCCAATGTAGAAAATGCGCCGCAGCTGGTTGTTGGCGCAGAAATGATCGAAGAAATGAAGCGCCGTTCAAGAGAGGGCTCGGTTGCACCGCCTTCAGGGCAGGACAACCCGGAGTCTGATCAATAAGCGATGGGGGCAGGTCTCAAAGGCTGAGTGCGTGCAGCCGTTTGCGCAGATATTGACCAAAGCCCAGGCCGTCCATCAGCGCGTCGAGCCCGTCCGGTTGCGATGGACTGCGTTCGACAACGGGGTTGTTACGCACGGCGTCGATGCGCGCTTCGAGGCCGGTCAGCTGACGGGCAATCTGGACGTTTTCGGTATGCACCTGCAGACGCTGCACCAGCGCTTTGGCGCCGCGAATCTTCAGGAACGGTAGCTCGTCGATGCGGGCATAGATCTGCTCGACATTATCAAAATGGCTCAGCAGGGCGGCTGCGGTTTTCGGCCCGACCCCGGGAATGCCTGGAATGTTGTCGACGCTGTCTCCGGCCAAGGCCAGGTAGTCGGCAATCTGGTCGGGTCGCACACCAAATTTATCCCGCACGCCATGCTGGTCGAGCTTGACGCGGCGAGCAAAATCCCACCAGAAGTCCCGCTCGCCAACCAACTGGGTCAGATCCTTGTCGCCGGTAACGATGCCGATCGGATGACCTTTCTTGCGCCAGCTGCGCGCCAGCGTTGCGATCAAATCATCGGCTTCGAATCGGTTATCGGCATAGACGGGCAGGCCAAGACAACGGACCAGGTCTTTACACCAGGCAAATTGCTGCTCCAGTTCAGGCGGTGCCGGCTCGCGATTGGCCTTGTACTCGGGGTAAATCTCGTTGCGAAACGAGCTGTTTAGTGATTCATCAAACGCGACCGCCACGTGCCGGGCCTTGGTTTCCTCGAGAAACTCGCTCAGGAATCGGGCAAAGCCATAGACGGCATTGGTCGGGCGTCCGGACGGATCACTGAAATCCGTCGGCATCGAAAACCAGGCGCGAAACACATAAATGCTGGCGTCGATCAGGTAGACCGGAGGCTTGTCCGAAGCATTGGCAGGCATGGGGTCATTATGGCCAAATCCATGCAGGGCCGGGCGACTTTCGTGTTTGACAAGGCCGGTCGAGCGGTTTGAATCAGGCCTGTAGTTGGCTACCGCTTTCAAGTCGCCGACGGAGTACGCTGTTGCGCGGGAAATGTGCAACCAGAAATTCCATCTGGTCAGCCAGAATTCTACGGCCCTGAAGATACACATACTCTGCATGCGTCGGCACAAACGGAATGGCCAGCAGCTGCATGCCGGACTGTTCCGGCGTACGCGAGCCCTTGTGATTATTACAGCGTTTGCAGGCGGTGACGACATTCGACCAGCAGTCTTCGCCGTCCTGGCTCAGCGGCTTGACGTGATCGCGCGACAGGTCGCGATCCAGAAATTGGTGACCGCAGTACAGACACAGGCTCTGATCACGCCGAAACAGCGCACGATTGGACAACGGTGGGGTATAGCCCTGATAAAAGTGGCTGCCGGACGGGTGTGTGCCGTGCGTGGCCAGAATAGCGGGCACATCGACCAGGGTCCGGTCACCGCTCAGCGCATTGATGCCGCCGTGCAATGTGTACAGCGTTCGACCCAGCGAGTAGCTGACCTGGCCAAGCACAATCAATCGAACGGCATGTTGATAGCCGATCCACTCCAGTGGCATGCCGGACACATCGGTACGCAAAACTTGCTGATTCAATTGCAACATCATGTGCTTCCTAAATCATGCAACGACTATATATTGCGATTTGGACGCGCTTATCTTGTCTGCATTCGCGCTCAAATACAAGCGAAAAAAGCAAAAAACTCAAGGCCCGTTGGCTCGTTGTAACCCAACGGTGCGACAGCGAGATGACAACACCAGGCGTTGAGGTCAGTATGCGCTTGAAACTTGTGCCGGCCGTAACCATCAAACAGGGCATGATTTACAACGAGAGTCGCCTTACCATGATCCCAATCCTGCAGACTCGAACCACTGCTTTTTCCATTCGCACTGCGATTCACTTGACGATGATCAACGCCCTGGTTTGGTTTGCTGCGATCAGCCTTGCCCAGGCCTCATTACCCACGGCCGTCGATGGGCAACCGCTGCCCTCACTGGCGCCCTTGCTGGAGGAGGTCACCCCGGCTGTGGTCAACGTGCACACGTCCACGAGGGTCCGCGTTCGGCGCAGTCCGTTTATGGACGATCCGTTTTTTCGACGGTTTTTTGATTTTCCGAGTACGCCGCGTGAGCGCGTGCAACGCAGTCTGGGTTCAGGCGTGGTCGTGGATGCCGATGCCGGCCTGGTGCTGACGAACAACCACGTGATCGACGGTGCCGACGATATTCTGATTACGCTGCAGGACGGACGCGAATATCCGGCCGAATTCATCGGCAGCGATCGTGATACCGACCTGGCCGTCGTGCGAATCGACGCTGAAGGGCTTGAGGCGCTGTCCTTGTTTAACTCCGAGGCTCTGCGCGTGGGTGATTTCGTGGTCGCGGTCGGCAATCCGTTCGGCCTGGGCCAGACCGTCACGTCGGGCATTGTGTCTGCGCTGGGTCGATCGGGCCTGCGCGGGCTGGAATATCAGAACTTCATCCAGACCGATGCGTCGATCAATCCCGGCAATTCCGGCGGTGCGCTGGTCAATCTCCGCGGCGAGCTGGTTGGCATCAATACCGCGATTTTCACGCCCTCTGGCGGGAACGTCGGTATCGGCTTTGCGATTCCGGCCAGCACGGCCAACTACATCATGCGTCAGCTGGTCGAATTTGGCGAGGTTCGGCGCGGCAGCCTGGGGATCGAAGTTCAGGATCTGACGCAGGAACTGCGTGAAGCCCTGCAGCTTGATGACGCAACCGGGGTCTTGATTGCCCGCGTGGCTGAAAACAGCCCGGTAGCACAAGCCGGGTTGCGCAGTGGCGATCTGATCACGCGCCTCGATCAGCGTGAGATTGTCAACGTTCAAACACTGCGCAACATCGAAGGGCTGCTCGGCGTTGGCCAGGAAGTTGAAATTGAATACTTGCGCGATGCGCGCTTGCGACGTGCCGAAGTGATGATTCGTGAAGACCTCGATGCGCGCATTTCTGGCCGGCGTCTGGACACCCGGCTGGATGGGCTGGTGTTGTCTCGCGTGCCCGAACGCAGTCGCGCACGCGGCGTCCTGATCGAGCAGGTGCGACGGAACACCGCAGCGTGGGATGCGGGCCTGCGTCCGGGTGATCTGATCGTCGCATTCAATCGCCGTGCCGTCGATGACCTGGCCGGACTCCGCGCTGAGTTTGACGGCGATATGCCTGATGAAATGGTGTTCGAAATCCGTCGCCGCGGCGCGGCCTACCTGGCCATCATCGAGTGATCCATCGACGAGGCAACGCGCAGCGGATCGCGAGCAGGCTGGCTCCCAATGGTATTTTCTCTTCCTTGAAGCATAGGCGACTGTCTGCAGGCGATCCGACGACCTGCGCAATTACCAAGAATTACTAGCAGCCCGTAACGGGCCGCATTACAATCGGGTTTTCATTCAATCGAACGCCACAGGGAGCAGTAATGACCATCAAAGTCGCAATCAACGGCTACGGCCGCATCGGGCGTAATGTACTTCGCGCGCTGTATGAATCGGGGCAGACCGATCAAATCAAGATCGTAGCCGTCAATGACTTGGGCGACCCACAAACCAACGCGCATCTGACCCGGTACGACACGGCTCATGGCCGGTTCAACGCGGATGTGTCTGTCGATGGTGACAGCCTGGTGATCAACGGCGACCGGATCCGGGTGCTGGCTGAACGCAACCCGGCCGAGCTGCCGTGGGGCGAGATGGGCGTCGACGTGGTCATGGAATGTACCGGCATCTTCAACAGCAAGGACAAGGCTTCGGCGCATCTGCGGGCGGGTGCCAGAAAAGTGCTGATCTCGGCCCCGGCGGGTAAGGATCTTCCGACGATTGTCTACGGCGTCAATCACCAGAAATTGACGGCTGAAGATACCGTGGTCTCCAATGCGTCGTGCACAACGAATTGTTTAGCTCCGCTGGTCAAGCCGCTGAACGATGCAATTGGTTTGGAAACCGGCTTGATGACCACCATTCACGCCTACACCAATGACCAGGTGCTGACCGACGTGTTCCACACAGATCTCCGTCGCGCGCGCTCGGCCACGATGAGCCAGATCCCGACCAAGACCGGGGCCGCCGCGGCTGTAGGCCTGGTGCTGCCGGAGCTGGACGGCAAGCTCGATGGTTTTGCCATGCGCGTGCCGACCATCAACGTCTCGGTCGTCGATCTGAGCTTCATTGCCGGTCGTGAGACCACGGTCGAGGAAGTCAATGACCTGGTCAAGGCCGCCAGCGATGGCGAGCTGAACGGCGTTTTGGCCTACAACACCGAACCGCTGGTGTCGATTGATTTCAATCACAATCCGCACTCATCGGTATTTGACGCCACGCTGACCAAAGTATCCGGCAAGCTGGTCAAGGTGTTGAGCTGGTATGACAACGAATGGGGCTTCTCGAACCGCATGATCGATACGGCGACGGTATTGGCCCGGCTCTAATTCGCACATCAACGCTACAGGACAGGATGGCTGAACAATGAAAACCCTCGACCAGGTGGCGCTGTCGGGTCAGCGCGTACTGATTCGTTCTGATTTGAATGTGCCGGTGCACGATGGTGAAGTGACGTCGCGTGCGCGTATCGAAGCCTCGTTACCGACCATCCGCCAGGCGCTGGAGGCCAATGCGGCGGTCATGGTGATGTCCCATCTTGGTCGCCCGACCGAGGGCGAATTCGACGAGCA
>CAKZPB010000031.1 GCA_937138395.1 uncultured Pseudomonadota bacterium
AGCTGCTGATGGCGATTGCGCGACAGGTCGTACTCGTCGCCGTCGATCCAGACGCGTTCGATCTTCGTCATGGGTTCGAGCGGGTCACCGTTGGTGACCATCAATGTGGCGCGTTTGCCAGCCGTTAATGAGCCGAGTTGGTTGTCTACGCCGAGAATTTCCGCGACCGATAAGGTAACGCTTCGTAAGGCGATATCTTTCGGCAGGCCGAAGGCGGCGGCGCTGCCTGCGTGAAACGGCAGGTTGCGCGCGTTGGTGGCATTGAATCCACCGCCGCCATCGCCGATGGCAAACGTGATGCCCGCCTCGTGCAGCTTGGCCGCGGCGACATAGGCCTGATCGTATGCGTCCCAGCGTCGGGTCGGCATGCTGTAGACGCCGTTCAATAATACCGGGATATTGTCTGCGGCCAATCGGTCGGTCACGTATTGCAGGTCGGGCCCGCCGACGATGACGATTTTCTCGAACGCCTGGTCACTGGCCCAGTCCAGCGCGGCTTCGATTTCTTTTTGTCGGTTGGCATACAGAAACAGCGGAATATCGCCAGTCAACAACGGAACCAGTGCGGCCAATGCATCGTGATGTGGTGGTGGGACGCTGTTGCCGTCCCGAGCTGCGTCATTGGCCTGCCGCCACTGGCGGGCAGCGCTAAGCGCGCGGTTGATGGTTTGCAGATCCTCGTTATCAGCATCCTCAACGGCGGCAGCAGGAAACGCAATATGCATGGCTGCTGGTGCTTTGATGACCATGTCCTGCCACGACCAGCCGTCCATGTTCATCACTGCCGAAGTGCCGCGGATGGATCCACCTGAAGGCACGCTGTGCGTGGTCAGGATTCCGCCGGCGATATTGACGGGCAACAGCACCGAATCATGATTGAAGGCCACTTCCACTCGAATGGCCGGATTGATGTTGCCCATTTCGGTAGTATCGACCGTGCCGGCTACGCTGCCCACTTCAGTCAGGCCCAGCGACGAGCCCGGATGGATCAAGCCTGGATAGACATGCTGACCGTCGAGACGCATGACCTCGGCACCGGCCGGAATTTCCAGCTCGGCGCCGATGGCTTCAATCCGAGCATCGCGCATGATCAGGGTTCCGTTTTTGATCGGCTGCTGATCGACCGGATGCAGGGTCGCACCCACCAGCGCGGTGACCGTTTCGGCCTGAACCGGCGCGGCCAGCGCCGCGGCAATAGCCAGAAAGCCTGCGCTCAATAGTGTTTGATTGACTAATTTCATCGGCGGTTGCCTTTGACGAAGTTAAGGCCGTAGGCCTGGGTATGGACATGTGCGGTGCAGAATTCGTCATGATCCAGCTCCCAGCGGCTGTAGCCCAGCAGGCGACTGGAGGGTGAGTCTTCAGAAACCCCTTCATCGCTGTCGTCGCCTTCGCCTGCGGACAGCGCCAGGGCGATCAGTTCCTGACGCTCGGCTTCCAACTGCTGACGCGCGGCCAGGTCGGCTTCGCGGTCAAAATACTTACGCCCGTCCACCCAGGTTTGATCAACCCTGGAATAGACCGATAGCGGATGTCCGTTCCAGATCACCAAATCGGCGTGCATACCCTCAGCCAGGCTGCCGACATGATCGTCAACGCCGAGCTGCTGCGCCGGATAGGCAGTAACCATTTTCAGCGCATCGTGCTCGGGCACGTTGCCGTAGCGCACGGCCTTGGCTGCTTCCAGGTTCATGCGCCGGGCCAGCTCGGGATTATCCGAATGCAAGCCGGTCACGACGCCGGCCTGATGCATCAGCGCTGGATTGAAGCCGATCGCGTCCGTCGCTTCATACTTGAAATTCCACCAGTCAATGAACGTTGACCCGCCTGCACCGTGCTCGGCCATGCGACGGGCCAGCTTGTAGCCTTCAAGTACATGCTGGAACGTGCCGATGGTGACGCCGAACTGATCGGCCAGCTCAATCAGCATGACCATCTCATCGGCGCGGTAGGCGTGCGAATGAATAAAGCGTTCGGCGTTAAGAATTTCGGCAATCGCTTCCAGTTCGTAATCCACGCGCATCGGCACGGCATCACGTGCCGCCCGCCCGCCGGGCGCGCCATCTTTTTGGCGCTGATAATCTTCAGCGGCCTGGAATTTCTCCCGAATAATCTGGGCCACGCCCGGTCGGGTTTGCGGGTAACGCGGCGTGTCGTTGTTCCAGTTGCTCTGCTTCGGATTTTCGCCCAGCGCAAACTTGATGCCGGCAGGCGCTTCCGAAAATATCAGGCCATCCGGATCCTGGCCCCAGCGCAGTTTAATCACCTGCATCTGACCGCCAATGGCATTGGCCGAGCCGTGCAACAGATTGATGGTAGTCACTCCGCCGGCGAGCTGCCGATAGATATTGATCGAATCGGCGTCGATGACGTCTTCGATGCGCACGTGTGCAGTCGAAATGGTGGTGGCCTCATTCACCCCACCGACAATCGCCGCATGGGAATGTGCGTCGATGATGCCGGGCGTCACGTGGCGGCCCTCAGCATCGATGATGACAGCACCACGCGGCGAATCTAGGCCGCGGCCGATGGCTTCGATTTCGCCGTCCTCGACCAGCAGGTCGGCTTGCTCGAGGATGCCGGCTTCGGTTGCCGTCCAGATCGTCGCATTGCGAATCAGCACGGCTCCAGGCTGTTCGGGGGGCGTCACTTCCCAGCTTTGAATATCGGGCTGCCAGTCAGAATCCTGTGAGAAAACCAAACCCGAACTCACGAGCACAGCCGTAACGCAGACGGCTACCAGCGCATTGGTCGAATGAAGTCCTTGCATCGTTGTTTTCCAGTCACTCACGCTCATGGACGATTCTCCTCATCGGGCACGTTGCTTGTCCGCTCACCGCGCAGGCTGAAATTCCCGAACGGGCCGCTGCCGGTTCCGCGTCCGCGCTCGCCGTCGATGTCGAAGTTGATCGAAATCGTGCCGCTTGCGCCAAAGTTTGCCGCATTGATTTTGACCTGCAGCTGCGTGCCTGAAACCCGCGCCTCACTCAACGGGGCTTCGGCACCCATGATGGTCAGGCTGCCCTGCATGCCGGTTGGCGGACCGCTGACTTTCAGCGTACCTTCGATCTGGCCCATGCTGCCGGCATTGATATTCAAATCCCAGGTGCCGGCCGGGTCGATTTCGGGCGGTTCCAGCGCTGCCTTTTGGTAGCGACGACCATCGACCCAGACTTCCGAAATGGCCGGGGACTCGACCAGTAAATCGCCTTCGACCAGCAGCAGATTGGCCATATAACCCGGTGCGATCCGACCTGCGCGATCTGCTATACCAAGCCACTCGGCTGGACCGGTCGTCAGAGCTGCCAGAGCCTGCTCGGCATCCAGCCCGCGTTCGACTGCAGTGGCTATCTCGGCAAACACGTCACCTGGGCTGGGCTGGCCGTGACTGGTCAGCAGTACCTGCACCCCGGCATCGATCAGGCGGGCTGGATTCTCCGGCGCCTGATGCCAGTGGCGGAGCTCTTCCAGCGCGACATCGCGATTGCCGTTTGCATTACCTTCGGCCTCTTCCACATCCGGCGCATCCGGGAAATTCAACGGTAGAATATGGGGCGCGCCACGCTCGGCAATGCGATCCAGGCGCTGGTACTCGCGACCGCTGCCGACAATCACCAGATTCGTGTCTCGATCAATCAGACTGAAAATTCTCAGGCTATCGAGCGCATCCTGACTTTCTACGACCAACGGCTGATCTCCCGTGCGGACCGGAGCCAGGGCTTGCAGGCCTTCCATCCAGTCCGGCCGCGGTTGCGACGGATTGCGCTGCCAGGCTGATTGGGCCGACGATTGCCAGCGTGCATCAGCCAGCGTTTGCCGCAGCAAGGCGATCGAGCCCATCAGTGACTGCGGATAGCCGCCGAACACATCGCGCCCGTGCAGGCTGGCGTGCTGAGCCAGCCCGCCTGCCAGACGATTCGCTTTCAATCCACCGTCGCCCAGATTGGCCAGGGTGGATTGGCCTGCGAGCAGACCGCCGCGCGGTGCCAACAGCGCTGTAGTGAACCCGGCGCTGCGGTACTGCTCGATCGCATCGGCTGGCCAGTCTTCGGCATCGATGGTTCGTTCCGGATGAATCAGACTGTGCCGACCGGCTGGAATCTCGGCGTCTTCATCAATTTCGAAATCAACAGGCAGGAAGCTTTCAATCAGGCCGGGATAGATCGTCAATGGCGGTTGGCCATCGGCGCGCTCGAATCGAATCACCTGTGCATCTGCTGGCGGAACCCGCTCTACACCAACGGATTCAATCAACCCGTCGCGAATGACAACGGTTGCATTGTTCAGCTGACGGCCGGGTTCGGTGACAACACTGACGTCGACGATTGCAAATACGCTCGGCAGCGGCTGGCGGAATTCGGTCGTCGCTGTCAGGGGTGCGGCGGCCAGTAGAAGGATCAAAGTCAGATTTCGCAAGACGGATTCCGGTATGGATTTTGGGCAACGTGCTTTCAGCATCAACAACAGTACTCAAAAAAGTCGCGCACAGCATAGGCCAAAAGTCATCTGCGGGTTGACAAGCCTACCGATCACGCTGATTCCAGGTTCAATCGGTGCGGACGATGTCGTCCTCTGTTATGAACGCCGGACAGAATTAACTCGGCTTGCCTATTGAAAAACAATGCAGCCAAGGCGATAATATGGAGCTAACTTTTTTGCATGCAACGCAAGGCAACAACATGAAAGCAGATATTCATCCAGAGTATCGGGACGTGATCTTCCAGGATATATCGAGCGATTTCTCGTTCAAGACCCGTTCGACGATTCAGACCAAGGACACCATCAAGTGGGAGGACGGCAACGAATACCCGCTGGTCAAGGTCGAGGTTTCTAGCAAGTCACACCCGTTTTATACCGGCCAGCACAAGATTCTGGATTCCGGTGGACGCGTAGACCGCTTCAAGCAGCGTTACGGCAAGAGCAAGAAGTAATGGGCTCCGGTCTGGCCGCTGGCCAGGCGCTGCAAGGCTCTTACGCTGAGTTCGACAGAAACCGACGCTGTATGTGCTGTCCGAGCGCTCGATAACGCTTCAAAGGATTGCCGCTCAGCACCCAGATCGAGTTATTCCGTTCCGTAAGCCAAAAACCCCTTCATCAAGGAGCAAAATTCGTGGCAGACCGCAAGTTGATCCTGACCGACCCGGAAACCAACAAGCAACTTGACCTGTCCGTTGTGGCTGGAAGCGAGGGTGATCCCACTCTCGATATTGCGGGGCTGTATCCGAAGCTGGGCTATTTCACGTTTGATCCGGGCTATGGTTCAACGGCCAGCTGCAAGAGCGATATTACGTTTATTGATGGCGGAGCCGGCATACTGCGCTACCGTGGTTACCCGATCGAGCAGTTGGCCGAACAATCCTCGTTCCTGGAATGCGCCTACTTGCTGTTGTATGGCGAGCTGCCGACGCAGGAGGAGTTCACCGACTTCGATCATGACATCACCTATCACACGATGGTGCATGAAAAGATCAATTCGTTCATGCAGGGTTTCCATTACGATGCGCATCCGATGGCCATCCTGGCTGGCGTGGTCGGGTCCATGGCTGCGTTTTACCACGACAAGCTGGACGTCAACGACCCCGATCAGCGGGATCTCGCGGCCAAGCGCCTGATCGCCAAAATGCCGACCATTGCGGCCGCCGCTTACCGGCATTCGCAGGGCTGGCCCAGCGCGTATCCAAAGAATTCCCTGGGCTACTCTGAGCGGTTTCTGAACATGATGTTTTCGGTGCCGGCCGAGCCCTATGAAATCAATCCGGTTGCTGCCAAGGCATTGGATCTGCTGTTTATTCTGCATGCTGATCACGAACAGAATGCGTCGACGTCAACCGTTCGCCTGGTTGGTTCTACCGGGGCCAATCCATATGCCTGCGTAGCGGCCGGCATTTCGGCGCTGTGGGGTCCGGCTCATGGGGGTGCGAACGAAGCGGTGCTGAAAATGCTGAATGAAATCGGTACCGTCAAACGGGTGCCCGAGTTTATCCAGCGCGCCAAGGACCGCGACGACCCGTTCCGGTTGATGGGTTTTGGCCACCGCGTTTACAAGAATCACGATCCGCGTGCGACCATTATCCGCAAGGCGTGCCATGAAGTGCTCGAAGATCTCGGGCAGGCCGATGAGTTGCTTGACCTGGCGATGGAGCTGGAACGCATCGCGCTGGAAGATGAGTTTTTCATCGAACGCAAACTCTACCCAAACGTGGATTTTTATTCCGGCATCATCTACAAGGCACTGAACATTCCAACGTCGATGTTCACTGCCATGTTCGCGATTGGACGCACGGTGGGCTGGGTATCTCAGTGGCTGGAGCAATCGGCCACGCCGACGCGGATTGGCCGTCCACGACAGATCTATACGGGTGCTACCGAACGCGAGTATGTCGCGATCGAACAGCGCTGAAACTCAGTCAGTTTCGTCCAGCAAGGCTTGAACTGCAGCCAGGCCGGCACGTCGCTGAGGCTTGCCGTCGACCGGGCTTGGGGGCGGCTGGCGCCAGCCCGGACCGGCCATCAGTGCAAGCTCGAAAGTATGTTCACCGGCGTCCATCACGATCAGTTCGAGATCACGAAAATCGCCGTCATGCCATCGAATCCGGCGCGTCTCCTGGTCAAACGGCAGCTTGTTCTCCAGCAGAAACCCGACCGCCTGATCCGGCGTCTCGCAGAATAGATGAAGGCTGATTCGAGAATGTTGGTCGGCCGTCCCTTCCAGCACTGAACCGACCAGCTTCGGCCTGAAAGGCGAAAAAAACTGCATCGCTTTGAGCGCCGCTTTGCGCTTTGTTTCGAGATTCGCAGCATGATTGCCCTGATACAGCTGCTGATGTTCACGCAGTGCCTGCTCGACTTCGGTATTGGATGGCAGACCTGAACGTGGATCAGCGCCCAGGCGGATCGCGGCTTTTTCCTTGGCCATCCGATAGTTGCGTTGGCCGTCTTCGGCCAGAATTCTGGCGGCCTCGATAGCAATATGTTGACGCAGCCGATCGGCTGGCCGCTGGGCCTGGCTGCGATGAGCGCGTCGCGAACTACGTTTGTGATTGGACATGCTGCCCGGGCTGCCTAGAAGATCTCGTACGGGTCGACGTTGTCCTGATCGCTTTGCTGTTCGCTCAAGGCAGGCTGTAGCTCGGGCAAATGACCGGACTTGAACCATTCCCGAATCGCGTCGGGGTTGCCGGGTCTCGCGCGAAGGCCGGTCGCAGGGTCAATGCTTGCCTGCACAATGCCGACCGGCAGCGGACTGCTGGTTTCAGGCAGGTCGGCCAGCGCTGTCTCCATGAAGTCGACCCAGATCGGTAGCGCAGTTCGTCCGCCCTGCTCGTTGCGGCCCAGCGATTCATTGCTGTCCATGCCGACCCACACGGTTGTCACCAACTGGTCGTTGAATCCAGCAAACCAGGTGTCGCGCTGGTCGTTGGTGGTGCCGGTCTTGCCGGCCAGATCATTGCGGTTCAGCGCCAGCGCACGCCGACCCGTGCCATAACGAATGACATCGCCCATCATGGACCGGATCAGCCATGCGGTCTGGGGTTCGATGACAGCTTCGGCATAGAGCGGTGCCGGCGGCCCCATGATTTCCAGGTTGGCCGATGCACCGGGGCCTTGCGGGATCTCTTCGTTTGAATCCGTTGAATCGGATTGCGTCGTCAACGCCAGCTCTAAAGCGCGCGGTTGATCGGAATCTTCGGTTGACGGGGTTGGCTCCGGTAATGCCTGGGGCAGGCGTGGCGGCGGACAGTCGCTGCAGACGATGGGTCGCTGTGGAACTTGCATAGACACGTCGTCCTCGATTACTGCCAGCACCAGGTGCGGTTCGATGGCGTAGCCGCCATTGGCAAAGGCGGCATATGCTGCGGCCAGGTTCAGCGGCGTGATGGATCCGGCACCAAGCGCCATGGAGGGCCCGTTGGGTAGATCGGCGCGCTGAAAACCGAATTCGGCTACGTAGTTGGTCACAGGCTGCAAGCCGATGTCGAGCAACAGGCGCACGCTGATCAGATTGCGTGAATGAATCATCCCCTCGCGCAGTCGCGTCGGCCCAAAGAACTGCTCGCTGAAATTGGTTGGTTTCCAATCGCGTTCCTGCGATGGATCGTTGAACACGATGGGTGCATCGTTGACCAGGCTGGATGGCGTAAACCCATGATCAAGTGCGGCAGCATAGATAAAGGGTTTGAACGCAGAGCCTGGCTGACGTTTGCTCTGCGTGGCACGATTGAACTGATTGTCTGCAAAGTCGAGGCCGCCGGTCAGCGCAAGGACCTGCCCGTCTGTAGGCGACAGCGCAACCAGCGCGGCTTGTGCCTGCGGTAGTTGGGCAAGTCGCCATCCTTCCGGATGTTCCCGCAGTCGCACCAGATCGCCCGGCGCAAACAGCGCGGTGACCGATTCAGGCTGACTGCCCAGCGCATCGCGTGCCAGGTGTGCTCGCGCCCAACCAACCCGCTCAAGGACCAATTCGGCGACTCGGCCATCACGCAGCAACAGTTCGGCGCGCTCATCTTCCACGCTGAGTGCGACGGCCGGCAGCAGGTCGCCGACCACGGAGATGGTCTCCAGCGCTTCAAGTACAGCATCCGCATCGGTGACGTCGTCGACCAAGGCTGATTGTTCAGGACCGCGCCATCCATGGCGTTTGTCGTAAGCATCGAGGCCTTCGCGTACCGCCTCATCGGCAGCCTGCTGCAGACGGCTGTCGATCGAAGTCATGATCTGGAAACCGCGGGTATACGCGGCCTCAGCGCCATAATTATCAACCGCTTGCTGGCGGACCATTTCGGCCGCCCAATCGGCATTCAGTTCTTTTTGAGACCCGTGCAGTCTGGCAGGATCAGTACTGGCACGCGCGATCTGCCAGCGTTCAGTATCGATGTAGCCCAGCTGGTGCATCCGATCCAGAACATAATTTCGTCGAGTCGTGGCCGCCGCCGGGTTGGTCACCGGATTGACGCGGGACGGTGTTTTCGGCAGTGCAGCAATCATGGCGGCTTCAGCCACGTTCAGCTCATGCACCGTCTTGCCGTAGTAGATCTGCGCAGCAGCACCAACGCCATAGGCCCGATGACCAAGAAATTCCTTGTTCAGGTAGAGCTCGAGAATTTCATCCTTGGTCAGTTCACGCTCGATCTTGATTGACAGCGCCATCTCACGCAGCTTCCGCATGACCGAAAATTCATTGTTCAGAAAGAATCGGCGCGTGACTTGCTGGGTGATGGTACTGCCACCAGGTACGCGGCGCTGGCCGAAATAGCGCGCGTAGCCCCAGACACCGCGCAATGTTCCGCGCCAGTCGATGCCGGGGTGAGAATAGAATCGATCATCTTCCGCTGCAAGGAAGGCCTGTTTCAGTAATAGCGGGATTTCGTCGATCGACAGCGGGATTCTGCGCTGCTCGCCAATTTCGGCCATCAGCTTCTGGTCCGAGGAGTAAATGCGCAGCGGGACCTGCATTTCGACATCACGCAGTTTGTCAACTGATGGTAGCGATGGAACAATGATTAGCCATAAGGCTGTGATGCCGATCACAGCAAGCACCAACCCGAGAAAAAACAGTCGGATAGAAAACTTTACTAGAGACTTTATTTGTTTCATGAGGTATGATACACCTGCATCATAAATCCGCTGGTCGGTGCAAGTGACAATCTTGGGTTCAATGGATTGTTGCGAACTGTCCGATTGGACCGTGATTGTACGAGAAGTTTCCATGGTATTGCGGATGATTGAAATGAAAACGTCCGTTTGACTAGAAACGTCAATTCACAGGTCCCAGTCAGGCCAGGCTATTGGACGAATGATCGTATGCAGAGGAGATGGGACGGGTTGCAATTTGCGGTAGTTTCCGTCAGCATTCATTCTTGGAAACGGCAGGACTGAGGATTCGTTGACCGCGTTCGAATCCTTGAGCTGTACGACAATAGAACCAGAAAAGATATTCGGGGAGCGCTCTTGAGCATTTTCAAACGATCGACACCGCCCTTGCTTGGGGTGGACATTGGTACCAGCAGCATCAAGCTGCTTCAGCTGAGCAAGGCCGGTTCCAGTTACCGGGTCGAGCACATGGCGATCGAAGATCTGCCGGAAGGTGCGTTCGCTGAACACACGATTCAGAAGGTCGATGAAGTCGGTTCGGCCATCCGCAGTGCCATCAAGCGCAGCGGCAGCAAGGCCAAGCATTGTGCGCTTTCGGTCTCAGGCTCTGCGGTCATTACCAAGGTGATCAATCTGCCCAGCGATCTCGATGAAGATGAAATCGAGGGCCAGATTGAGATCGAGGCCAGCCAATATATTCCCTATCCACGAGATGAAGTGAGTCTTGATTTTGAAATTCTTGGCCCGTCGGCCAAGAACGCCAATGTTGTCGAAGTACAGCTGGCGGCATCCAAGACCGAAAATGTCGAGACCCGTCAGGCCGTTGCCGATCTGGCAGGTTTGTCGGCCTATTATGTCGACGTCGAGGCGCTGGCCATGGTCAATGCGTTCGAATTGATTCGCCAGCGCGAGGGTATTGCTGCCTCGGACGTTACCGCGCTGCTGGATATCGGTGATACACGCAGCGCATTGAATGTCATTCGGGGTGACCGGTCCATTTATTATCGAGAACATCCATTTGGTGGCCGAGAACTGGTCGAGGAAACCATGCGACGCTATGGTCTCGAGCCGGAAGAATCCAAATTCTGGAAGCGCGACGAAGAGGCGCCGGCTGGTTTCGAGGATGAGGTGCTCGAGCCGTTTCGCCAGAACGTCATTCAACAGATCGGTCGTGCGTTGCAGTTTTTCTCGTCCAGCCGTGACTATGCGTCAATCAATACGCTGTACCTTACCGGTGGTGGTGCATCGGTTGGCGGTCTGGCCGAAACGGTATCGGCTGAGCTGGGCCTGAATGCAGAGATCGCCGATCCATTCAAGGGCATGAAGCTATCACCGCGCATCAATGTGGCGGCCCTGGATCGAGTGAGACCAGCAATGGTGACTGCCTGTGGACTGGCATTGCGGGGTGTCGAATAATGCGCAAGATTAACCTTCTGCCCTGGCGCGAAGAGCTCCGCCAGGAGCAGCAAAAAAACTTTCTTATTCTGCTGTTCTTGACAGCCGCGGCTGCAGCCGGCCTGGTGTACCTTGGCATCCAGTATTTCAACGGACAGATCGAGGGCCAGGACGGTCGTAACAATTTTCTGCGTGCTGAAATTACCAAGCTGGATGATCAGATAGCTCGCATCGAGCAGCTTGATGAAACGCGAAATCAGCTGATCAACCGCAAAAACGTAATCGAGGATCTACAGGCCAATCGAAGCTTGATGGTGCATCTGTTCGATCAGCTGGTGCGCACAGTGCCGACCGGCATTCGACTGCTGAATGTCCGGCAGGTCGGGGATCAGTTGACCGTTACCGGCACCAGCCAATCCAGCGGCCGGGTATCCACGTATATGCGGAATCTGGAAGAGTCCGAATTTCTCCACAATCCAGCGCTTCAGATCATCGAGGCCGAAGCCGATGAAACCGATCGGGAAATGCCGTTCTCTTTTGGCTTGACCTTTACCCTGGCTTCGCCGCAACAGCTGGAACGTTCAGAAGCAACAGATGCAGAAGGTGATGCACCATGAACCTACAGGAAATTCGTGATCTGGACCCGAACAATCTTGGCCAGGCCAGCGCTGGCGCCAAGATTTTTCTGCTGGCATTTCTCGTTGTGATCATCCTGGCTGCGGGCTTCTGGTTCTTCATCAAGGATCAGCGCATTCAGCTGCAGTCGAAAGAACGCGAAGAATCTCAGTTGCGTACCGAATTTGAAACCAAGCAGCGCAAGGCCGCCTCGCTTAGTGATTACGAGCAGCAACTGGATGAAATGCGGGATACGCTGCGTACGCTGCTGCGCCAGCTCCCGAGCAAAACCGAAATGCCGGATCTGCTGGTTGATATCTCGCAAACGGCGCTGGCGTCGGGTATCGAAACCGAATTGTTCGAACCAGGTGGTGAGCAGCTGCAGGATTTTTATGCCGAGCAGCCTATTTCGATCCGTATGACCGGCCGCTATCACCAGTTTGGTAATTTTGTCAGCGGCGTGGCTTCACTGGCGCGCGTTGTCATCTTGACTATGCGCGACATTTCACTGGAGCCCATTGAGGGCTTGCCCGGTGTATTGCGGATGGAAGGTACAGTGACAACCTATCGCTATCTCGACGATACCGAGGATGCCGACTTGCTGCTGGAAGGAGATGATTCATGAATACTTCCAGGGTAATGAACGCAAGCCGGCTCTTGCTGTTGATTGTGCTTTCGATGCTGATCCTGTCTGGCTGCACCCGCGGTCGTGACGATCTTGAAGTCTGGGTTGCGCAAACGCTGGAGCGGCCACCGGAGCCGCTGGAGCCGATTCCAACGGTCGCCACCCCGACAGTGGTTATCTACGATGCGACCGGTCTGCCCGATCCGTTCATGCGCAACATGCGCGATGAGGGTGATGGCATTGAAGACATCGCAGCAGCTGGTACAACAACAGGGCCACGACCCGACCCCAATCGTCGCAGGGAGTTTCTCGAACAGTTCCCGCTGGACAGCATGGCGATGGTGGGTACGATCGAAATTGACCAGAATGCGTTTGCGCTGGTGGCCGATATCGAAGGCACGATTCACCGAGTTCAGGCCGGAAACTACCTTGGTCAGAATCACGGACGAATTCTGGATATCAACCAGAATCGCATCGCAATCGTCGAGCTGGTTCGCGATGGAGCCAGCGGCTGGATGGAACGGGAGGCTCAGATCATGCTGTCTGATGACCGCCCGCAGCAACGGTGATTCTCATGCAAACAGAACGAACAACAACAAACACCGGTTTTTTTAGCAATGATTTCAAGAGCAATGCAATGATTACTAGCCATGCAGGGAACGAATCAGGGAGCCCGACTATGAACTGCACCATGCGCATGATTCGAACGGTATTGATGATGGTTGGCACCGCACTGATGGCAAGTCAGGCATGGGCCAGTGAAGTGACCGATGTAAGCTTTACCGATCAGGGTGAGACCTTGCGATTCGTTGTCAACACCGATGGCTCGCCGGCCGAGCCTTCTGTGTTTACTACTGATCAACCGCCACGCATTGTGCTGGAACTCAATGACACGACCTCGGCCGTACCCAGCGGAACGACCTCGGTTGGCGTCGGTGCGGTCGAAAGCTACATGGCGATTTCGGCCGGCAGCCGAATGAGGCTGATGATTGATCTGAATCGCCCGGTTGGCTACGAAGTCAGTACGGTGGGCGATTCGATCGTACTCGACGTTCAGTCCGGTGGCGGCATGTCCGCGCCGGCTGCCAGCGCGGCCATGGCCAGCAACGCCGGCGGTACAAATGCTGTTCAGAATATTGATTTTCGCCGCGGTGCTGAAGGTCAGAGTCGTGTCATCGTGGACATGACCGACCCCGGACTGGATATTACGGTTGATGAGCGTGCCGGACAGCTTCGCATCAACATGTTTGGTGCTCGCCTGCCCAGCGATCTGATGCAGCGGCTCGACGTCGCCGATTTTGCAACCCCGGTACAGGTCATCACACCCGAAGTGCGGGGTGATAATGTGCGTTTGAATCTGGATATTGCGGGCCCCTATAACCACCTGGCATACCAAAGCGGCGGTCAGCTGGTCATCGAAGTCGAGCGGCCGGAAGCGGAAGCCGAGATGAGTCGCGAACTGGAATTTTTCGAAGAGCGTGAGTACACCGGTGATCGGATCACGCTGAACTTCCAGGACATCGCTGTACGCTCGGTTCTCCAGCTGATTGCAGATATCTCGGATTTGAACATTGTTGTATCGGATTCCGTGACCGGAAATCTGACGCTTCGTCTGACCAACGTGCCTTGGGATCAGGCGCTCGATATCGTTCTTGAGACCCGCAATCTGGATATGCGCGAGTCCGGCAATGTACGCTGGGTTGCACCGACTGCTGAAATTGCAGCGCGGGAACAGCAGATTCTGACCGCACGTGCCCAGCTTCAGGAGCTGGAACCGCTGCGCACCGTCATGATTCCAGTCAGCTATGCCGATGCGGTGGCGCTGTCTGAATTGATCAATGCCTCGGCCAGTGAAGAGGGCACCGGCTTGCTGTCGGAGCGCGGTTCGGTGACGCTGGACCAGCGCACCAATACGCTGCTGGTGACTGATACGGCCGAACAGATTGAAAACATCCGTGCCCTGGTGGCCGAACTGGATCGACCTGTTCGCCAGGTGCTGATCGAGTCCCGCATCGTCGTGGCCCGCTCCAACTTCAACCATGAGCTGGGCGTGCGCTTTGGCGCTTCCGGCGGGTTCAACGTCAATAACAACCTGTTGTCGCTGTCGGGCTCGAATGAGGCCACCGATCGCCTCAGCAATGCCGGTCTGGCGCGCCGCCAGTTCCTCGGCCAGCGTCCGGGCCGCCCCACCTTTGTACCGGATGCAGAGCTGGATGACGATGGCACGATTGAAATTGGTACGGAAGGCATTGCCATCCCCACCCTGGCCGATCGCCTGAACGTGAATTTGCCGGTCTCAAGTGCAGCGGGCGCATTCGGCATCAGCTTTCTGGCCGACAACCTGTTGCTCGATCTCGAGCTGTCTGCGCTCGAGGCCCAGGGTGAAGGTGAAGTCATCTCCACACCGCGGGTCATTGCAGCCAACCAGAGTGAGGCATTCATTCAGCAGGGTGTGGAGATTCCATTTGAGGAAGCAACGAATGCAGGTGCAACTTCGGTTGAATTCAAGGAGGCTGTGCTCGAGCTGCGCGTGACGCCTTTGATTACGCCTGACAATCGTATCCAGCTTAGCCTGGCCGTCAAGCAGGACACCGTGGGCGAAATTTTTGAAACGGGACGAGGCGGTTCAGTGCCCTCCATTGACACTCGCGAATTGGGTACCAATGTGTTGGTCGAAAATGGCCAAACGATCGTTCTGGGTGGAATCTACGAAGAAACCCGCAACTTCAATACCACCAAGGTGCCCGTGCTGGGCGATGTCCCGGTGTTGGGCTCATTATTCCGACGTCGCGCGACTGAAGACCAGAAGCGTGAACTGCTGATTTTCATCACACCCAATATTCTTGATGAGCGGATTGTGATCGACTGATCGTTTCGATCGGTCGTTGGATTCGAATACCCGGTCATGCTGCATGACCGGGTTTTTTCTTGGCATGGTGTTTAGTATCACATAATGAGCAGTGCGCCTTTCTCAGCGGCGGCGGAGCGCAATCAAGCGCCGATCCTGGCCGTACTCCAGCGGCTATTGCCTGCTGCGGGCCAGATTCTGGAGATTGGCTCGGGCACAGGCCAACATGCTCGGTGCTTTGCAACGGCCAATCCGGACTGGCACTGGCAGCCCAGTGAGCATCCGGACCAGTTCGATGTACTCAAGCAGGGTCTCTCGGCAGAGCCGGTCCCCAAAAACCTGTTGCCACCGCTGAAACTGGACGTCTGCAGGTCGTGGCCGGCAGGGCCGTATAGTGCGGTTTTTTCGGCCAATACCGCCCATATCATGAGCTCGCAGGCGGTCGAAGCAATGCTCGTGGGTGTTGCTGACATACTCGAACAGAGCGGCATTTTTATCCTGTACGGACCGTTTGTCTTTGCGGATCGACCGCTTTCACCCAGTAATCAGAACTTTGACCAGTCGCTGCGACTGCGGGACGCCAGCATGGGATTGCGCGACGTGGCCCGCATGGATCAAGCCATCCGCAACGGTGCACTGGAGCGTACCGCTGAGGTGGCGATGCCGGCCAATAATCATCTACTGGTATTTGAAAAGACAGGAGGCGCTGCATGAATCATCAAGACGTAGCTGAGATTGCGGAGACAGCCAACGAGCCGCTGCTGTTGCAACAAGCCCGCGCGTTATTGAGCGGTGAGCGGGACCGCATTGCCAATGCAGCGAATCTGGCGGCGTTGATCTTTACTTCTGTTGACGACATCAACTGGGCCGGCTTCTACTTCAGCCAGGGTCAGCAGCTGGTGTTGGGCCCATTTCAGGGCCAGCCAGCCTGCGTGCGCATTGATTGGGGCGCAGGTGTTTGCGGAACCGCTGCCAAGCAAGGCTGCACGCAGCGCGTGGACGATGTGCATGAATTCGACGGTCATATCGCCTGCGACGCTGCGTCGCGATCGGAAATGGTCGTACCGCTGATGATTGAAGGCCAGGTGATCGGAGTGCTTGATATCGATAGTCCAAGACCCGCCCGCTTCGACGAGCAGGATCAGACGCTGATTGAAGCGCTGGCCCGCGTCTACATACAATCGATCGACGGCTGAAACCGATCGGTCACGTCAGCCATTTCTTTTCCGGGCTGCCATTCCAGCTGGAGTGCGCTGCCAGTACCCATTGGCAGCAGTTGGCCGGTCAAGTAATATGCAAGTTGTTCAAGGCCGGGGTTATGCCCGATCAGAATTTGCGGCAATCCACGGTACTCAGCATGATCCAGGACTTGCAGCAGTTCATTGGCATTGGCGTTCCAGATCCTTTCTTCCGGCCGGAACTTCGGCTGGGTCCAATCCGACAGGGCGAGTTGAGCCGTCTGTGTGGTCCGTACCGAAGGTGAATGCAAAACTATCCAGTCTTGGTAATGTCGATCATTCATGCACTGATTCAGCCAGCCTGCGATGGCCTCAGCCTGGCGCTGTCCGTGCGAACTGAGCGGGCGATCGATGTCGTGACCGGTCGATGCGACGGCCTCGGCCCGGGCATGACGGATCAGTATCAGCGGGCTGCGCATTGAGGCTGCAGCAGCGCAAACATCGGTTCCAGGTCCAGATTGCCGCCGGACAGGATAACGCCGACGCGTTGACCGCTGAATTGCTCAGCGTGTTTCAGGACCGCAGCCAGCGCAACGGCGCCGGATGGTTCGATGACCTGCTTGAGTGTTCGCCACAAGTGATTCATTGCACTCAGGATTTCCGCGTCGGTAACGGTCAGGATATCGACTGCATACTGATTCAGAATGCTGAAGTTGCGTTGACCAATCAGCGCCCGGAGGCCATCTGCTATGGTGTCTGGTTCATGCCGGGAGGTACGTTGACCGCTGTTCAGTGAGCGTGCAGCATCATCAGCACCTATGGGTTCGGCACCGACGATACGCACCGGCCTGGCGTGCTCAGCGGCGGCCATCGCCAGGCCGGCTAACAAGCCCCCGCCGCCAATCGGCGCCACAATGGTATCCAGATCCTGAACTTGATCGAGGAATTCAACTGCGACCGTACCTTGCCCGAGAATGATGTCGTCATGATCGTACGGCGGTATGGGCACGAAGCCGTCACTGACCAGGTTCGCCAGGCCCTGCTCCCTTGCTTGTTGGGTTGGCTGACAGAAATGGACATAGCCGCCGTGCGCCTTGACCGACTCGACTTTGGTCCGGACGGCATTGTCCGGCATGACTACGTGGGCCGGCAGGCCACGAGCAGTGGCTGCCGCCGCCAGTGCAGCGCCGTGATTGCCGGAAGAATGCGTCGCAACACCGGCACAATCATCGTTCAATCGCGAAACTGCCAGGCTAGCGCCGCGAAATTTGAATGATCCGGTTTTTTGAAGATGCTCACATTTGAATGCAATTTGACAGCCGGCCAGCTGGTCGAGTGAATCGGCCCTGAGCACCGGTGTTGTCAGTACCTGACCGCGCAGGCAGGATTGCGCTTGCTGTGGCGTTTTTTCATGATCTGGGGTATCAACAAGCATATTCGTATAATAGCCGGTCAATTCGCAACAAACTGCTTTGGAAATCCATCATGGCTACAGCAAACAAAGGCGGACAACCGCGCACGCCCATTTTGCGCAAGAACTATCAACCGCCTGCGTGGCTGGTTGATCAGATTGAAATGACGCTCAAGCTGGATCCTGAGCACACGCAGGTTCGCTCAAGGCTATCGGTCCAGCGAAACGCGGATGCTGCACGGCCCGATGCAGCGCTCGAGCTGCATGGAGTCAACCTGGATACTCAGTCGGTACACGTGGATGGGCGAGCGCTGTCCTCAGACGAATTTCGTTTCGAAGGCGAGAGCCTGTTGATCGAGGGTGTGCCTGACCAGGCAGTGGTTGAGACCGAAGTGATGATTAGGCCTGATCAGAATACCGCGCTTGAGGGCCTGTATGCTGCGGGCCAGAGCCTGCTGACGCAGTGTGAGGCTGAGGGCTTTCGAAAGATTACCTGGTTCCCTGACAGGCCGGATGTCATGACGCGTTTTCGCGTGCGTCTTGAAGCCAGTCGTGAACGTTTTCCCATCCTGCTAAGCAATGGCAATCTCGTTGACCAGGGCCCGCTGGACGATAATCATCATTTTGCCGAGTGGGATGATCCATTTCCGAAACCCAGCTATTTGTTTGCCGTGGTTGCGGGCGATCTGGGTATGGTCGAAGATCATTTCGTCACCCGGTCCGGACGCAAGGTTGCACTGAAAATCTATTCAGAACGGAGCAATCTGAGCCAGCTGGACCACGCCATGCGGTCGCTGAAAAAATCCATGGCCTGGGACGAGCAGCGCTTTGGCCTGGAATATGATCTTGATGTCTATCACATCGTGGCGACGCATGATTTCAATATGGGCGCGATGGAAAACAAGAGCCTGAACATTTTCAATGCGCGTTATGTGCTGGCGGATCCGGATACAGCGACAGACGCTGACTATGAAGGCGTGGAAAGCGTGATCGCGCACGAATATTTCCACAACTGGACCGGCAACCGCGTGACTTGCAGGGATTGGTTTCAATTGACCTTGAAAGAGGGCTTGACGGTATTTCGTGATCAGGAATTCTCCGGTGATATGCAGTCCGCCGCAGTGACCCGCATCCAGGACATTCACTCGCTGATGAATCGGCAGTTCCCGGAGGATGCCGGTCCAATGGCGCATCCGATTCGCCCGCAACGCTACGTTGAAATCAATAATTTCTACACCGCGACAGTGTATGAAAAAGGGGCCGAGATTATTCGCATGTACCAGACGTTGTTAGGCCGGGACGGCTTTCGGCGCGGCATGGATCTGTACTTCGACCGGCATGATGGACAGGCCGTAACCTGTGACGATTTTCTGGCGGCCATGGCTGATGCCAACGAGCGTGATCTGAGCCAGTTCAGCCGCTGGTACAACCAGGTCGGCACGCCCCGGGTTGAGGTTCAGTCCGAGTGGAATGAGGCTGAACGATCGCTGCAATTGACCTTTGAACAGTCGTTGATTGAACATCAGGACAATGCCGACATTGGTCCGCTGCACATTCCGATCCGCATGGGGTTTGTTTCAGAGCAGGGCGAACCCATGACCGCGCGATTAGAAGGTGGGGCTGATGACCGCCCAGAGCATCTGGTTGAGCTGACGTCGCAGCGTCAGGCCGTTTGTTTTGAAGGTCTGTCAAGCCGTCCCGTGGTGTCGTTGCTGCGCGACTATTCGGCCCCGGTGCGAATGGACTATCAGTGGTCCGAGCAAGCGCTGGCGCTATTATTGGCCCACGACACCGACCCGGTGGCACGCTGGTTGTCGGGCAAGCGCCTGGCCACAGAAGTGCTGCGCCATGCCGTTGAAGAGATTCAGGCGGGCAATGAGCCGGAGGCACCGCACACATTGATCGACGCCTGGCGTAGTCTGCTGGCGCAGGCTGATCAGGAGCCAGCGCTGACCGCTCAGCTTCTGGAGTTGCCCAGTGAAATCGAGCTTGCTCAGCGCATACAGCCGGTTGATGTGTTGGCAATCCATACGGCCAGGAAACGGCTGGCCGAGCAACTGGTCCGGCCGCTAGAAGCCGCGATGCTCGACTGCTATCACCAGCATTCCAGCCAGCAGCCCTGGCAATTCGATGCAGCGCAGATTGGACGCCGCCGACTGGCCAATCGTTGTCTGGCCTGGATGGTTAGTGCCGGTTTGGAGACAGCGGAACAGCTAGCGCTGAAGCAGAGCGAAACGGCCGACAACCTGACGGACCGATTAGCGGCCGTCCAGTCCCTGGTCCATGCAGGCAGCGATCACGCACAGGCACAGTTGGATGCATTTGAAGCACGTTACCGCACGAATCCTCTGGTCATGGACAAGTGGTTTGCCATGCAGGCCACGCAGCCATCGGAACACGCCGTCGATCAGGTGGCACAATTGCGCCGGCATCCGGCCTTTTCGATGAAGAATCCGAACAAAGTCCGTGCACTGTATGCCAGCCTCGGAATGCTGAACCCGATTGCATTTCATCGCGCGGATGGTGCCGGCTATCAGCTCGTCGCCGATGCCGTACTGGAGCTCGACAGCATCAACCCGCAGGTGGCATCCCGACTGGTGGCCGTGTTCAACGCCTGGTCGACGTATCGCCAGCCGCAGCAGGACCTGATGGCCAAAGCCTTGAAGCAGATTGTTTCCGTCGATCACCTCAGCAACGATGTCGGCGAAATCGCTGAAGCCGCGTTAGGTTGACTCGCCTGAGTATTGATTGATGGCCTGAACCAGCAGATCCCGGTCCAGCGATATCCGTGCACGATCGGGTTGCTTGACTGCTATTTTCTCACCGGACACAAAGCGGATATTGAATTGCCAACCCTCATTGTTTTCGGCCTCGAAGATCGCTGAAATCAGCGTGATCTTGCTCAGCACCAAGGTAAATCCGGCGATGTCATAGGTTGGTTGCATGCTTTGACCTTGCTTGTTCAATGTGCTGAAAACCCCAGTGCTGAAGTGTAGTACGACTTGAGTCGAGCGCTGGTTCAGCTTTCGTTTAGGCAAATCTGATAGGGTGATGTCATGAACCAGACCCGATTATCACGATTTTCATTGCGTTTGCTGGCGATTACAGCCATTGCCGCACTTGCAGGTTGCACCGTATATTCGGAGCCCAGATACTCCAGTAACGGCGTATATTACGACGATCCGGTGTATTACTCGGCCGGTCCTTCCGTGTATTCGGCCTATCCGGTGAACTACCCTTACTGGTCATTGGATTATTTCTATTTCAGCCAGTTTTATCATCCCTATTCGGTGTATGTGGGCTATTACGAGCCGTTCTATCACCCCTATCCCGGCTGGCATTATGGCTACAGGCCCTACCGGCCAGGCATTTCCATCGGAATAGGCTTCGCTGGTTACCCCTGGTACTGGCGTGGGCATGATTACCGCCCGTCTCACTACGGTTGGTTTGGTTCTGGTTATTACAGTTACAACCGTGGCTACCGACATGGCTATCGAGATGGCCATCATGATGATTATGAATACAACAGGGCCCATCGGGTGAGCGCGCGCATGCAAGCAGTGCGTTCGCGTGATCTGGCCTACTCGCGCTCGGACCTGCTGCGCAGAGTGGATCGTACGAATAACCGCACGTTGCGAGGCCCGTCCGCCGGTAGCAACCGAGTAAGCCAGCGGCAGCGGCTGCAAACCGGCGATAACCGCGCCGTCATTCGATCCGGTAATCGCAATGGTGCCGCTCAACGGTCTGCGCCGCCGCGCAGTCAACCGCGCACCGGTTCCAGTAATTCAAGATCAGCGGTGCGACAGAGCCGCCCTAGTCGCAACGCTACGCCGCGTTCGGCACCGCGCAGCTCGCCGTCGCGGCGACCCAACCAATCCAGCATTCGAAGTTCGCAGCTGAGCACGCGCGGCGCACAGCAATCCTCGGTTGCGACGCGTGCCCGTTCCGAGACGCGCAGGCCTGTGCCGCGATATGACGTGCGTTCACGTAATGCGGCATCGAGTCCTGGATACCGCGCATCCACATCCGGCAATGTCAACAACACAACACGAACTGTCCGGCAGCGGAATGACTCCCAGCGCAAATCCAGGCGCAGCGAAACGCTGCGTAACTCTGAGACGAGGTCCATTCCCGTGCCGCGGTCGTTGACCAGATCCTCCAGCCCGCAGCGGCATAGTCGCGCCATCCGGCGTGCGACATCGGCGCCGTCCCGGTCGTCGGCACCGAGCGCAGCGCCTCGTCCGCAACCGGTACGATCCCAGCGCAACTCGAAGCCGCGTTCAGCAGCACCATCTGCGCCGGTTCGATCTCAGCGGCCATCACCGCCAAGTGCAGCGCCGCGGTCGCAGCCGCGCCAGCAAGCGAGGCCGGCGCGGTCGGAGCGCTCCAATCGACCCTCACGCGATCCGAGATGACGTGGCGATGCCCAATCGCCGTTTGACGCAATCGGGCTGTGCTGATCGGAGTAGCGCGTAGCATCAGCTCAGTCGTCCCGGGGTTCTGAAACCCTGAGAATGATCATCGATTGAGTATCGTGTGAATACGGCGGTTTTTCATGCCGCCCACTTGCTGTAAAATCATAGGCCTGTCAATCACTTGCTCGTTGTCGAGCCTTGAATCGTGGACTATCCGGAACACTTTGATGTCATTGTCATTGGTGGCGGTCACGCCGGAACCGAAGCTGCGCTGGCCTCCGCGCGCTGCGGTGCCTCGACCCTGTTGCTGACGCACAATATCGAAACGATTGGGCAGATGAGCTGCAATCCGGCCATTGGTGGTATCGGCAAAGGTCATCTGGTGCGGGAAATCGATGCGCTGGGCGGCATCATGGCCCGGGCTGCCGATGCAGCAGGCATTCAATGGCGTCGGCTGAATGCGAGTAAAGGCCCTGCCGTACGCGCGACACGCGCCCAATGTGATCGGAATTTATACCGGGCAGCCATTCGTCGTGCAGTTGAACATCAATCGGGCTTGACCATCTTTCAGGCGAGTGTCGACGATCTCCTGGTCGAGTCGGATCAAGTCATCGGCTGCCGCACTGCGATGGGCATGAGCTTCCGTTCCCACTCAGTTGTGTTGACCACTGGCACATTCCTGGGCGGCGTTATCCACATGGGCGAAAGCCAGCGGCAGGGCGGTCGTGCGGGTGATGCGCCGGCCAATGCGCTGGCCAGGCGCTTGCGCGATTTGCCCTTTCGTGTTGAACGCCTGAAGACCGGCACGCCGCCTCGACTGGATGGACGAACCATCGATTTTTCAAAATTACAGGAGCAGCCGGGTGATGATCCGCGACCGGTGTTCTCCTTTACAGGGAGTCGCGCTGATCATCCGACCCAGCGTTCCTGCTTCATTACCCGGACGCAACCTCAAACACACGAGTTGATTCGTGACTCACTGGATCGTTCACCCATGGCTTCCGGCGCAATCGAGGGCATTGGGCCACGCTATTGCCCTTCGATTGAAGACAAGGTCGTGCGGTTTGCCGACAAGGATTCACACCAGGTCTTTCTCGAGCCGGAAGGCCTGGAATTGAACGAGTGGTATCCGAACGGCATTTCGACCAGCCTTCCGTTTGAAGTGCAATTGGAATTCGTTCGCACCATTCCGGGCCTGGAACAGGTCTCGATCACGCGACCCGGCTACGCCATCGAATATGATTTTCTCGATCCTCGTGACCTGAATCCAGGATTGGAGACCAAGCCACTCGAGGGCCTCTTCCTGGCCGGACAGATCAACGGCACAACCGGTTATGAGGAAGCCGGTGCTCAAGGCCTGATTGCAGGCCTGAATGCCGCGCGTCGTGCGCAGGGACAGACTTACTGGACGCCCAGTCGTTCGGAGGCCTATATCGGCGTATTGATTGACGACTTGATTACCCGTGGCACTTCGGAACCCTATCGCATGTTTACCAGCCGAGCAGAATATCGCCTGACGCTGCGCGAGGACAATGCGGACCTGAGGTTGACGCCGACCGGGAGGGAGCTGAAATTGGTCGGAGATGAGCGCTGGCAGCGGTTTGAACGTCGCCGCGACCAGATTGACCGGGAGCTGGATCGCTTGCACCGTTTTCGAATTGGCTGTGATTCGTCACTGGCCCGTGAACTCGAGCAGGCGTTGAATACCACGATCCGCCGCGATGTGTCTGCTGCTGACCTGCTGAAACGGCCGGAAATCGGCTACACAGCATTACTTCGAAGCGAGCAGCTGGGCCCAGCCGTGGCCGATCGAGATGTTGCCGAGCAGGTTGAAATCCAGATTCGCTATGCGGGTTATCTCGACCGGCAGCGCCAGGAAATCGAACGCGCCCGTGCGGCTGAACATCAGTCCATACCCGAAGTATTCGATTTCAATCAGGTTCGCGGTCTCTCGGCCGAGCTATTGGAGAAATTGCAACAGGTGCGTCCTACAACGGTGGGACAGGCCAGCCGCATTTCCGGCATGACACCGGCGGCCATCTCGCAGCTTCTCGTCTATCTGAAGCGGGCACGTTCATCGAAGAATGCTGCTTGAACACGGGCCCTGCCTCACGACTGTACTTCACTCGTGTTTCACGATGGCGATCAATAATAGAACCGTCTGTAGTGCGATGCCTTGATCGGCAACCTGACTCCCTCTTCTCACTGCAGGCGCTTAATGAATCCCCGACCACGGCTCCCGGTCGGGGATTTTTTTATCAGCCGGTTGTTATCCTGACGGTATCTATTTCAAAGAACAGGTGATCGCGATGCAAAATCGACAGCAGGCTGCAGTCATTCTCGGTTGGTCCGGTGTCATTCCATTTGTTGTATTGGTATGTTGTGCCTGGTTCGGGGCGCCGGACTGGCTATTCAATCTTCTCAGAGGCTATGCGCTGCTTATTCTCGCCTTCATGTGCGGAAGCCTTTGGGATGGTGCGTTGGCCCGACCTGCAGATCCACCCTTGCCGATGATTATCAGCAACGTGCTGGTATTGGCCGCGCTGCCGGCCTTGCTGCTTCCTCTGGCCTGGGCTCTGCTGTTGATGGCCGCATTGTTTGCGATCCATGGTTTTGCGGAGTGGCGCTGGGCACATACACTTCAGGCAGGTTGGTATCGCCGACTGCGGTTTGCTTTGAGTGTCAGCGTTGTATCACTGTTGGTTCTGGCATCGGCGATTCGATTGTCGAGTAGCTGACGTGACGGCATTGGCTTTCCGCTCGGTTACCCGCCAGTATTCGGCAGGTTCAAGTCAGGTCCACGTGTTGGACCAGCTTGAACTGGACGTTGCCGAGGGACAGCGGATTGCCATCATGGGTGCTTCCGGGTCGGGTAAATCGACGCTGCTGCATCTGGCGGCCGGTATGGATTTGCCAGACGAAGGCCGAATCGAGGTGTTTGGTACGGCCGTCAGCGAACTAGATGAGCCTGAGCGGACGCGATTTCGCGCCAGTCGAATGGGCCTGGTGTTCCAGGATTACAACCTGATTGACAGTCTGACCGCATTTGAAAATATCGAGTTGGCACTCTGGTTGACCGATCAAGCAGTATCCAAGTCCGAGGTCGTCGCATTGGCCGGTGAACTCGGCATTGAACCGGTGCTCGACCGTCGACCCGGCCAGCTATCGGGCGGGGAGCAACAGCGTGTGGCGATTGCGCGCGCATTGATTCATAAACCGAACCTGATTCTAGCCGACGAACCGACCGGCAGCCTCGATCAGGACACCGCCAACGATGTACTGCACGTGCTTCAGCAAAGTCTTCAGGATCGTCAGTGTGCAATGGTCATGGTCACTCACAGTGATGCCGCCGCTGCAATTTGTGATCAGATACAGGTGCTTGATCATGGCCGCCTGGTCCCGGCCGCTTGACCGCAATCTGACGATTGATGCAGGCAAGAATTACCCACCGTTTTTTTAAGCGTCATCTGGGCCAGTTATTGCTGGCGCTGACGGGCATTGCGGCTGGAATTGCCGTTGTGACCGGGGTGGCCCTGCTGCGCGGCGCGCTGCTCGAGTCGCTGGACGCCGCCGGTTCGGTCCTTGTTGGCGAGCAGACCATCAGTGTTCGCTCTGAAACGGGTCGAGTTTCTGTTCGGCAATACGCCGATCTGGCCGTCAAGCCAGGCGCACCTGACTGGATTCCGGTTCTCCGGCTGCCCGTCCAAGTCAATGGTCAGCGATTTGAAATTGTGGCTGTCGATCCGCTGGTTGCAGGCGCGGCGACCAGCCCGATGTTGGGTCCGGGATCGAGCTTGGCCAGCACGATTGATATGAATGGACCGGCGTCGCTTGTGATTGCCAACCGCACGTTGAATGCGCTTGGGCTTGATGCCGATGATGAGCTTGTCGTCGAGCACCAGGGCCAGGTAGTTGAGCTGCCGATCGCAGCTGTAGTGGAAGGGGATCGCAGTATGGATCGGCGCCTGCTGATGGATATCACTCAGGCGCAGGCCTTGTTTGGCAGTCGTGGTGAGCTCAGCGAGCTTTGGACCGCATCGGTTTCCTCTGACTGGCTCGATGAACACCTGCCGCCGGATCTGGTCTGGCAAACGTCGGCCGAACGGCGCGACTCCGCGGCCAGTCTTACCGCCGGCATGCGGGCCAACCTGACCGCAATGAGCCTGCTGGCATTGGCCACCGGTATGTTTGTAGTCTACAGCGTCTTGAATTTCCTGATTGTGCAGCGGCGTCATGACTTTGGCATGTTACGAGCACTGGGTTTGCCGCCGTCCGGCTTGCTGAAACTGTTACTGAGCGAATCTTTGTTGCTGGCCGCCTTTGGCGGTTTGATTGGCCTGGTCATCGGTACCTGGCTGGCAGATCAGCTGCTGGCACTGGTAGCGCAGCCAGTAGGTGAGCTGTACGGTCAACTGCCGCTGGTCGAGAGTGCGCCCAGCCCGGGCCTGTATACAGCAATCTGGCTGCTCGGGCTTGGTGCGGCGATTCTGGTGAGCGTGCCGCTGGTACGAGAGGCCTATCGAGTGCCACCCGGGCGACTGGTTCGAAGCCAGCCGCCGAGGGGTTGGACGTTAGTGCAGGCGCTTGGCTTTGGGCTGTTTCCAATGCTGGCTGGGGGCCTGTTGCTGTTGCTGAGTTCTGGGCTGACGGCGGCCCTGGCCGGATTGTTCTTGATCCTCAGTGGGATGGTCATGATGATGCCCGCTGCGGGCTTTGGTTTGCTGGCATGGCTTGGCCACCTGATGCCGCGTTCGCTCTGGGGTCGATCGCTGGTGCTGCTGCAGTCGTCTCGATCGAGAATTGCGCCGGCCCTGGCTGCGCTGACGCTGGCGTTGGCGCTGGCGATGGGTATGGCCATGATGATTCTGGGGTTTCGCGTCGCGCTGGATGACTGGGTTGGCCGGTTACTCCAGGCAGATGTCTATATTTCGGTCGATCGTACTGAACAGGCGGTCACGCCAGCAGTCCAGTTGGACGATCAGACCATCGGCCGGATCGCAGCCCAGGACGGCGTAGCAGCCTGGTCAAGCATTCGGCAGCGCCGTCTGGCCGACGGACGCCGGATCGCAGCCTATGATTTACCGGAACAGGCTTGGCCGGGATTTGAATGGATTGACGGCACGCCGGACCGCGGCCAGTTCGAAGCGGGCCTGGCAGTGTTCGTGACCGAGCCCTTCGCACGCAATCAGGACGTTGCGCCTGATGGTGTGATCGAGATACCAACGCCTCAGGGCCAGAAACAGCTCCGCGTGGCTGCCGTGTATCGCGACTACAGCAGTGATCAGGGCGTGATAGCCATGAATGGCGTACAGTACAGGGACTGGTTCGATGATCCGATTCGCGACAGTGTCGGCGTGTATCTGCAGCCAGACCAGCCGCTGACGGCCTGGCTCGATGACTTGTCTGAAAAGGTCTTTGCTCGGCAACTGAGCTGGATCACACCGGCCGAGGTTCGTCAACAGAGCCTGGACGTGTTCGATCGCACGTTTCGAATTTCATGGGCGCTGGCCCTATTGGTCGGACTGATCGCTCTGATTGCGCTGACCAGCGCTTTGTTGGCACTCGGTCTCGAGCGCGCGCGCGAGTATGCCACGCTCCGCGCCTTGGGGCTTTCTCCGCAAGGCTTGATGCAGCTGATCATGGTGCAGACCGGTGGATTGACGTTGTTGGCGCTGACGCTGGCGGTGCCGATGGCGCTGCTGATGGACATCATGCTCAGCAGCAGTATTCAACCGCGCGCCTTTGGCTGGAGCGTACCGCTGGATTGGCCGCCGCTGGCACCGCTGGTCTGGACCGTACCATTGGCCGTCCTGGCGGGATTGCTCGCAGGTGTCTATCCTGCACTGCGTATTGTGCGCAGTCCGCTGATCAGAAATCTGAGGGCTGACTGATGCGCCGTGATGTGATACTCATGGTCTGCATTGCCTCTCTGTGTCTGGTCTGGCTCGGTCTGCAGTTCGAGCCTGAAGGCCCGGGTCCTGTCGAGTCACTCAGCGGAACGTCATTACTGGCCAGCGCGCCCGAGATGTTCAAACGGGTTACGCGACCGGAACCCCTGCGGTTTCCGGCCGATCATGCGATGCACCCGGGGTATCGCAACGAATGGTGGTATTTCACCGGCAACCTGAACGGACCAGAGGGTGCGCGCCTGGGCTATCAGTTCACGCTGTTCCGGTTTGCACTGGAGCGGACCGAGGTTTCCTCACAGACTGATGACCCGCCATCCGACTTCACTGCAGCGGCCATCTGGATGGCGCATCTGGCCTTGAGCGATGGACGCACTCAGCAGTTTTTTCAACATGAACGTTTTGCCCGTGAGGCACTTGGCCTGGCCGGGGCCAGTGAACAGCGTTGGTGGCTTCGCGATTGGGCGGTGCGGGCGACCGAGCGGGGTTGGCATCTCAAGGCTGGCACCGATGACTTCGGCCTGGATTTGCAGCTGCAGCCTGGTAAACCCATTGTGCTTCAAGGCGAGGCCGGATACAGCCAGAAGGGCCCGCAGGCCGGAAACGCTTCGCGCTATTACTCGTTGACCCGGATCGAAACAAGCGGTCAGGTGCGGATTGGTGACGCGCTGTTGCAGGTCAACGGCCAGTCGTGGCTGGATCGTGAGTGGGGTTCCAGTCAATTGAGTGATGACCTGGATGGCTGGGACTGGTTTGCGCTGCAGCTCGATGATGGTCGCGACCTGATGCTGTATCGCCTGCGTCAGTCCGATGGCACGGCTTCACCGTTCAGTGCCGGCGTGCTGGTCGAGACTGACGGCCGATATCGAGTATTGACCGCGAACGACTTTGAACTCACGCCCAATCGTTATTGGACGGATGCCCAAGGCATCGCCTGGCCGCTGGACTGGTCGTTGCAGCTCCCGCTGGCTGATCTCAAGCTTGAAGTCCATGCCGTGTTCGACCAGCAGCGCTGGGATCGGTCAGTCCAGTATTGGGAGGGTATGGTCGACGTGAAGAGCAGCGGGGCTCCAGTTGGGCGGGGCTATCTCGAGCTGAGTGGGTATGCCGATACCGGGGAGCAGGCTGCGAATACGCTCGCGATCGAGCGACGCTGATCGCCTGCACGTAACCAGTGTTCAGGATTGCAGCGTAATCTCTTCTTTCGGCTTGTCGATCGGTAGGTACAGGCCTTTAACGTCCAATGGAACAGCCTGATCATTCTGTCGGGGCGGTTTTTTCTTGCCCAGGATTTGCAAAATCTGTATCGTCGACACCTTGCGCACCCGCATATGGTCGGCAAAGCTGTTGCGCAGCGTGGTGCCGTTGATCGGCCGAAAAATATAGGCTTCAACTGCAGCTCGCTCGAGCGTCCGACGAAACGAACGAGGATCGATGTGATCCATTTCCTGATCTTCCAGTCCTGGTTTGAAGTCCAGTGCCGCATCTTCACCAAACACGAACTGCCAGCCCCAATTATTCTTGCGCTGCGGAAAGGCTTCGGCCATCTTGGGCGGTAACTTGACCAGACCGCCGCCCTTGACGATATCCTTGATGTGTTTTTGACGTTTTTTTTCCAGGTAAGGGTCAAGGCGTTCCCTGATATTGGTAGCCAATGGTGCCCAGCGTTCGATTTGGTCATAGGAATCGCGAACAGCGACCTGGTTCTTGTCAAAATCCAGATCACGGATTCTCAGCTTGGCGCATTCGAGTATGCGCAGTCCGGATCCATAGACGAAACCGGCCATCAGCCAATCGACCTGATCGAACAGATGTGTCAACAGGCGACGTAATTCAGCATAGGTCAGTGGCTTGGTTGGGCTGGCAGTCTTGCGTTCGGCCAGAAACTGATCAAGCCACTCGGGTGCTTCGCCACGGGAGATCTTGTGCAGCATTCGCACCGCTTCCAAGGCGATATCCTGGTCATTGTCTGCCAGTCCGCGATCGTTGATCAAGTGCCGCAGAAAGCGCTCCACGCTTTTGCGGCTCAGTTTGGTGGGGTCGTCGCTGGATCCCAGACTCAGATACTGTTCGGCCCATTGCACCAGCAGTGCGATGGTTTCCTTGTCGATGCCGGCATCGCCTAACGCCGTGCGCATCTTCGCAAGATACTGGCTCATAAAGCACCTGCCCAGCGCCTGATGTTCGAAGTACTACTGCCCATGTGGAGCATGACGTTTAAGGTCAACAATCAAATAGTCTAGCTGGTTTAAGCCGGAACGAGATACGCAATCAGGTGTCATCGCTGCAGAAAAAATGTTGTGGGTCATGCCCAGAGCCAGCAAGAATCGCTCCAGGCCTCGCACTTGATGTCAAAATAAGCCGAGCGCCAGTGCAACGCAGTCAGTTAGAACACCTGGCCCTCTTTCATGACAAACCTGATCTGATTGAGCGTGGAAATGGATTCCAGTGGATTGCCGGCTACGGCAATGACGTCGGCCCACTTGCCGGTTTCCAGCGTGCCGGCCAGCTGTTCGATGCCCAACAGCTCTGCGGTGTGAATGGTTGCAGTGCGTAGCGCCTCGGCTTCATTCATGCCGGCCTCAACCATGAATTCGAACTCGCGCGCATTGTCGCCGTGATAACAAACGCCACAATCCGTACCGAACGCGATCTTCACGCCAGCCGCGTGGGCTCGACTGAAGGTGTCCTGGATCAGCGGGCCAATCAACCGTGCCTTGGGTCGAATGACTTCGGGATAGAAGCCATCAACTTCGGCTTTTTCGGCGACGAATTGTCCCGCTGAAATCGTGGGCACGTACCAGACTTCGTGTTCAATCATCAGCGCGATGATGTCGTCGTTCATCATGGTGCCGTGTTCGATGGAGTGAATGCCAGCCAGAATGGCACGACGCATGCCTTCCACGCCATGTGCATGGGCGGCTACATGCATTTCATAATCAGCGGCGGTTTCGATCACTGCCTCAATTTCGTCTTCGGTGAACTGTGGGTTCAGGCCATTCTTGGCCACGCTCAGCACACCCCCGGTCGCGGTAATCTTGATCAGATCGGCACCATCCTTGTAGCGTTGACGTACGGCTTCGCGCGCTTCGGCCACGCCGTTCAAAACACCCTCGCGCGGACCGGGGTTGCCCATCAGGTCTGCACGCCAGCTATTGGTTGGATCGGCATGACCGCCGGTGGTCGCCAGTGATTTTCCCGAGGTGTAGATTCTGGGGCCGACAATGATGCCGCTGTTGATGGCATCACGCAGCGCGATGCTGGCATTGAAGCGGTCACCCAGATCGCGCACCGTGGTAAATCCTGCCAACAGGGTTTCGCGCGCATATTCTGTGGATTGGAGCGCGACATCCGCTTCATTTTCTGTAAATCGATCCAGATACCGACTCGGGCTGGATTCGCTGGTCAAGTGCGTGTGCATGTCCATCAAACCAGGCAAGCAGGTCAAATGGCTCAGATCGATGGTTTCAATGCCTTGATCTGGCGTTTGGATACCACTGCGAATCTCGGCGATGACGCCATCTTCGATGATCAGCGTGGCGGCTCCATCGATGCGCCCTTGTTCGACGTCGACGACGTTGCCGCACTGTAGCCAAGTGCCGCCTGCTGAAGCAAGCGAAGATGAAAAAAGCAGGAGGAGCGGCCAGCAGCGCACGAATAACGTATTCACGATAGTACAGTTTCCTTTCAGTGGGTGAGAAGAATTGACTATGGTAGCCACTCCCACGTCTGATGATTCAACGAATCCAGCCGGCCAGCAACATCAGGCTCAAGATGGCCAACCAGACCCACATCATGCGCCATGCCAGATCGCGCCCTTCGTTCAGCCCCTGCTGTGTATCACAATCCGGGGTACACACCACGTTGGCCAGGCGATCAAGCCAGGCCGCATCGATCAGCCAGGGCCGGGCTTGTGCTGACCAGTTCGTTCGTACCTGGTCAAAATCGGTCATCAGCGCCATTGCCAGTGTCATCAAAAGCAAAACGGGCAGATTCAGTACAAACAATAGTTGGCCGAACCATGCCTTTTGGTCCTCGGAAGCCCGGGAGCAACGATAGGCAACACGCGCGCCTCGATAGATCAATGCGCCCGGAATGCCCAACAGCGCAAACCAGAACACAATGCCAAACCAGCGCGCCAGGGCGGCTTGTAACACGCTGCCCGCAGCCTCGATTCCGTTTGCATCCGGCGAAAGCTTCAGCTGCCAGCGTGCAGTGTCTGATTCAAGCGCCTGCCCGACGTCCCGATCGAGATCGCGCGGACCCAGGCAATACACCACGATGAGAACATTGACCAGCAGCAGGCCAAACGCACCTGCCAGTGCATAGCCAAGCCACGCCAACAGGCTGCCTGCGACCAGCGCAAACAGCAACAGTATCAGCATGGGCATCCACCCCGGGACTGCCTGGATGGAATAGGCCTGTCTGGACGGAAACAATAACCATTGATAGCGGCGGAAGGCGCTGACCGCTGGAGCAAAATGGCTGATCGCCAGGCCTAGGAGTAACGACAGAATGCTCATGCTGAAACAGAACAGATTGCCAAAGCCGTTACCGATCGACGCGGATCAATTCAGGCGACTCCAAACGAGGAGCCACAACCACAGGTAGTGGCTGCATTCGGATTGCGTATGACGAATCGGGCACCCTGCAGGTTCTCGGTGTAGTCGACTTCAGCACCTTCCAGATACTGAAAACTGAGCGGATCGACGATCAGCGTCATGCCATCGCGTTCGACCCGGATATCGTCATCGTCCGCGGCCTCATCGAACGTGAAACCGTACTGGAAACCCGAACAGCCGCCGCCTGTGATGTACACGCGCAGCTTCAGCGCCGGGTTGCCATCGGCAAGGATCAGATCACGGACCTTGTTGGCCGCGGATTCAGTAAACAGCAAAGGGGTTTCAGTCATGACTCGGGTCATCGTCTGCAAAACAGTTCATAAACCATAATGACGGTTTGTCGATAAAGTTTCAACAAGGCTGCAGGCCACGGCAGGAGAAAAAGAAAAAGCGGTCCTAAGACCGCTTTTGCCCCAAACCGGATGATGCTCGGTGTCACTTCCGCATATAATGCTGAAAGTGGTGCCTTAATTGTTAAATTTTTATTGGCACCGCATGTTTATACCCTTGCAGACCCTTCAGGTCAAGTTGAATTTCTGCCCGAAGCCGCTGTTGCCAATGCCCCTCGATCGCATGAACACTGGATATCACGCAACAATGACCATCGCTGGCTGTAGCTCCGGACTGAGCTCATGATCTGGGTACATGCCTTTCACGTAGTTTTTGTCGTTACCTGGTTTGCCGGTCTGTTTTATTTGCCGCGCGTATTTGTATACAGCGCAATGCACCCCGAAATTGAAACGCAGCGCGTGCTGCTTACGATGCAACGCAAGCTGATGGGCATCACGCACATTGGTGGTGCGCTGGCGTTGACGCTGGGGCTGGCGATGCTGGTTTGGAACCCTGTCTATCTTGAACTGGGCTGGATGCACGCCAAGCTAATGCTGGTGCTGGCCTTGATTGGATACCATGTCTGGTGCTGGCGGTTGGTGGGTGTTTTTCAACGCGGTGAGAATCAACGCAGTCACGTTTGGTATCGTTGGTTCAACGAGGCTCCTGCGCTGTTGCTGGTCGGCATTGTTGTCCTTGCCATCGTCAAGCCGTTTTGATGGATCCGCGTCGTGTTTCGCCTGGTCTGGTATAAGGAACTGATGCAATTTATCCGATACGGTTTTCGTTTCCCGGGCGCGCAGTCGGGCGTCTGCGGTCTGTTTGGTTTCATTTTGATGCTCGTGATTTCACCAGCATCGGCGCAGATTACAGGCCAGGTGGTGGACGATGTGTCCGGCGATCCATTGGCCGACGCGCGGGTCCGGATCCAGACCACGACCGGTAACCCGTTCATCACCTCGTCAGATGGCCTGTTCAGCCTGCCAGATCCTGATCAGGGTGCCGTAACAGTGACGGCGGTGGTGTCCTACGATGCCAATAATGCAATCAATTACATCACTGGATCGGCATTAGCAGCTGCAGGCGATACGATAGAAATCCGGTTGGATCGTTTGCCGGATGCAGATCGGATTCCCTACAATCCTGGTACCGCTTTGGACTGCGCAACCTGCCACTTTGACCAGTTTTCCCAATGGCAGGACACCTCACATGCCGGTGCTGGCGTCAACACATGGGTGCGCGACCTGTATTCCGGTGACGGCACGCCCGGCGGCAGCAACGGCTATGTTTTTCGAGACTTGCATGATGACGACGATACCGGGTTTTGTGCAACCTGCCATACGCCACTGGCCGACGCACAGGATCCTGGCAATTTGTTTTTTGATGAAGTCACACTGGCCGGTGGCCTGGATGGCGTCAACTGCCTGGCTTGTCACCAGATGGCCGACGTCAATGACGACATCGATCAGCTGCATCACCTGGGCCAGACAGATTATCGTTTTCCTGACCAGGGCGCCACACAGCTCTGGGTCTGGGGCCCGCTGGACGATATCAGTTTCAGCACCATGCGAGCCTCTCATCAACCAAAATTTTCCGATGCACAGTTCTGCTCGTCCTGCCATCAGTACAACAATCCGGATACGAATGCCCCTGGCCAGACCACCTATACCGAGTGGCTGGACTCGCCGTTTGCACAACCGGGGCCTGACTTCATGCGTTGTCAGGACTGTCACATGCCGGCTGCAGAAGAAGATGGGCCCATTTCAACCATCGGTGGACAGCCGGTCCGTGACGCCAGCCAGCGTCGCGCGCACACGTTCATTGGTGCCACGTCAGATACACTCCCTGCAGCCATCGAGCTGAGCATGGCGGCACGCCTGGATGGTGATGAGTTGGTGGTTGATGCCGAGGTCTTCAATCGTGGTGCTGGCCATGCATTCCCGACCGGCGTATCGATTCGCAATGCCGTGCTGGTCATCGAGGCTCGCGTGAATGGCCAGCAACTGAATCAGATATCAGGTCCGGTCATCCCGTTTTACGGTTCGTCAGAGGGCGGCAATGAGCCGGAAGATGTAGCCGGCCTGCCGGGCCGTGGCTATGCACGCGTGTTGCAGGGTCGAATCAACGGCCAGGGGCCAGTGGAGTTTCCGGTGCTGTTTATTGACGCAGAGAGCGTACTGGACGATACCCGGATTCCGTCCGGCCAGCGTGATGAGTCCAGCTATCGATTCAGCCTGGCAGATATTCCCGACCTGGGTAATGCAGAAGTCACCGCCCGTCTGCTGTACCGGCGTGCCTGGCGCGATCTTGCGGTAACCAAGAACTGGACGGAAACGCCGCGCGGTGGTCCGGTCGAGATTGAAGTGGCGCGCGTTGAACAGGACGTGGATATCACGCTGGCTCGAGGACCGATTCAGGTCGTACCGGTCATGGGTACAGGGTCGATGCTGGCGCTGATCACCGGCTTGCTGTTGTTGGGGTGGGCCACGATGCGTTCGGGTCTCCGGCGACCAGGAAGCTATCGTTCAAAAGGCTAGTGCGCGCGTTGTAGCGCATTTCGCGCCCATCGGCCAGCCATACGCGCCCCCCTGCAGCTTCGACTAACGCCTGCCCTGCTGCCGTATCCCATTCACTGGTCGGCCCCATTCGGGGGTAGAAATCGGCTGATCCTTCCGCGACTTTGCAGAACTTCAGCGCGCTGCCCGCGCCAACTCGGTGATAGTGATTGAACTGCTGGTCCAGTTGCTGAAAATAGGCGCTGCTCGCGGCATTGCCGTGCGACCGGCTGCCCAGGATTGTGGGTTGTTCAGGGCATTTCGCGCGCGTATGGATGAACTCGCAAGTGGAATAGCCGGTGTAGTGCATCGCCTGGCCGGACTCGGTCAGGCCTATGTATGCGTTGGATTCGACCGGCACTGCAATCAAGCCCAGGCGCGCCTGCTGTTGTTCGACCAGCGCGATATTGATGGTGAATTCGCCATTGCGTTTGATGAATTCACGCGTGCCGTCCAATGGATCAACAACCCAGAGTCGCGGCCACTGCAGCCTGTCTTCGACTGGTATTTCCCGCGATTCCTCGCTCAGCACAGGGATATCAGGCGTCAGGCGCTGAAGCGCGGTTGACAGGATTCTGTGACTGGCTAGATCGGCGGCAGTCAGCGGGCTTTGGTCGGATTTATGCTCGACTTCGAAATCGGCCCGCTGATACACCTCAAGTATGGCTTCGGCTGCATCCCGTGAAGCCTCGAGCAGGGCCGGGATCCATTCTTCAAGCTGGCCTTCCGGCAGCGGTTGGCAGGCCGGACTATTGACCACGGACCCAATCTCTGGCCATGTAAAGCGCAGCAATGCTGCGGCCTTCTGTGCAGTCATCGCGTTGCACTAATTCATGCAGCCGGTCCATGTGCCATTCAATGACCTGCAGCGGCTCGGGTTCATCGCCGGGCAGTTTCGACGGAAACAAGTCCTGTGCCAGAATGACGTGGGTAACGTGCGTCATATAGCCCGGCGCAAGCGACAGTTGACCGATTTCAGTCAGCTGTCGAGCGGCAAAACCGACTTCTTCCTGCAGCTCACGATTGGCGCCTTCAATGTGATTTTCACCGGGTTCGAGTCGTCCCTTGGGAAGACCGACTTCATAGCGATGCACGCCGCAAGCATACTCCCGGATCAGCAGCACGCGCTCCGCGTCGGGCATGGCCACGACAATGACTGCGCCGACGCCCCGGCTGATCAAGCGCTGATAGACGCGCTGCTCGCCATTGGAAAATTCAAGATCCAGCCGTTCAACACGGAACAGGCTGCGGTCACTGCGCTCATGTCGATCATGGATGATTGGCAGCGTCAATTCTTTATCGAGCGTCGAATAATCAGTCATTGAAATGTTCCAGAAGCTGCTGGTGCAGGGCGGATGTCCCAGCCAGCACAGCGCGGGTTCCGAGGCCGATGGGTGCCCCGTCCAGCGCCGTCATGATACCGCCGGCTTCCTCAACGATCAGGCTGAGCGCCGCGATGTCGAGAATATTGACGTCACTTTCGACCACCACATCCAGCCCGCCGGCTGCCAGCCGGTGATAAGGGTAGAAATCACCATAGCCTCTGGTGCGTGAAGCGCGTTCAACCAATGCGCCGACCTGCGACCAGTGAGTCGGATTTTTGGCCAGACTGCGCACATTACCGAGCGACCAATCCATTTGATCGATCTCGCAGGTCTCGGCGACCTGCAGTCGTCGAGCGGCCTGTTCGTTTGACCCGGCCAGCGGCTCGATCCAGGCACCCTGGCCCTTGACAGCCCAGGCCAGCTCATCAAAGGGAGGTGCGGCCGATACACCAATCACGATTGTCTCATCAACCATCAGGGCAATCTGAACCGACCAGAATTCCAGGTGACGAATGAAACTGCGTGTGCCGTCGATCGGATCAATCAGCCACAGACAGCGATGAGTGCCGCTGTGACCGAATTCCTCACCGAAAATCGCGTGTTCCGGGAACTCCGCTTGAATCAGGTCACGAATGAGCTGTTCACAGGCACGATCCGCTTCAGTAACCGGACTGGCGTCGGCTTTTCGCTCCACTTCGATGGGTTGCATGAAGTGTTGCATCGACACTTCGGCCGCTTTTCTGGCGGCTGTTTTTGCGACCTCAAGTGCCCGATTCAGGGACGCATCGGACCGATCGGTTTGAAGATTCTCAGAGCTCATGGCGCGACGTTACCAGAAATGCCCCTGCGGTTGGGTGGGCTCTCATCCAGGGCCGGTCTGCAGCAGAACAATTGCATCGACCCGCCCTGAACGAGCGCCGCGTTGTGCGTCCAGCTGTTCGACGCGAAACGGCTGGCTGGCAGTCAGATCAACCAGCCAGTTCATCATCTGAGCAAATTCGACCTGTTCGAAGACCACGCGCACCTGTTGGCTGGATGATGGCTCGATTCGTTGTAGCGCCCCGGCCAGACCGGCATAGCGCGCACTCTGGTCGATGATTCCGATCGGGCTGCGGCCGCGATCGGCCACGACCGCAGTCTGTGCTTGACGCAGTCGCTCGACGTCCGGCTCGATCGACTGCAGCCACAACAGCAGGCTTTGCTGCTCGACGACACGCGCACGTTCTGCGGCGATGGACTGCTGCAGAGGCTCCCATGCCAGCGTCCAGACCAGCACCAGAGCAATGATGCCGCCGCCCAGTAGCAGTGCAGCCTGCTCACGAAACTGAAGCTGCTGCCAGCGGGCCCGAATCATCGAGACCCCGCGCTGATCAGCAGCGTGACACGAGCGCCTTCGCTTTGCACCTGCAGTTCCTCGACGGCGACATCGAGCCCGTTGAGGCGCAGGCGCTGTTGCAGCAGTTCAATATCCTCGCTACCTGGGATATTCATCGACAGCCGGAGCCGTTGATCGCGGAAGCTCAGGCTGTCCATCCGGATCCCGTCGGCACCTCCGATCAACTGTGACACCCTGCTACTCAGCGCCAGCATCGCGTCGCTGCCGCTCCCGGACAGTGCTGCCATGGCCTGTTCGGCTTGAATGCGTGGTCGGACGGGTCGCGTGATTTCTGGGAAAACACGCTGAAACTGAGCCACGATGTCTTGTTCAAGTTGTCTGGATTGCTGTTTCAACAGCCAATGTTCAGAAGCCGTATACAGACCGGCCAACAGCAGCAGGCTGCAGCCGGCCGCCAGCGACCAGCGCCAGGCCTTGAGCTGCGTTCCTGGCTCGACTGCGGCAAACTCACCGTGCATCAAGTTGATCGGTGTGGCGACTGCCTGAGTTGCCAGCAACCCAATCAGCGAGTCGGGAATGGCCTCAACGCCTGGCTTGAGCTCAGCTACTGCAGGCGGCATCGCTTGCATGGGGTCGGACTGGTAGCAAATGACTTCGGTGGCGTGGTCACCGGTGCTGATCAGTTCGGTCAGCAACAGCTCGAGCATGGCTTCATCGACACGATCAAATTCAGTTTCGCCCCAGCGAAGTAGCCACTGCTGACCGATCGGCGCGATACTGATCTGCCCCTCGGCCCATGGCAGACAGGCAGCGTCGGGCAGTATTCTGCGGGGCCGCTCAGGCAGCACCTGCAGCCATGCCTCCATCGCAGCGCGTGTAGTAACCACGCAGCGAAGTCGCCCATCCGGTTCGCGCCGGATGGGTGAAACATGCTGGTCCTCAACCGGCCCGGCGATGTGTTCTTCTGCAGCCCAGCGCAGCGCCTGAGTCAATTTTCGGCCGCTCAATTCAGGCAGTTCAATCGAAATGACGTTGCAACGGTCAGCTGGCACCAGGGCGACCAGCGGCGCACTGCTCGGTGTAGGGTCGGCCAGCCATTGGCCTGTCGTATCGAGATGACCCCGGGCCTGTAGCTGAGGCGGACGATCCGCGCTCAGGTAAACGCAGTTCCATTTGGCGGGTCTGGGCATTTGGTTCGTTCAGTCGTCAGGGTGGAATCGATGCAGTCAGGCCTGGTTCTTCATAGGCCTGACTGAAGTAGCGGAAATCATACCCCGAGCCGCCCCGATGAATCAGATGAAAAAAATCCTGCGGCTGGCCATTCAAAATGACACGAGCCTGGGCCAGGAACCATTGACTGTTTACCGATAGTTGTTGATCGAGCAGGCTACGATCCATTCTGCTGAGTTCGGGCAGCGCGCGAACCTGGTCAAGTGATTCAAATGGACCCGCCGACAGAATTCTTTCCGCCTGGTCGACGGTCGTTGATTCCAGCCAGGCCGACAATACGATCGGGTTGGTCTGGTTGATATTGAGCCGCGCTTGAGGGTCAGGAAGGGCATTGACGTACGGCAATAACCGGCGCTGCGTTTCGGGTGTAAAACGAATCAACCAGCGCAATTCGCTCAAATGGGTGAAGGGCATGCCAGCCTTCAGATAGGGTGGGTTCCGTTGTGTATAGCGGCCACTTTGTTCTCCGGGCTGGTCGCGTACCCAGCTTTGAATCTCGTCGCTCAGGCTGCGATCCAGGTTCAGCGAAGCGAGGAGTCGGTCGAGCGCACGTCGAGCAGCCAGCGCACGTTCCGGATCCGGGTGGCTCAGGCTGTTCAGATTGAAACGCCCGCTTAGATCCAGCAGCCGGGCGCTGACGCTGCCGCCGGCTACCGCAAACGGTGGCGTCCATGAAGCCAGCCGGGAAAGGCCTGTGAACCCAGCGTCTTGTTCGGCTTGTTCGATCCACTCCAGGGCGAGCTCGTTCATGCCGTGTGCGTATTGCCAGGCCCGTTCGCTGTTCAACAAGGCTTCGGTTCTTGCAATCGAGTGCCTGCTGGATTCGATCATCTGCGTGGCGATCAGGCTGGCGATGACCACTGCCAGCAATGCAATCAACAGCGCTGCACCCGACTGCCGGCGGGGTTGGCTGAGTTTATTTCCGCAGCGGGTCATATTCATTGCAGCGTAATCAACCTGCGAATATCGCCAAATCGCTCACTTGACAGGCGAACTTCGATGGCCAGCGGCAGGCTGGCCATACGACCATCCACAGGCCACTCCTGATGCCATTGACCCTGCTGATCGCGATAGCGCAGCGAAAAGCCCTGTACTCCGGTCAAGCGGTGATGAGGCACTGTCGGGATCGGATCGATCGAATCGGTGACTGGCCAGTAACTGCGCACCAGTGAATCTTGTTGCCAGGCCCAGCGAAATCGCTGTAGCTGGCTACGGGGTTGACCGGCCGGATTATTCCAGCCTGCCCGGGTTGCGGTCAGCTGGATTGTTCCGCCCAGCAGCGCAGGCGATACGGACTGATCGGGTTGACGGACCGGTCGATGCGTCAACTGCCGCAGGTCACGATCCAGACTTGCAATCGTTCGTTGTAATTCTGCAAAGGCGATGCTGCGCTCGCGCTGAACCGCACTGCTTTCGATCAGACTGTTCAGGCCTGCATAACAAATGGTTGCCAGCAGGCTGAACACCATGACACCGACCAGCACTTCAACCAGCGTAAAGCCACTGTAGTTGCTGAGAGATCGGATCTGCATCAGCGTGCCAGAAAACCGCTGTGGGTCAGCACCAGTTGGTCCTGTTCATTGAAGACCCGGACGTCCAGCCGCCACAGCTGGCCGCCGGGTGCCGTCTGGGTCTGGAGCTGCCAGCGCCACAATTGATCAGCCATGTTTGAGCTGCCGGAGCGATTGCCGGCCTGGACTGAGCCTTCAAGGCTGACTTCGGCCAGTACATTCGAGGCAACCCAGAGCGCTACCGTGCGTTGTTCGATCTGAAACTGGCTATCGAGGCTGCGTCCCCCGGCCTGACTGAGTGCCAACAGTGCGAGCGAAACGATGGCCAGCGAAACCAGCACTTCGATCAGCGTGAACGCTCGGGCGCTTGCGAATACAGTCATACCGACACGTTACTGCATTCCCGACCAAACGCGAACCCACTGCTGTTGGCCAGATTGCAGCGTAATCTGAAAGGGCATCATGGGTTCAAGTGCGTCGCACCAGAGCTGCGGGCCACTGGGCTCGGTCGCGCTGATCAGCCGCTGGTTGATCTGAATTTCCGATCGGAATGAATCTGGCCAGGCGCGCGCAAGCGGTTGCTGATCGGGCCGCAGCGTTCGCCACTGGCCATCGGTGATCGACCAGAAGTCATAGCCGTTCCTGGTCAGACGGAGGCCGCGAACCTGGCCGGTCAACAGCGCCTGATCGCACAGCAGTTGGATACTGGCAGCCAATTGATCGAGGCTGCGTTCAGCGCGCGCCTGGTCCGAGTTACCGCTGAATTGCAGCACCGCCAAGGTGCTCAACAAACCGGCGATTACAATGACGATCAGAAGCTCGACCAAGCTGTAGCCATGCAACCGGCGAGTAGCCATGGCCTGCCTGAATTTACTGGGTCCAGCTGCCAATTTCTGCGTTGAGCCCATCGCCGCCCGGCATGCCATTCGCGCCATTGCTCCAGATGTCGATATCACCGTGCACGCCGGGGTTCAAGTAGAGGTAATCGCGGCCCCAGGGGTCGACCGGCAAACGCTCCAGATACCCACCCTCTTTCCAGTTACTGGCTTCGGGCTGTCCATTGGGACGCTCGACCAAGGCATTCAATCCCTGGTTGGTTGATGGATAGACCTGATTATCGAGGCGGTACAAGTTCAGCGCAGTCTGAATGGCCTGAATGTCCTGTTGCGCCTTGACCACACGGGCGCGATCCGGTTCATCCATGAAACGCGGCACGACCACTGCGGCCAGGATCCCGATGATGACGACGACGACCAGCACTTCAATCAGCGTGAAGCCGTTGGCTTTGGGTTGGATTGCTTGCGTTGAATTCATGGGTTGATAATAACAAAGTCTTTTGATTTGGGAATTTTTTAAATTCAAATTCAAAATGTAAAGCGTTTCGCCGCACGGCTTCGCCGGCTGATGCGAGGTTCTTTTTTGTGTCTTGCGACAAAAAATTACCCAAAAAACCGCGCTTCCAACAGCCACCGGGAGTGCTTTCTATTCGATCGGGGCAATCATTCGGCCCGTGCTTTTGTTTAGGCCTTTCGGAGACTGTCTTGCAACTGCCTTAGACTCACGGGCTTACAAGCCCGGCTTCTGAGTGGGTTTGGTACCAAAAGCGGTTGTGGGCAGAGCATTCAGGTTCTCACAAGGAGGAGGACAGGTTTCGTTTGTGGTTTTGAGTTTGATCTTGCTTTTGACCTTGGTGAGCGTGTGAGCCGCCGAAGCGCGGAGAGGCGGGCGGAAGGAGGTGAAAAGGTGTCTGAGCGCCAGCGAGTTCTTTTCGCCCCGCCCGCATCGAGCACTGGAGGGGACCCGGCACAGCCGGGCGGTGAAGTCGCGGAGAGAGTTTTGGCCTACTTTTTGCTCCATCAAAAAGTAGGTCGCACACCCAGCGAAGCTGGCGGCGAAACCGCTTTTGAATTTCAAGCCAAAATAAAACAACGGGTCATAAGCCGCCGAAGGCGAGCGGCGAAACGCTTTCGATTTTGAATTTGAATTTGAATAACCACCAATAAACCTATTAATGATTACTATGACCGCTTATGCGCCAGATCAGAATGTTCACACAACAACCGCTTGCAGTTGATCAGGTCGTCGACCTGGAATCTCGTGCCAGAAAACACCTGGTTCAGGTCTTGCGTAGACGTCCTGGTGATGCCGTGACGCTGTTCAATGGTTCAGGCCAGTTCTTTGATGGTGTCATCCAGGAAGGCGCGGATACAAGGTGCTGCCAGGTGCGCATCGCCAATGCTTATCCGGCGCAGACAGAATCCAACTTGCGCTTAGCGCTTGTTCAGGCCATTGCCAAGGGCGACAAGATGGACTGGATTATTCAGAAGAGCGTCGAGCTTGGAGTCGATGCCATCTACCCGGTGACGACCGAACGAACCGAGGTCAGCCTGGACGAACGGCGCGCTGAGCGACGCAGGCGCCGCTGGGTTGAGATTGCGATCGCGGCCAGTGAACAATGCGGCCGTGCCATCGTGCCCGAAGTACATGCACTGCAACCCCTGAAAGCGCTGGATCCGTTGCCTGGCGATCCTGCCTTGCTGTTACAGCCAGGTCAGGCTCAAACCCTGAAGCAGCTTGATTTGCAGAGCGACGGTGGGATTCGGCCGGTGATTCTGATTGGACCCGAGGGCGGTTTTTCTGAATCAGAATGCGCCGAACTGACCCAACGCGGTTGTCAGTCAGTAACGATTGGACCGCGAGTGCTGCGTACCGAATCGTCCGGGCCGGCGATGCTGGCCGCCTTGCAGTCGCTGTATGGAGATTGGCAGTAGATCAGAGCAGCGCTTTGTACAGGCCTGACATCAGCCAGCCAGCGGCAGCGTTCCGTATACCGCATGCGCGACGAGTTGGCCGATCCGATTCAAGTCTGGCACGCTCGCCTGGCGATCGCCGATCAAGACGTCACCGGCCAGCGCGATATGCGAACTGCTATCAGGTACTTCGGTAACCAGATCACGAGTCAGCGTGACCAGACGCGGAAATCCCTGGGCCAGAATTCCAATATACGGAAGACGTTCATTACTGATCAGCGACTTGCTGATGCAGATCTTGGCATCGACCGTATCTTCCGCCTCCACCTGTTCGGTCAGGATCGGTATCGAGATCACCGGCACCTGCCAACCTTGCCAGATCACATTTCCCAGGATCCAGCCTGGCCCGCGGTCTTCGCTTTCGGGCGTACTGTAGGCTACGATTTCCGCGATATTGGCATTGGGTATCAGCAGCTCTCCACCGGTGACCGGAATCATGATGCTGCGAATTTCGATATCACTCATGGATCAGTCCTTGCTGTTTGGTTGCGGCAGATCCAGCATTTCAAACACTTCCCGAACCAGCTTGGCTTCCTGGTACGGCTTGATCATGTAGCGATTTACGCCCAGCGACTTGGCATGATCCCGGTGCTTGTCGCCAGAACGCGAAGTGATCATCATGATCGAAAGGTCCTGCAACCGTTGATCGTCACGCACATGTGCGGCGACTTCGAATCCATCCATGCGCGGCATTTCGATGTCGAGCAACATCAGATCCGGGATTCGTTCGTACAGCTGTTCAACGGCCTCGACCCCATCCCGGGCAGTGATGACTTCAAGCCCGTGATGTTCGAGAATTCTTGAGGTCACCCGACGCATCGTGATGGAGTCGTCCACAACCATGACCAAAGGTGTACGTTTGACCTCGTCTTCAACGGCCCGATCGGTCGTGTCTTCGACATGTCCAGGTAGTAGCTGGTGATCGATTGCTCGACCAATCAATGGCGCGATATCAAGAATAATGACGACCTGGCCATCACCCATGATGGTTCCGGCCAGGACGCCCGGAATTGCGCTGACCTGAGGACCAACCGGCTTCAGCACGATTTCGCGATGACCCTGAATTTCTGAAACGCGAATCGCGGCCCGCTGATTGCCCACTGCAATCATCAGCAGCGACATGTTGCCTTCCTCGAGCACTGCAGGTGGTAAGCCCAGCTGAGCTTCCAGCTCGATCAGCGGGAAGTCATCGCCGCCATAGCGATACAGGCCATCGCCTGCCAGGGCCTGTTGCCAGTCGTCGGGACTGATTCGCGCGACACCGCGAACGGCTTGCAGCGGGATCGCAAACGAGCGTTCGCCAGCCTGAACAAAAATGGCCTGCATCACAGCGAGACTGAGCGGAATGCGCAGCTCGAACTGCGCGCCCTGGCCGGGCTCGCTTTGCACATTGATCCGGCCGCCGATCTGTCGGGTTTCGCTTGCAACTACTTCCATGCCGACGCCGCGACCAGAAAGTTCACTGACTTCATCGGCTGTTGAAAATCCTGGCTGGAAGATCATTTGAGCGACTGCGTCATCATCTTCAGCCTGTTCCGGTGACAACAGGTTCTGGTCCAGCGCACGATCGCGGATCTTGTCCAGGTTCAAGCCTTGACCGTCGTCACTGATGCGGATAATGAGCTCGGTTGCTTCACGCTCGACGTCGATTGTGATCTGGCCGGTTTCCGATTTATCCGCCTGCTTGCGCTGGTCGGTCGTTTCCAAACCGTGTGCGACTGCGTTTCTGAGAATATGCTCGATTGGAGCCGTCATGCGGTCCAGAATGTTTCGGTCCAGCTCGCCTTCGCCGCTTAATCTGACATTGAGCTCGGCCTGTTTTTCAACATCACGGGCCGCATTGCGAACCACGCGCCGGAGGCGTGGAGCGATGGTGCTGAAGGAAACCATTCGGGCCTGCATCAAACCTTCCTGCAGCTCGGTGTTTACCCGGGCCTGTTGCATCAGCAGGGTTTCGGACTGTCGACTGGAACTATCCATCAGCTCGGTCAGGCTGTTCAAGTCACTGACCGATTCTGCCAGCGCACGAGACAGCTGCTGAATGGTTGAATACCGGTCCATTTCCAACGGATCGAAGGTCGAGTCTTCGTCTTCGCGCTCACGCTCATGGCGCGACAGGATCTGCGTTTCAGTTTCCTGCTCGAGCTTGCGGAGCTGTCCGCGTAAACGCTGGACGGTTTCTTCGATTTCACTGACATGATTGCGGAAACCGCCGAGTTCCTGTTCAATGCGGGAGCGGAAGATGCTGACCTCACCGGCGAAATTCAGCAGTTCCTCGATACGGCTGGAATCCATCCGAATCGTGCTGCTGCGCTGCGTCGAGGTGTCGGCCGCCGGTGCCAGCGCATCATCATCGGGCACAGGAGCGGCCGCTTCCTCCGTTTCGATTTCCAGCTCGCCAAAGTGCGTGGCCGTCGGCATCGGTTGACGCGCAGCGACTGCTTCGAGCATGGCGTGGAGGTGATCACTGCCGGTTTCAAACGAGTCGATGCTCTCTGGCGTGGCCTGCTGCTGCCCACCGGCGATGCCCTCGAGCAAATCTTCCAGTACGTGGGCCACTTCACCGATGGCGTTCAGGCCGGCCATCCGAGCGCTGCCCTTGATGGTGTGGACATCGCGCTGGAGCGCCGTGACCAGCGATCGGTCGGCAGGCGCTTCGCGCCACTGTTGAAGTACGGCGTCGGCGCTTTCTAGACGCTCATGTCCTTCTTCAACGAACAGCTCGAGCAAATCCTGATCGAGTTCAGCATAATGAACAGACGTCGCGGTTGATTCTGCCGTCGCGGCCACGTTGTCCGAATCTGCAGCAGGCTCTTGAGCCCGCTCAGGCGCATCCAATTGTCCAAGCTGGGCTGGATCCCACGGCTCGAATTCGGCAACGCGGGCGACTTGGATATCAGATTCCATTTCAGGCGTGGTTTCTGCATCGGTCGCGTCGTCATCGGATTCTTCGTCAAATCCAGCTTCATCGTCTTCGAGTCGGGCGTCGTCCGCCTCTGATGTATCTGGCGCGTCTTCGTCCAGTTCGTCATCGGAATCGTCTAGCCCATCAGTATCGTCCGTGTCGTCCGAAGCATCGGCCAGAGTCGGCGATTTGTCGTCCTCTTCAGGCGCTGGTTCCGATTCGAGTTCCGGCACTGGTTCCTCTTCGGCCAACGTCTCAGTGTCGACGTCGACAGCGGATTCGGGTGCAGATTCAACGGCCAGCGTTTCGTCCTCGCGATCTGAGCGCGCCGTTTCATCAATGTCCACCCCGTCGGTGGCTTCCGCCTCGCTGCCGCTGGCTTCGACTGAAGTCGGTTCGGTCTCGCTGGTGGATTCGTCCGATGCTTCGTCATCATTCGTCCATTCAGCAAACTCGTCTTCCGCAAAGATGGCGTCGCGCTCGTCGTCCAGGGCCGTCTCGGTGTCGCGGTCTCCTTGGTCTTCGCCGTGGGCAAACGGCTCCTGTTCATCGGATATTGCTGAGTCCGTCCAGTCCTCATCGCCGGATGAGGATGCTTCAACGGCTTCAAAGTCGCTTTCTTCGATTTGATCGACTTCAGAATCCGTATCGCTTGTGCTTGCAGGCTCATCCGGTTCTTCATCGTCGGCTTCGGCCTCGAACAGCGCATCCTCAGTGGAATCCTGGAACGGCGTCGATTCGAGCTCCTGCTCAACCGTTTCAGGTTCATGTGATTGATCTTCGAGGGGCTCATCGGACGCGTCTTCATCTGCTGAGGCTGCGTCGGCTTGGAGGGTATCTGAGGCCTCCTCGGCGTGTTCAATTTTCGCTTCGTCTGCTGGTTCAGCGGTTTCTTCCGACAGTGTCTTGTCGGCCGGCTCGTCCGTGTGCGCAACGTCAGGCTCGGCATCATCGGCATCGGCTTCGATTTCGGCTTCGGTTTGATCCTGGTCCGCCGGCTCAGCGGCGTCCCGATCCGACGCCGGTTCGTCAGCGCTATCCTGGTCAGCATCAGCCAGGCTCAGTGAACCAGTCTGGTCAAGATCGAATGCGGGTTCTGACGATTCGGTCGGTTCAGTCGGCTTGAACTCGCCTGCCGGCAGCAGTTCGAGTTCGTCGGCAGTGGGTTGTTCAGGCGCTGCAGGCTCAACCTCTGATTCGACCGCTGGATCGGTCTCATCAAGCGCAGTTTCCGGCGTGACTGCCGATTCGGTCTCGGTGCTGTCTTCGTCGCGTGCCTGACGATGCAGTCTTTGGGCGAGCTGATTAGCCCGTTCAGTCAACGCTGCACTTTCAAAATGTGTTTCGGCAACGGCTTGATTCTGCAGTCGATTCAGTCGATGTTTTAGCAGCGTTTGCACGTCTGCCATCAGCTCGGTGGCGTCTTCGTCCGGCTCGGTCTCGTCGTCCAGTAGGTCTTGCATGTAATTTTCAACGGCCTGCAGGCTCTCGGCTTCATCACCGATCGGAGCCAGGCGGAGCGTGCCCTTGATGGTGTGCAACGACAGAATCAGCTCACTGCTGACGGGCTGCGGCCAGCCCTGTTGCCGGCTGTTGTCTACCCAGGCTTCGACGGTTTGCAGATGTTCGCCGATTTCCTTGATCATCAGTTTGACCAAGGCCGGATCAAGCCCTTCAAGCTCGGGCATTGAAGCGGGTTGATCAAGCTGTTCGGCCTGTGTAACCAGCTCAGCCGCCGCGTCCGGCAGAGCTGCGTTGCTGTCATCAACGAACCGTTCGCGCAGTTCGGGCAGCTGCCCGATCGCCTGTCCAATCAGATCGACCACCTGGTCCGGACCGTACTGGCCCTCCATGGTCTGGTTCAGGATTTGTTCGAATGCCCAGGCAAACTCACCAATCTGTTCGGCACCGGCCATCCGGCCTGATCCCTTCAAGGTATGAAAGGCTCGTCGAATGTCGGTCAGCAAATCCTGGTTGTCGAGTTGATCACGCCAGTCCGGATAATGCGACTGCAGTCCGGCCAGCTGCTCATCGAATTCTTCGAGAAAGATTTCTTTGAGGTCGAAGTCGTCATCGTCAAGCGCTGTTTCCGCCGGCTCGGCAGGTTTTGATGTCGGCTCGGCTGCCGTCCGGTCGGCGTCTTCTTCAGCAGCGTGTTCAAGGTAGCCCATGTCAATCAGGCGGCTGCGAGCAGCATCCAGATAATCGGCACCGCGCTGATCGTGACGATTCAGGCTGTCGAGGTAGAACTCGGTCACGATCAGCGCCTCGGCCAGGCTTTCGAGTTGATTGCGATCGACCTCGGCATAGTCCTGGCCAACCATCTGGCCCTCGATCCAGCCGGCGCTGGCGTCCAGCAATTCAGCTGCATCGCCAAGACCGGACATGTACAGCGCATGCGCTGTTTGTTTCAATAAGCCGGAGGCCTGCTTACTGCTTTCGTCTTCGCCCTTGCCGCGATGTTGTTGATCGAGCTGGTGCTTGGCTTGATTCAGATTGTCGAGTGCTTCATGCACCAATTGGCGCATGACCCGGCGATATTCGGCGGGTGGCAACTGTGACTCGGCTTCCTCAGGCAACACGTCGGGTGGCTGGCCCAGAAAGACAACGCACTCTTCCAGCTCGGACTCGACCAGCAGCAAATCATGCGCGATTGTCTGTAGCCCGGGATCATCCGGGTCTGGCTTGATGTCATTGAGGGCATCGGCCTGATTGGCCACACGCTTGGCCAGCCGGTCCAGTGACAGCATGCTGAGGCTCTCGGAGACCGAACTCAGTAATTGCGAAACCGGCTCGGTCGAGCTGTCTTCATCCGATCGACCCATCAAATATTCATTCAATGTGCCTTTGGCTTCATTCAGCGCGCCCAGCGCAGCCTCGGCCATGGCTGTAAACAATGCCCGGTTTCTTCCGGTCAGCACACGTTGAGCCTGTGTCAGCTCTTCTTCATTGAATTCATCGGCTTCAATTTCGATTGGCGTGACTGGTTCGGCGTCAGGCCCGGCGATGACTTCAAGTCGATCAATCAGGGGTTGCCAGATTTCCGGTATGTCGGGCGCGCCGGTTTCCAGCCGCTCGAGATTGGCTGGAAGCATGGCGATGGCTTCAAGTATGACGCCGGCCGCTTCAGCATCCGGCTGATTGCCTAATCCGTGCATGGCATTGGCAACATGACCGGCGAGTTGCGCATCGCCGACCAGCTCCAGCGTCGCCAACGTTCGATGCAGCTGCGTGGCTGCAGCCCTGGACTGGTCCATATCGGGTGCAGTACTCTGCGCTTCACCGGCCCAGCTTTCCAGTCCGAGTCGAATGGTGTCGCACAGCGCTTCGAGGTGCGGACGCACCCATTGAACGCCCTGAGCTCGGGCCGCGGCGTGAGTATTCAGCATGCCTGTCTCGTTCGCTTGGTCTTGACCATGGGCCTCATGCGTACCGCAGGCCGATCAGCCCTGGTCTTCTGGCAGCTTGAAATCCGAAACTGATTCGCGCAGGTCGCGCACCAGGTCAGCCAGGCTGATCACTGAACGCGCGGTATGACCCGTACCTTCGGACGTCTGTACCGAAATTTCGCGAATGGAATTCATCAGCGTGGCAATCTTGCCGGCATTCTGCGATTGCTGCTGCGCCTGGCCGGAAATGTCCTGAATCAGCTTGGCCAGATCATTCGAGACGGTCTGAATGGATTCCAGCGCATCACCTGCATCTTCGGCGGTTCGTGCACCGGTAACAACCTGGGCAGTGGTGGCTTCCATTGATGTCACAGCTTCAGACGTATCCGATTGAATGGTCTGAACCAGTGTTTCGATTCGGCGGGTCGCATTGGTGGCGCGTTCAGCCAGTCGTTGAACCTCATCGGCAACGACCGCAAAGCCACGACCGGCCCCGCCGGCCGATGCGGCCTGAATTGCGGCGTTCAACGCAAGCACGTTGGTTTGCTCGGAAATGCCGTTAATCAATTCAACAATGTCACCGATTTCCTGTGACGATTCGCCCAGTCGCTTGATTCGTTTCGACGTGTCCTGAATCTGATCTCGAATGTGGTCCATGCCCGAAATCGTCTCGCGCACCATGGTGGCACCGCGGTTGGCGATTTCGACCGAGTTCTGCGCGACTTCGGCTGACTCGCTGGAGCGTTTGGCCATTTCATCGAACGATTCGGCCATGCTGTTGATGGTGTCAGTGGCGACACGAATTTCGCGCGCCTGGTGCTCGCTGGCTTCGGCCAACTGGGTGGTGGTGGCCTCGGTTTCCTGAGCCTGCGCAGCCACTTGTCGAGCCGTGTTGTTGACGCCTGAAACCAGATCGCGTAGCGCTTCCACCGCATAGTTGACCGAATCGGCAATCGCGCCCGTCACGTCCTCGGTGACTGTAGTTTCAACGGTCAAGTCACCGTCAGCCAGTGAGCTCATTTCATCGAGCAGGCGGAGGATGGCTTCCTGGTTTCGCTGGTTCAGATCGGCCGTTTCCTGTGCGCGGCGTCGCTGCGCAAAATACAGGTTCAGGCCGACGATCAACAGCAGCAGCAATACAGCAGCGGCCAGCGCGATGCCGACCAGCAAAGACGGCCATAACCGGCCCTCGTCAAGGCCGGTATATTCGTCGGCCAGCGTACGTGCCTGTTCGGTCAGGCTTTCTGCTTCGAGAAAGATCTCATCGGCGGCCTCGCGTACTTCAAACAGGTCGGATGAGCCGGTCAGTACAGTATCAACATCGATCTTGACTTCTTCGAAAATCGGCTGGATTTCGGCCAGGTCGTTCAACACATCCTGGTTGCGCACTGCAGGCAGCCCCAGATTTTCATCGCCGGTCAGCAGGCCTTGCAGCACCTGGTCAAACAATACGGCATCGCGACTGAATGCATCGGCTGCCGTGATGGCGCCAGTCCCTCCAGCCAGGATTTCATTGACCCGGCGCAACATCCGGTCAGCCAGTACCAACTGGCGGCTGCCGACATAAATCTGCGCAGCCGGTGTATTGGTCTGGATCATGGTGCGCACCGCCTGATCCGACAGGGCCTGGAGCTGCGGCACATTCGTTGCAAACGCTGCGGCCGAGTCGGCCAGGTCGAGTACCAGCTCACTGCGGCTCAGGATGCGCTCGGCCTCGGCTTCGATCCGCTGCCAGATCTGTTCCAGAGTCGCCAGGTTGTCATTGACCGTATCGGGTGATGGCGGCAGGTCGATGGCCGGATTGCCGTTTCGCAGTTGGTCAATGGACTCGCTGATGATGTCCCGCGTCTGACTGAGTTCGTCGAACGCATCGAAGTTGCCCACGGCCGCTTCACCCGAGGCTTTCGCGAGTTGCTGCGCACGAACCTGGATTTCAGTCGTCAGGGCAAGATACTGGTTCTGTTGGATGTTGCGCTGATTGAGCAGATAGAAGTTCAGCGCAACCGCACCAATCAGAACAATTAGTATCAGGAATAGCGCGATTTGAGCCGGGCTCAGTCGGCGATCCAGTAATTGTGTAGTTGTACTGCTCATCTCAGCCTCTCTTGTAACTTATAAACGCAATGAACACGTTTTCGAATGATCAAAATTATTGTAATGTGTTTTGCCGATTTCCGAGCGCCACGACTCATGCGGTTGCATTCAGAAAACTTGAATCTGTCATCAGGTCGGATAACCTGAGAATTCCCCAAAAATCATCGGCCAACTGAAAACGATGTTGGACCAGTCCATCGAGCTGCCGGTCTGAATCCGTTTCAGGGCTGGTGTCATTGCGATTGAAGTGGCGCTGTCCGAACACCTCGTCAACGATCAATCCCAGATAGCGACCCTGCATTTTGGTCAGGAGCATCCGCGTTCGAGCGGTAATCGGTGTGCGGCTACCAAACAGGAACCAGCCGGTATCGATGATCGTAACCAGGTTGCCGCGGACGTTGGCGAGTCCAATCAGCCAGTCACTTGCGCCAGGCACGGGCGTGCTGTCGGCCAACGGTACGATTTCCTCGATATCGGTAATGGATACGGTCAGTCGATGATCACCCAGCCGGAACACGACGCCATCCCAGGTGTTGTCGCGGTCGCGTTGGCTGGAACCGGACACATCATGTTCGCTACTGCGCTGTTCAAAGTCGAACAGTAGATCAAACAGGTTGTTGTCGGATTGACCCCGAGAATCCATCGACATCGCTGCTCACTCTCCCTTTCTGGTTCAAATTATTGTTATATTTTCGGCCAAGCCGAGCCAGTATTCTTGTATCGACCAGACACTGACTCAGCCCGGCGGCGATTAAGGATTACGAATCAGGCGGCTTTTGAAAGTTGAGCGTGGCTCAACACCGCTTCCAATAGTTCATCCTTGGTAAATGGTTTGGTCAGATAATGGTCCGAGCCTACAATACGACCACGGGCCTTATCGAACAGGCCGTCCTTGCTGGTCAACATGATGACCGGCGTCGCCTTGAATTTTTGATTGTTCTTGATAATGGCGCAAGTCTGGTACCCATCCAGTCTCGGCATCATGATGTCGATCAGTATCACGTCCGGATGATGCGTGTGAATCAGCGAAAGCGCTTCGAATCCGTCATCGGCCGTTAATACTTCACACCCCTCGCGACTCAGCATGGTTTCTGCTGACTTACGAATAGTTCGACTGTCGTCAATGATCATGACCTTCAGGCCATCAAGCGCATCATTCCCCTCTTGGCTATTCGCTTCGTTGCTCATAATGATTTGCCCTTATTTAGTTAATGGGCCAGTTATAGTACATTCTTTTATGAGTAATCTAAACCCTTGAATACATTGAGTCGTGCCCGACTTCGATTCTAGAATGTGAGACGCGTCATAGTTTACTGCCTTGAACACGCCCAGCTTGAAATTTCTGCGAGAATACTGTGATGAGTGAAATTGTCTTCGTTATGGATGATCTGGCGGGTATCAAGCCTGAAAAAGACACCAGTTTTGCCTTGATGCTCGAAGCGCAGCGGCGTGGGCTGAACGTCTGGTATGCCAACGAGGCCAATCTGGAGCTCGACGGGGACGACTGTCGAGCGCGCATGAAGCGGGTCGAGCTGGTTGATCGCACCCAGCATTGGTTTCAGGTAAAGGATGAACAGGACCACGTGCTCGGTCAGGAACATGTCGTATTCATGCGGTCCGATCCGCCGGTGGACGAATCCTACCTGTTCAGCACGCTGCTGCTGGATCACGCCGAGCGCGCCGGTGCGCGCGTGATCAATAAACCTGCAGCGCTGCGCACCTTCAATGAAAAACTGGCAATCGCTTACTTTGCGGACTGGATGCCGGCAAGCCTGGTGTCGGCCAGCATGGCGCAATTGCGCTCGTTTGTGCAGGACCATCAAAAGGTCATACTCAAACCGCTCAACGGCATGGGTGGGCGTGGCATTTTCCTGGCTTCGGCTCAGGACCCGAACCTGGGTGTCATGCTTGAGACACTCACCGCCGAGGGTCAGCAGCTGGCCATTGCGCAGGCGTTTATTCCGGCCATTGACCAGGGGGACAATCGCGTCTTGTTGATCAATGGACAGGCAGTGCCCTATGTGCTTGCGCGGATTCCCGGTCAAACTGATTTTCGGGGCAATCTGGCGCGCGGCGGTCGTGGCGTCGGGCGACCGATCAATGCTGCGGAACAGCAGATTGCCGAGGCCGTGGGCCCGCGACTGGTGTCCGAGGGAATCGTTTTTGCCGGATTGGATGTGATTGGTGACCGCCTGACCGAAGTCAATGTCACCAGCCCGACGACCATTCGCGAACTGGATCGCGAATTCGACATCAACATTGCCGGCGATTTATTTGACGCATTACACTTATCGGCATGACCTCTGCTGCAGCTTCTCTGAGTTCGAAATTGCCGGGCGATACCGAAATTATCGGTCTGGCGACCGTGATTGCCATTGCCCTGCACCTGCTGGTGATTACACAGGTAAATTTTGGCGGCCCGGAAACTTCGCCCGCGGAACAGGCGCCAAGCCTGGACGTAATTCTGGTCGATTGGGCGAGTGAAAAGCCGCCTGAGCAGGCCGATTTTCTGGCTCAGGCCAATCAGACTGGCGGTGGCGATAATCCGGAGTTGGAGCGACCGACCGCACCGCCGGCAATTTCTCCAGAATTCAGCGAAATCGAAGCCCCGGTGGAGCCAACCCAATCCAGACCCAGCGAAACCGCGCCTCAGCCCGATACGCCGTTGATTACCACGACCTCGGATCAGGCGCCGGTCGTGACTGCCGATGAGCCGGTCATCGAAGAGCCCGAACAGGACCTGCCCGACGCGCGTGAGCTCATCGAGCAAACACGGAACCTGGCTCAGCTGTCGAATGACCCGCTGGCTGAGCGTCGGGTCACGCCACGCCGGCCAAAGCGCAAGTTCATCACGGCCAATACGCAGGAACATCTGTACGCAAGCTATATGCGTTCCTGGGTTGCCAAGGTCGAGCGCGTTGGCAATATGAACTATCCCGAAGATGCACGTCGTCAGAACCTGGAGGGCAGCCTGGTGCTGAGTGTCGACGTGATGCCGGATGGCTCGATTGAGCATATCCGGTTGCTGCGTTCGTCCGGCTTTGACTTGCTCGATGAAGCGGCAATCCGGATTGTCAGGCTTTCGGCGCCTTTTGCCGAGCTGCCGCCGGACATTCGCGCGGAAACCGATATTCTGACCATCATTCGAACCTGGCAATTTTCAGCGCAGGGACTGACAAACTAGCCGACCTTACCTGCTGCATCACTTTTTTTTGCCTCTATTTACCTCGCGTGCTCAAGCTTGTATCCAGCACATGCCGCCCTGATATCACTATCAAGCCTACGGTAGACTTGAATTTCGTGAATTACTTCAACCAACAACTGCTGATTGCCATGCCAGGCATGGCCGATCCGAACTTCAATCGGGGCGTGACGCTGATGTGCCAGCACACACAGGATGGCGCGCTCGGCATCACCATCAACCGGCACTCGGATTTAACGCTGAAAGATGTCCTGAATCAGCTCGATATCGATTGTGATGACCCCGAGATTGTCGATCAGCCGGTGTTCGAGGGTGGGCCGGTTCAGCAGGAACGCGGCTTTGTGCTGCACACGCCCGCTGGCCGTTGGGAATCGACCAGTGCGGTCGCACCGGATATTTTCATTACCACCTCGCGCGATATTCTTGAAGCGATTGCGCAAAGCCGTGGACCGGAAAAATTCCTGGTTGCACTTGGCTACGCCGGCTGGTCGGCCGGCCAGCTGGAGGACGAGTTGAAGGAGAATGCCTGGCTGAACACCAGTGCCGATTCCGGCATTATTTTTGATGCACCGATCAATGATCGTTGGAGTGCGGCGGTTGAATCTCTCGGTATCGAAGCCTCGATGCTGCAGCCGCTCGGTGGTCATGCCTGAAACGGGGCAGTGAGGTTCTGCTTTCGATGAGGTCGAGTGGCGTTGTGCTGGCAATTGATTTTGGACACCGCCGCATCGGCCTGGCCAGCGGTCATCAGATTACAGGTACTGCGCAACCCTTGAAAACGATTACACACAACGGTAATCCGTATCCGGGTATCAGCAAGGTATTCAGCGAATGGAATCCAGGGCAGGTAGTGGTTGGCTTGCCGCTGAGTGCAAGCGGGGAAGAAACCGACATGAGCCGGGCGGTCAGGGCTTTTGTCGATGAATTGTCGGATCAGCATCCCGGTATCGAAATTGTTTATCAGGACGAACGGTTTTCGTCGCAGCAGGCCGATGCGCAGTTCAAGCAGGCCCGTCAGGAAGGACGCGCCCGTCGCCGGCATGCTGAAAATCTGGATAGCCATGCTGCTGCTGTGATATTGGAGACCTGGTTCATGAATGCGCCTCGGTCGAACTGATGCCCCGCCATTTACTCGATATCCAATCGCTGGATGATCGGGACATTCGCTGGCTGATTGACCGTGCGTGCGCACTGCTACAGGGCGCGGAAGCGAAGCGATTGACGGGTGAGGTAGCCCATGTGTTTCTCGAATCGTCAACCCGTACGCGGGTTTCGTTCGAGCTGGCAGCACAGCGCCTGGGATTGAATGTCATCACGATCGAGGGCACTCACTCCTCGATCAGTAAAGGCGAAACGCTGCTTGACAGCGCCCTCACGCTGGCAGCCATGGGCGTACGGGCGCTGGTGATCCGCCAGTCCAATCCAGGGCCTTTGCCGATGCTGGCTGAGCAGGTAAGTGCCTGGCCGGTGGCCTTGTGCAATGCCGGCGATGGTGCGCATCAGCATCCGAGCCAGGCATTGCTGGATGCTGCATTGTTGACCAGCGCTGGATTGCAATGGTCTTCAGCCAAAATTGCAGTCGTGGGCGATATTCTGCATTCACGCGTGGCTCGTTCGGATATCGAACTGTTCTCACGCCTGGGTGTTGGCCAGATCCGGCTTGCAGGGCCGGCGCAGTGGCTGCCTGAGCAGCAGGATGATTCGCCATGCTTGCGCTGTTCCAGCATAGATGAAGCCATCGATGGAGCCGATGTCGTGATCTGTCTTCGAATCCAGCGCGAACGCTTCGAGCAACAACAGGATCTCGATTCGGCTGCTTATCATCGCGAATGGGGCCTGACCGAGACACGCTTTGCGGCCATGCCTGAGCATGCATTGCTGTTGCACCCAGGGCCCGTGAATCGTGATGTTGAGATCTCCGCTTCGCTGGTTGAGCATGCGCGATCAAAAATCCTGGCGCAGGTGCAGATGGGAGTATTGATGCGAATGGGAATTCTTGAGTGGATGATGCAGTGATAGAACTACAGTTGAATGGAAAAGCCAGATCAATCCCTGAAAGCACGACGGTGAGTTCGTTGCTGGACCTGCTGGAATTGTCGCAACAGCGGCTGGCGGTCGAGTGCAACGGCGAAATCGTACCGAAGAGTCAGCATGATCACCGCGTGCTACAGACCGGTGACCGGGTCGAAATCGTGCAGGCAATTGGAGGCGGTTGAAGCATGAATACCAAGCAGGAACAATCGGCGGATTCCTCGCCACTGGTACCGGAAGATCGACCGCTGGTCATCGCCGGTACACAGTATCGCTCTCGCCTGTTGACGGGCACCGGGAAGTATCGAGATCACGAACAAACGCGGGCTGCCACGGATGCTGCTGGCGCCGAGATTGTGACTGTCGCAATTCGGCGCAGCAACATGGGTCAGGATCCGGGCCAACCCAACCTGCTGGACGTGCTTCCACCGGATGAATTCACAATTCTGCCCAACACCGCGGGCTGCTTCAATGCAGCCGATGCAGTGCGGACTTGCCAGTTAGCCCGCGAACTGCTCGACGGCCACAAGCTGGTCAAGCTTGAGGTGCTGGGTGACGAGAAAACGCTGTTTCCGGACATCACTGAAACGCTGGTGGCGGCCAAACAGCTGATTGAGCAGGATTTCGACGTCATGGTATACACCAATGATGATCCAATCGTTGCGCGTCGTCTGGCCGAGATGGGCTGTGTCGCCGTGATGCCACTGGCTGCACCAATTGGATCGGGACTCGGTATTCAAAATCGATGGAACATCATGACCATAGTTGAAGAGGCGACGGTGCCGGTACTGGTTGATGCAGGTGTGGGTACGGCGTCGGACGCTGCCGTGGCCATGGAGCTGGGTTGTGATGGGGTGCTGATGAATACCGCAATTGCCGGTGCTCGGGACCCGATCGGTATGGCGCATGCGATGCGGTTGGCCATCGAAGCCGGCCGCAAGGCCTGGCTTGCGGGCCGAATTCCGATGAAGCGGTTTGCTTCGGCATCGTCGCCTGTCGAAGGTCAGTTCTTTTGAGTCCGTCGGCTTCGGAGCGGACCAATTCAGCATCTACAAGGCGCCGAGTACGGAGCTTTGTTCGACGCCCGGGGCGATTGACGCCGGCTCAGCAGCGCGCACTCGACCTGCTGCTGCAACACTATGCGATCGATCCAGAGACGAACGATCTGCGCAATCAGTTTGATCGACCAGCGCCACTGGTGATTGAAATCGGTTGTGGCAATGGCGACGCAATGGTCTGGATGGCCGGCCAGGAGCCGGACAAGAACTTCATTGGCGTCGAGGTGCATGAGCCTGGCATCGGACGCTTGCTGCGCGGTCTTGAAGCTCACGACCGGGGCAATGTCCGTGTCGCGATGCTGGATGCTGTCGACTTGCTGGATGCCCAGGTTCAACCGGCCAGTATCGATGAGTTCAGAATCTACTTTCCGGACCCCTGGCCGAAAAAGCGGCACCATAAGCGTCGGCTCATTCAGGCTCCTTTAGTCGAACAATTGGCTGAACTGCTGGTCCCTGGCGGGCTATTGCATCTGGCAACGGATTGGCAGCCGTATGCAGAATGGATGCAGCACGTCATGCTGGAACAGCCCGGATTCAACGACATCAGTCTTCCGCGGCATGCACGCCCGGCATGGCGCCCCCAGACTCACTTCGAGCGTCGAGGTCTGCGCAAAGGCCACATAATTTGTGATTTGATCTACCAGAAGCGTGAATAAAGGTCAGCTTGGATAAAAATCATGCTCAATCGATGATATCAATAAATACCTGATTTTATTGAAGATTATGATAAAACGCAAAACGAATTCGAAATTAATTCCGTTTTGCTGTTGACAGTAAATCAAACCCCTCTATAATTCGTCGGCTCGCCCCTACAGGGTGACCGTTTTCAGATCGACATCAGCACGCATTAATTTTAAATTAATTGCGAAAAGATATTGACTGAAAACATTTCCGGGTTATAATACTCGGCCGGCTTGAGCGAAATGCCCAAGTCATGAGATTTTTTGCTCATTTACAATTCATGCAGATAACTTGTGTGGGCGTCCTGATTGGACCATTACGGTGCAATTGGAACGTCCCGCCCTAAACTTGATAGATTAATGTTTAGAGCAGGATTAATTCCAAGTTCGAAAACTTTAGTACTTTGAACTGAAGAGTTTGATCCTGGCTCAGATTGAACGCTGGCGGCATGCTTAACACATGCAAGTCGAACGGTAACAGGCGAGAGCTTGCTCTTGTGCTGACGAGTGGCGGACGGGTGAGTAATGCGTAGGAATCTGCCCTGCAGCGGGGGATAGCCCGGAGAAACCCGGATTAATACCGCATACGCTCTACGGAGGAAAGTGGGCCTCTTCTTGAAAGCTCACACTGCAAGATGAGCCTACGTCCGATTAGCTTGTTGGTGGGGTAAAGGCCTACCAAGGCGACGATCGGTAGCTGGTCTGAGAGGATGATCAGCCACACCGGGACTGAGACACGGCCCGGACTCCTACGGGAGGCAGCAGTGGGGAATATTGGACAATGGGCGAAAGCCTGATCCAGCAATGCCGCGTGTGTGAAGAAGGCCTGCGGGTTGTAAAGCACTTTTATCAGGGAAGAAACAGCCTGACCTAATACGTCATGGCAATTGACGGTACCTGAAGAATAAGCACCGGCTAACTCCGTGCCAGCAGCCGCGGTAATACGGAGGGTGCA
>CAKZPB010000032.1 GCA_937138395.1 uncultured Pseudomonadota bacterium
CAGCTCACGCAGTGAGCGGCGCACCCGCCTTTGAATTTCAAGCTATTACAAACCATGTCATTAGCCGGCGCAGCCGTGCGGCGAAATGCTTTTGGTTTTGATCTTCAAGGAGGTCAAGATTTTTTATGGTTTGGTAGCCAGCACGATCTGGCGCTCGGCGTCCAGGTTGTATTCACCGCCACTGCAGTCGGCCAGGATCTCGATCGCGTTAAAGCCGGCTTGTTCAAGCCATAATCTGATCTCACCCGCTGACCAGACGCGGTGCGAGAAGTGTTGCCGATGAACCACTTCGTTGCCGTCATCACCGGTTTCGATCAATATCCATTCATTGTCCAGCCGCGTCAGGTCCTCGGCCAATACCGGCCGTTCGATCAGCGTGCGGCCATCCTCGGTTTCTGTCAGGTGAACCGGCTCGAGGTTTCGGCACAGATATTCAAGGCCGACCAGATCCAGCACCAGCCGCCCCCCGCTGACCAGGCTGTTGAAGATGCGCTTCAGCACCTCGCGGTGATCGTCTTCGTCTTCAAAGTAGCCAAACGACGTCCACATCACCAGCGCAAGGTCGAAATGCCCGCGCTGCTCATAGTGACGCATATCCTGCTGCACGATGCTGATGTCCAAGCCTTCCTCGCGTGCCCGTGGCTGGAGCTGGTCCAGTAAATAACCACTGGTATCAACTGCCGTCACGTCAAAGCCAGCCCTGGCCAGCGGCAGGCTGTGGCGTCCGGGGCCGGCGCCCAGATCCAGCGCGCGTAGCCTGGTTTCGGCTTCCGATTTCAGTTCAAGCAACTGCAATAGTTGTTCGATTTGCTGTTCGGCCTCGGTAAACTGATCGGGTCCAAACATCAACGGCCCAAACGTGCGCCAGAAGGCTTCATCGGTAAACCAGTCCTGTGCGGTCTCGTCCGGGTTCATGCTGTGTTCGCTCATGCGCATTGCTCTGCTGTGGATGCTGCTGATGATTCTTTCGGGCTGTACCACGCTGCAATGGTACGGGCAGGCGGTGCATGGTCAGCTTGACCTGATGGCCCGGCGCGAATCGATCGAACAGATGATTGCCGATCAGGATACTCCAGATCAGCTCCGCATCCGGCTGCAGCAGGTGCTGGCCATTCGCGTCTTTGCCAGTGAACAGCTCGGCCTGCCCGACAACGACAGCTATACCCGCTATGTTGATCTACAGCGCGAAGCGGTCGTCTGGAACGTGATCGCAGCGCCCGAATTCAGCGTTCAGCCGGTGACCTGGTGCTATCCGCTGGTCGGTTGTCTGGCCTATCGAGGCTGGTTCAAGCAGGAGCGCGCGGATCGAGAAGCGCGCAAGCTCAGCGAGGGTGGCCTGGATGCGCGCGTGGCGCCAGTACCGGCCTACTCGACCCTGGGTCGCTTCGAAGACCCGGTCACCAGTGTCATGTTGCGCTGGGATGAGGCCGCGCTGGCCGGGCTGATTTTTCACGAGCTGGCGCATCAGGTCGTGTTCGTGCCCGGTGAGACCATGTTCAACGAGGCTTACGCAACGGCGGTCGAGCGGGCCGGTGTGGCGCGCTGGTTGCACCATCAAGGCGACAAGGCGGCACTGAATGCGTGGCAGCAGCAGCTGGCTGCCAGGCAACACTTGATAAAGCTGCTGCTGGCAACGCGCCAACGCCTCGACGATGTCTATTCGATCGACCTCGGCCCCGATATCCTGGGGCCGGTCAAGCAGATCGGCTTTGGACAACTGCGCTACGACTATCAACAATGGGCCGAACAAAACGAGACCGACCCCTACGCCGGTTTTTTTGCTCGTTCCATCAATAATGCCGACCTGGCACTGGTGGCAACATACGAAGCAGGCGTGCACGCATTCGATGCGCTTCTGGCAGAATACGACCACGACCTGATTAGGTTCCATTCGGCCGTCGCTGAACTGGCTGAGGCCAGCGCAGAGGAGCGTGCGGCCTTTCTGAATCAACCGTAACTGCGGAACAAGCGCCGTCCATGTCGAGCCCATGCCTGCTGATCCAATAACCTGTGTCCGAAGCCAGCGCGATTCATGGCGCTTGCATCAGCTCGTGCTGCACAGTCGCCTGCTGAGCCTGGCCGGGCTTTTATTGTTGGCGGGGTCATTTGCCAATGCACAGCCGGTGCTGGGCGAGAGCCAGGCCGCCAGCGAGGCCCCGGTTCAGGCCTGTCAACCGCCCGGTGCCATACCGGATCGGGGTTCGTTGATGCGCTCGAGTGACCAGCCGATGGATATCCGCGCACAGGATCTGGACGCACCCGGTCGCGATCAGCCGATGCGATTCCTGAATGATGTGCTGCTGGTCTATGGCGATCAGCAGCTTGAAACCGATGAATTGATCTACGACCCGGTCAGCGGTGATGTGGTGTTACCCGGCTGGCTCGAATATGCCGATGCCGTGGTCAGCATGCGTGCCGCCGGGGCGCGCTACAACACGCAGGATTCGACCGGGCGGTTCGATCAGGTCCAGTATCACATTGCCGGAGCCCAGGGCGCAGGCCACGCCGAGCAGATCGAAATGCTGAGCCCTGAACTTGCGCGCGTGCAGGGCTTTGATTTCACGACTTGCGATGTTGATGATCCGGACTGGCAGCTGATTGCCGGCGATGTCGAACTGGACTTCGAGGCAGGTGTGGGCACTGCCCGTCACGCCCGGCTGGAGTTCAAGGGCGTGCCGCTGTTTTATTCGCCCTGGCTGAGTTTTCCGCTGAACGATGAGCGCAAGACCGGCTTTCTGTATCCGCAGCTGGGCTCGAGCAGTGATAACGGGCTCGAAATTGCGGTGCCGTGGTACTGGAACATCGCGCCCAACATGGATGCCACCTTCACGCCCCGACTGCTCGGCGATCGCGGGCTGATGCTGGGCAGTGAATTTCGTTTTCTGACGCGCAGACAGGGCGGCACATTCAACCTGGATTTCCTGCCCGACGATGATCAGGAAGACCGCGACCGCTGGCTCGGTCGAATCGACTATCGCGCGCGCCTGTCGAATGCGTGGTCGGCACGGTTGAATTTCAATCGGGTCAGCGACCAGGATTATTTCCTGGACCTGGGCAATGAGCTGGGCGACAGCGTGGTGCAGTTTCTGCGCTCGGACCTGAGTTTTCTTGGCCAGGGTCAATACTGGACGCTGCGCACGACCGTCGATACCTTCCAGGTGCTCGATCAGAACGTGGCCGAAATCAACGAGCCCTATAACCGGTTGCCGCGCGTTGAATTCGACGGCGACTGGCCGCTGCCATCAAACTTCAATTTTTCGCTCGATAGTGAAGCGGTGTATTTCGAGCGCGATCTGGGCGTGACTGGCGGCCGCGTGGACGTATTGCCGGAACTGTCCTGGCGGCTGTTGCGCCCGGGCTGGTATGTCGAGCCTGCACTCGGACTGCGTGCCACGGCCTATGCGCTGGATGATCAGACCGGCGACGATGCAAACCCGACGCGCCTGCAGTCCATCCTCAGTTTCGATGCCGGAATGGTCTTCGAGCGCGAAACCGCCCGCGGTCGCCTGCAGACCCTGGAACCCCGTCTGTATTACCTGTATGTACCCGGCGATGACCAGTCGGATCTACCGATCTTCGATACGCGCGATCTGACGTTCGGGTTTGCCCAGCTGTTCCAGACCAACCGCTTTGCCGGCGCCGATCGGCAGGGCGATGCCAATCAGCTGACGCTGGCCATGACCACGCGGCTGCTGGAAAATGACACGGGCGAATCGATCATTGACGCCAGCATCGGCCAAATTCTGTACTTTGATACGCTGGACGTGCAGTTGCCCGGTCGGCCGGAAGACAATCGAAGCACGTCGGCCACGGTCGGTGAAATCAACTGGCGACCGACTGATCGCTTTCTGGTCAATGCCGGCCTGCAGTGGGATCCGGACGATCGTGAAGTCGATGTGGCCGCCCTCGGCGTCCGCTGGAAAGGGCAGGATCAGCGTCAGATCCAGCTTGGTTACCGCTTTCGCCGTGACCAGGTCGACCAGCTGGACTTGCGTTTCCGCTATCCGGTCACCGACCAATGGAACCTGATCAGTCGAGTCAACTATTCATTTGAAGATTCAACGGCACTCGAGCTGCTGGGCGGTGTCGAATACGAAAGCTGCTGCTGGGCCGTGCGAGCCTCGATTCGCCAATATATCCGTGACCGCGAGTCCGACAAACGCACGGCGTTTTTCATCGAGCTGCACCTGAAAGGGCTTGGCAGTCTCGGACGGCGACCATACGATCTGTTCAGCCGTTAAAATCGACTTTGGCCGGTATCGACCGGATCCCGTAACGAACCTGGAACTACGCATGAAATTTTCTACCCTGTTTGCATCGATCAGCCTGACCGCATGGCTGGTCCTTTCGAGCCTGATACAGACCGTCAAGGCCCAGGAACTCGAACCGATCGATTCCATCGTGGCGGTTGTCGATCAGTCGGTCATTTTGCAGAGCGAGCTGGATGTTGCGGTCGAAGGCATCATCGCCCAGTTTCAGGGCCGTGGTGATCGCCTGCCGCCGCGTTCGGTCATCGAAGAACAGATGCTTGAGCGCCTGATCATGTCGCGTCTGCAGGTCGATCGAGCCGAAGCCACCGGCATTCGCGTGTCCGATCAGGAAGTGGATGGCTCGCTGAACCAGCTTGCAGAACAGAACGGGATCTCGCTGGACCAGCTGCGCTCGGCGGTGGAAGCCGACGGCATCAACTTCAATGAATTCCGAAACGACGTGCGCGAGGAGCTGATTACCTCGAGATTGCAGCAGCGCATTGTCGACAGCATGGATCCCATCACGGAAACCGAAATCGACATCATGCTGGCGTCTGAAACCTTTGAGGCCGACGAATACGATATTTCCCAGATCGTGGTGCGCGTGCCCGAGGCCGCCACGCCGCCCGAGCTGCAGGCTGCGGGTGAACGGATCAACCAGATTCGCCAGCAAGTTGAACAGGGCATGGATTTTGCCGAGGCCGCCGTCGAGTTCTCCGAATCGCCGGATGCGCTGGAGGGTGGCCGAATCGGCTGGCGGAACCTGAATCGCTTGCCGCCCCAGGTCAGCAACAACATCCGCAATCTCGAGCCGGGTGAGATCAGCCTGCCGTTTCGTGCCGGCGCCGGGCTATTGATCGTCAAGGTCAATGACCGTCGACCACGCAGCGATATCATCGTGACCGAATATCAGGCACGTCACTTGATGATTCGTCCATCCGAGCTGATTACGGCCGGAGAAGCCGAGGCGCTGATCAACGAACTGCACGAGCGCATTGAACAGGGCGAGGATTTTGCCGTGCTCGCCCGCGAATATTCCGACGATACGCGCTCGGCCAATCTCGGCGGGCTGCTGGAATGGTTTCCGGCCGGCTTTTATGGCGAGGCCCTGCAAACCGCCATTGATTCGCTGGAGCCGGGCCAGCTCAGCGAGCCCTTCCAGTCACAGGTCGCCTGGCACTTGATTCTGTTCGAAGACCAGCGCGAGGCCGATCGCACCGAGGAAGCCTTGCGCGCCGAAGCGCGCGAGATGATCGTGCAGCAGAAATCCCAGGCTGAAATCGAGCGCGTACTGCGCCAGTTCCGCGACGAGGCGTATGTGGACGTGCGCATCTGATGGTCTGATTCAGGCATGAATGCACCACTGCTGATTACCGCGGGTGAGCCTGCCGGGATCGGGCCTGAGCTGTGTATCAAGCACCATCAAGCCCAGCCCGGGCATGTGGTGGTCGGCGATTCAGCGCTCTTGGCTCGAACGGCCGAACGGCTCCAGATCAAGCTTGAACTGAAGACCTGGCAGCCGGGCACGCCAGTACAAACCGAACGAGACCAACTCTGGCACCTGCCGGTGGCCCTGGCCGAGGCCGCCGAGCCCGGTCAGCTCAATCCCGCCAATGCCCGATACGTGCTCGACACCCTGGATGCTGCCTGTCAGGCGGTGCATGCCGGCCAGGCTGCCGGCATGGTCACGGCACCGGTACACAAGGGCATCATCAACGACGCCGGCATCCCGTTTTCAGGCCATACCGAATACCTGGCCGCGTTCGCCGGCGTGGATCAAGTGGTCATGATGCTGGCCGCGGATTCACTGCGGGTCGCGCTGGCGACGACGCATCTTCCGCTGCGCGACGTCGCCGATCAGATTCAGCCGGATCGTCTCAAACGCACGCTGGACATCTTGAACCATGACCTGCGGCATCGATTCGGCCTCAAGCATCCGCACATTGCTGTGCTCGGGCTGAATCCGCATGCTGGCGAGGGCGGTCATCTCGGCCGTGAAGAACTGGACGTGATCGAGCCGGTGATGCATGCGCTGCAGCAGCAGGGCATGCGCCTCGAAGGGCCGTTACCAGCCGACACTGCATTTGTGCCGAGCAAGCTGCAGCATGTTGACGCGGTCCTCGCCATGTACCACGATCAGGGCCTGCCGGTTTTGAAATACGCCGGCTTCGGCCATGCCGTGAACGTGACACTGGGCCTGCCGTTTGTGCGGACCTCGGTCGATCATGGCACTGCGCTGGATATCGCCGGGCAAGGCAAGGCCGATGGCGGCAGCCTTCAGGCAGCGGTCGCGCTGGCCGAGCGAATGACGGCATGACGGTCGTCAGGTCGAACTGACCCTTTGCTGATCGATCTGGGCTACTCTGCAAACTGTTTTTGATTCAGCATGGCCATGGCCAGTCATCGTCCCCGCAAGCGATTCGGGCAGAATTTTCTCGAAAACGAAGCCGTGATTCAGCGCATTGTTGCGTCGATTGATGCACGTGCCGACGATGATCTGGTCGAGATCGGACCCGGGCTGGGTGCCCTGACCCGGCTGCTGCTGGAACGCGTCGATCGCCTGCACGTCATCGAGCTGGACCGTGACCTGGCCGACGGTTTACCGCGACGACTCGGTCAGCCCGATCACCTGATCATCCACCAGGCCGATGCGCTGCGGTTTGATTTCGCCGGACTGGCCGATGCGCTGGGCTCGGAGCAGGGGCTGCGCATCGTCGGCAATCTGCCCTACAACATTTCAACGCCGCTGCTGTTTCACCTGCTGGATCAGGCCGATCGCGTCATCGATATGCACTTCATGCTGCAGCGCGAAGTCGTCGAGCGATTGACCGCCGAACCGGGACATAAGCACTTTGGTCGTCTGAGCGTAATGGCACAATACCGCGCCGACTGTACGTTCCTGTTTGGCGTACCGCCCGATGCATTCCGGCCCGCACCGAAGGTCGATTCGGCCGTTGTTCGTATTCAACCCAACGTATTGAATGCTGCAGCTCAGGCTCGCATGGCCAGGCTGGATACGGTTGTGCGCAAGGCGTTCGGCCAGCGTCGTAAAACGCTGCGCAACACGCTCAAGGGCCTGTTCAAAGCCGAGCAGATCGAACAACTGGCGATTGATTCAGGCCGACGCGCCGAGACCTTGAGCATGGATGAGTTTATTCGGCTGGCTGATGCATTGAGCGACGACACGAACCTTGATACTCCGGTACGGACCAGGTCATCGTCATGAGTCGGCGGCATGTATTTATTGGCGACGTGCAAGGTTGTTATGACGGTTTGAGCCGATTGCTGGAGCGAGTGCGATTCGATCCGGCCGGCGATAAGCTGTGCATGGCCGGCGACCTGGTCAATCGAGGCGGGAAATCGCTGAAGGTACTGAGGTTGATGCTGGAACTGGGCGCCCCTCACTTTTCCGTGCTCGGCAATCATGATCTGCACCTGCTGGCCTATGCCCATGCATATCCAAAAGTCCGCAAGTCAAATGTCGAGTTCGAAAAAATTCTGGATCACTCGGTAGGGCCCGCGGCCGTCGAATGGCTGAAACAGCAGCCGGTGGTATGGAACTGGCCGAAGCGCAATCTGACGCTGGTGCATGCCGGTATCGATCCGCGCTGGACGCGTGAGCAGGCGACTACGTGCGCTGAAGAACTGCAAACCGCGCTGCGCGGCGACAAGTTCGGCAAGCTGATGGACAACCTGTACGGCGATGTGCCCGATCACTGGTCACCCGATCAGAAAAAAAATGTCCGCCTGCGCTGCATCACCAACGTGTTGACGCGCATGCGCTTTGTCAAGCCGAATGGCCGCATCAAGTTGAATGCATCGGGCGGGTTACGCAACCAGCCCAAGGGCTACCGGCCCTGGTTTCAATTATTGAATCCGGACTGGCAGGACTGGCACATCGTGTTCGGCCACTGGTCGACGCTGGGCTTCTACCAGACCAGCCAGGTGACCGGCCTCGACTCCGGCTGCGTCTGGGGCGGTGC
>CAKZPB010000033.1 GCA_937138395.1 uncultured Pseudomonadota bacterium
CTTGCCTACTGTTGATCACAAAAGTAGGACGCATCAGCTCGCAGCGCGAGCGGCGGAACGCCTTTGACTAAAAACAACTGAAACAGCCAATCATCAGCCGGTGAAGGCGAGCGGCGAAATGCTTTTGAATTTGGCTTATATAGAGAACAGCCCGTTATTTAGAAGAAGTTGAGCACTACCATGGAATCCAGCGCAGGTGCTGAAGGGGTATGCGATGAATTTTGTAACCAATAATCAGGCGATGTACAAATCAATACCCCAAACTACAACTTAAAAGAAATATATTCACCCCTATTGCCCCAAGCACCACCCACAAGCTATAATTGAATGGATTTGTCGGCTGAAATACGCCCGCAAACAAAATAATTCACACGCATTCCGTCACATCCAACGGGGTTGCCAGTCGCGAAAACATTGTCGTAGCTGGTCGTCGGATGGGGAATTGCGGAGGCCTAAACCAGTGGACTGTTGCAGCAATCAAGCTTGCCTTGTCCACAGTACAGCAAGGAACGACAATATGCCTAACGTTACGATGCGCCAGATGCTCGAAGCCGGCGTTCATTTCGGTCATCAGACCCGCTACTGGAACCCGAAGATGGAACCCTACATCTTTGGTGCACGCGGCAAAATTCACATTATCAATCTGGAGCGGACGCTGCCGCTGCTGAAGGAATCGTTGGATTTCGTCAGCCGCATGGCTGCAAAGCGCGGCACGGTGCTGTTTGTCGGTACCAAGCGCGCGGCCGGCCAGGCAATTTCGGAAGAGGCCGAGCGCTGCGGCATGCCGTATGTCTCACATCGCTGGCTCGGCGGCATGCTGACCAACTTCCGCACGATTCGACAGTCGATCAATCGCCTCAAAGAACTGGAAGCAATGGAAACCGACGGCAGTTTCGAGCGTCTGGTCAAGAAGGAAGTGCTGGAACTGACGCGTGAGCGCGACAAACTCCAACGAAGCCTTGGCGGCATCAAAGACATGAATGCACTGCCTGACGCGATGTTTGTCATCGATATCGGACATGAGGACATCGCGGTTGCCGAAGCCCGCAAACTCGGTATTCCGGTCGTTGCAGTAGTCGACACCAACCACAATCCGGAATACGTCGACTACGTGATTCCCGGCAACGATGACGCCATTCGGTCAGTTCGTTTGTACGCACAGCTTGCAGCTGATGCCGTGCTCGAAGGCCGTGCATCAGTCCCTCAAACCGCCGGCGACAAGGACGAATTCGTCGAGCTTGATGAAGATGGCAATCCGGTCGAAGCGGCGGCAGCTACACCAAAAAAGAAGGCCAGCAAGAAAGTTGCCAAGAAGGTGGCCAAGAAAACCGCCAAGAAGGTGGCTAAAAAAGCGGCCAAGAAGGCCGCCAAGAAAACCGCCAAGAAGGCGGCTAAAAAAGCGGCCAAGAAAGCTTCGACCAAGACGGATGATGATGCTCCGACCGAGAAGGATGCCGCTGAAACTGCCAGCAAGGATTCAGATGCGGACACGACTGACGCGAACGACGACACCGAAAGCAAGGATTGAACGATGAGCATTACTGCCTCACAAGTGAAGGATTTACGCGAGCGCACCGGCGCCGGCATGATGGAGTGCAAGAAGGCCCTGGTCGAAACCGGTGGTGACATCGATGCGGCCGTCGAGCACCTGCGCAAGAGTGGCCTGGCCAAGGCCGACAAGAAAGCAGGTCGCGTCGCTGCCGAGGGTGCAATCGTGGACGCCGGTAACGCACAGCGCGCTGTGCTGATTGAAATCAACTGTGAAACCGATTTCGTCGCCAAGGACGAGCACTTTGTCGAATTCGGCAAACGGCTCGGCGAGCTGGCCCTTGCACAGAATTCACAGCAGCTGGACGATTTATCGAATGCCGAATTTGCCGAAGGCGAGACCGTTGAAGCTCGCCGCCAGCAGCTGGTTGCCAAGCTGGGTGAAAATATCCAGATCCGGCGCATGAGCCAGCTGGCCGCAGATGACGGCGCCGTGGGACGGTATATCCACGGCGGCCGCATCGGCGTCATGGTGGCGCTGCAGGGCGGCGATGAGTCGCTGGCCAGGGACATTGCCATGCACGTTGCGGCATTGAATCCCGCTTATATTGACCAGGATGCGGTCCCCGCTGATATCCTGGCCAAGGAAAAAGAAATTCTGAAGTCTCAGGCCGAGGAGTCCGGCAAGCCACCAGAAATTATCGAAAAAATGATTGTTGGTCGCCTGAATAAGCGCCTGGCCGAGATGACACTGGTTGGTCAGCCTTTCGTCAAGGATTCTGATTTGACCGTAGGCCAGCTGCTCAAGCAGCACAATGCCAAAGTGCTGGATTCTGTGCGGCTCGAAGTGGGCGAAGGAATCGAGAAGGCAGAAGCCGATTTTGCGGCTGAAGTGATGCAACAGGCGCGCGGCGGCTGATTCAAGTCGACGCGTACCGGGCACAGGAAGGGAACCAAACCAATGACCTCAACCCGTTACCGTCGAATTCTGCTCAAGCTCAGCGGCGAAGCGCTACTGGGTGAGCACGACTACGGCATTGATCCAAAGATCAGTTCGCGCATTGCACGCGAAGTCGCCGAGGCCGCACACACCGGTGTGCAGGTTGGCATCGTTGTTGGTGGCGGCAACATATTTCGCGGTGCTGGTCTGGCCTCGAAAGGCATGGACCGTATTACCGGCGATCATATGGGCATGTTGGCAACCGTGATGAACGGCCTGGCGCTCCAGGATGCACTGGAATCGGCCGGCGTATCCAGTCGGGTCATGTCGGCTATTTCCATTCGCGAGGTCTGCGAAGATTTCATTCGACGTCGCGCAGTACGTCATCTGGAAAAAGGCCGTGTGGTGGTCTTTGCTGCGGGCACCGGTAACCCGTTTTTTACCACCGATACTGCCGCTGCGCTGCGCGCGGTTGAAATTGGTGCGGATTTGATGATCAAGGCAACCAAAGTGGACGGTGTATATTCTGCCGATCCGGAACAAGACGCCGAGGCCAAGCGCTTCCAGCAAGTCAGCTACGATGAGGTCATCGAGCACAAGCTCAAGGTCATGGATGCCAATGCACTGGTTCTTTGCAGAGACCAGTCGATGCCGATTCGGGTCATCAATCTGACCCGCCCGGGCGAGTTGATGCGATTGCTGGACGGTCAGGAAATTGGCACATTGATCGATTGATCAAACCGGTTTCAGCCTGTCTGGCCTGATTGATTGAGTGCATCTTTCGACCGGATCACACGGCAGTGCGTTTGATGACCGGGTTGCTGCCGGACGATCGCTGCACGCAAGCCTTAGAACCCGGTGAGAATTCAGCGTCAAACGCTACGTCTGCTGCTACAATTTGCCGTTGGTGTTGAAAAACCCTGGCCAGACGACACCATCGACCCTCAAACTATCACGTAGAGTCAAAATCTGATGTCGGCAGAGATTAAAAAAGACGCCAATGGGCGCATGGATAAATCCATCGAATCGCTGAAAACCGAACTGGCGAAGATCCGGACCGGTCGTGCGCACCCCAGCCTGCTGGAACATATCAAGGTCGAATACTATGGCTCTGAAGTACCGATCAGCCAGGCCGCCAATATCACGATCGAAGATCCGCGTACGTTGGCCGTGACCGCCTGGGACAAGGAACTGACCGGCAAGATCGAAAAAGCGATCATGAAGTCCGATCTTGGTTTGAACCCGATGTCTGCCGGTACGGTCATACGAGTGCCCCTGCCTGCACTGACCGAGCAGCGACGTGCAGATCTGACCCGTGTCGTGCAGCAGGAAGGCGAGCAGGCCAAGGTGGCCATTCGAAACATTCGCCGGGATGCCAACGGACAGATCAAGGACATGGTCAAACAAAAAGAACTATCGGAAGATGACCAACGCAGAGCCGAGACTGAAATTCAGCAACTGACCGATGAGCACGTTGCCAGAATTGACGAAGTGGTTGCCGAAAAAGAAAAAGAACTGATGGAAATCTGATTCACCGTCCGTTCAATCTGCAACCCTAATGAATCAAACAACCCCAATGCCGAATCACGTGGCCATCATCATGGATGGCAATGGGCGCTGGGCAGCACGTCGAGGCAAACCGCGCACCTACGGCCATCAGGCCGGCACTGAAGTCGCCCGAAAAATAGTCCAGGCGGTCGCCGAGCGCAATATCGGCACGCTGACGATCTACGCGTTTTCGAGTGAAAACTGGTCTCGCCCCAAGCATGAAGTCAAACGCCTGATGAGCTTGTTCCGACGCGGTCTTGAACGAGAGCTCGATCAGCTGCAGGAACACGGCATTCGCCTGAACTTCATTGGTCGACGGGAAGGGTTCTCCAAGCTGCTGCAGCGCGGTATGGCACGGGCCGAACAGATTACTGCGGCAGGCCAGCGGCTGGTACTGAACGTAGCCGCCAACTATGGCGGCCAGCTGGATATTGTGGACGCGACGCGCCGCATTGCCGAGCGCGTTCAAGCCGGGGAACTACAACCGGCCGAGATCGATCAGCTGATGGTGTCGGAACACTTGCAGTTGGCCGGTCAGTCACCCCCCGACCTGTTCATTCGTACCGGCGGCGAACATCGGCTATCGAATTTTCTGCTGTGGAACCTGGCCTATACCGAGCTGCATTTCAGCGATGTACTGTGGCCGGATTTCACTGTTCAAGATCTGGATCACGCCCTGCTGGACTACGCACAGCGCCATCGCCGCTTTGGCGGGCTTGGCCACGACACAGAAATCAGCTCCAGCCAGAATGCTTAAATCAAGGGTGCTGACCGCGATTGTCATGGCGCTGATTGCGCTGGCCGCATTGTTTGGTTTGCCGCCCAACGCATTCAGCGCGCTGCTGGCTGTCATCATTCTCGGTATTGGCGGATGGGAAAGCGCAACCCTGGCCGGGTTAAGTCATCGTGCCGGTCGGTTCACCTGGATTGTGCTGCTGTTTGCGCTGGGCACAGGGCTGATTGTTCTGATGCATATACCGCTCGCCATTCCGGTCATGTTTTCATTGGCCAGCGTATATTGGCTGATATTGCTCGTTTGGCTCTGGAACTCATCCTGGGGGCAGCATCAACATGGCCAATTTCAGCCCGGCAAGCTGATGATCTGCGGCTTGATTCTGCTGGGTGCGTTCGCGGCCTTTTCTTGGCTTCAATTCACCAGCGCATGGCTAGCACTGGCCCTACTGCTGATCATCGCCGCAGCGGATATCGGGGCTTTTTTCACAGGACGATACTTTGGTGGACCCAAGCTGGCGATTCGGATCAGTCCGGGCAAGACCTGGTCGGGTGCAGTCGGCGGCATCGTGTTGTCCACAATAGTCTGCATCCTGATTTTCTGGCAGCTGCTGGAGCTGTCAACGTTGGCCTGGTTCCTCCTGGCAGGCCTGGCCGGCGCAATTCTGGCTGTTCTCTCGATTGGCGGTGACTTGATCATCAGCTTGATGAAACGTCAGCGCGGCGTCAAAGACACCTCGAATCTTTTACCTGGTCATGGTGGGCTGATGGATCGTTTGGACAGCCTGGCCGCGGCCTCACCTGCCTTTGCACTGATGGTCTGGTATGCCCTGGGCCCTCCATTGAATTCCCTGGGCGCCTGATTGATGAGTGACTACACGCATGCTTGAATTCCTCGGTTCCATCTGGTGGCTGGCCGTTGCACTCGGCCTGCTGGTGACGTTCCATGAATTTGGTCATTATTGGGTCGCGCGCCGCATGGGCGTGCGGGTGTTGCGATTTTCGATTGGTTTTGGCAGGCCGTTGTGGTCGCGTCGCAACGCCGAGGGCACCGAGTTCGTGGTTGCAGCGATCCCGCTGGGTGGTTATGTCAAGATGCTCGATGAACGGGAAGCGCCTGTTGCACCCGACCAGTTGAGCGAGTCGTTCAATCAAAAGACCCTGGGCCAGCGCAGTGCAATCGTGGCAGCCGGACCGCTCTTCAATTTCATCTTTGCCGTGGCGGCGTTCTGGCTGATGTTCATGATCGGCATTCCGGAATCCAGACCGCTGCTCGGGCCAACGCAGGGGCTGGCCGCCGAAGCAGGGCTTGAACAGGAGGACCTGATCCGCCGGGTGGACGGGCAGGACGTACAGACCTGGACGCACGCGCTGTTGGCGCTGATCCCTGCAGCGCTGGATCGCCAACCAACCGTGATCGAGGCCGAAACTATTGATGCTGAATTGAAAACCGTGACCCTTGCGCTGGACCGGCTCGGCGATGACTTCAGCGAAGACAATACCCTGGCCGGCCTTGGACTATCGACCTGGCGGCTCGATTTTCCGCCGGTGATTGGAGAAGTCAGATCCGGTTCCGCTGCCGAGCGCGCGGGCTTGATGACCGGTGATCGCATTGTCGAAATCAACGACCAAACGGTGGATGGCTGGCTCGATATCGTACAGGTGGTTGCAGAGAGCAGCGCTGAACAAATCGTACCCCAGCAGCTGCAAATCGAACGGGGCAACCGCGTGCTGTCGATTGACGTCATGCCCGATGACAGCGACGGTCGCGCTGTCATCGGCATATTGCCGCCTGAGCCGGGTCCACGCCAACAGGCCTTGATGGACCGCAGCTTCACGCTGCTGCGCCACGGCCCGGTGTCTGCACTGGGACAGGGCTTTTACGAAACCTGGCGGCTGACCACTGCCACGCTGGGCATCCTGGGGCGCATGGTGACCGGCAAAGCGTCGATCGAAAATCTGTCCGGCCCGATCACGATCGCGCGCATGGCCAACCGCTCGGCCGAGCTTGGGCTGACGCGCTTTCTGTTTTTTCTCGGTTTGATCAGCCTGTCGCTTGCGATCATCAATCTGCTGCCGATTCCCATGCTCGACGGCGGCCATTTACTTTATTATCTGATTGAAGGAATCAAGGGCAGCCCTGTATCTGAACAAACCCAGGTTGCCGGCCAATTTATCGGACTGCTACTGATCGCCGGCCTGATGGGTGTTGCGATATTTAACGATATATTACGGCTATTTGTCTAAACTGCCCGCGTTCATACGACGCTGTTGGAGCGAATTTCTGATGAGAGTTTTGTTGTTGATTGCACTGCTGTTCAGCGCGACTGTAGCGGCTGAAGAGTTTGTTGTCGAAGAAATTCGTGTTGATGGTCTGCAGCGTATTTCCGAAGGCACCGTATTCAGTTTTTTGCCAATCGAGGTCAATGAAACACTGACCCCGGCACTGGCGCGATCGAGCATTCGTGATTTGTACCGCAGCGGCTTTTTTGATCAGGTCGGCCTGGCACGTGACGGCAACATTCTGGTCATCCAGGTTCGTGAGCGCCCGGCTATCTCGGCCGTGACGCTGAGCGGTAATCGCAAGATCGATTCCGAGGCACTGATGCCTGCACTGGCAGACATTGGCATTGCCGAAGGTGAAGTCTTTGATCAACTTGCGCTGGACCAGATTCGACAGGAACTGGTTCGCCAGTATTTCAGCCAGGGCCACTATGCCGTCGAAGTCGATACGAGACTGATCGAGCTGGACCGCAATCGGGTCAATATCGCCATCGTCATCGAAGAAAATGATCCGGCCAAGATTCGCCATCTGAATATCGTTGGCAACACGGCCTTTGCCGAGGACGAACTGCGCGACGACTTTGAATCCGATACCAGCAATGGTCTTGCGTTCTGGAGCGGCAAAACGAACTACACGCGAGAAAAACTTTCGGGGGATCTGGAGCGCCTGCGCGCCTACTACCTGGATCGCGGCTACGTCGATTTTGCAATCGAATCCACACAGGTTTCGATCAGTCCGGACAAGCAGGACATTTATATCACCGCCAATGTGCGTGAGGGCGAGGTCTACACGGTCAGCGATGTACAAGTTACCGGCGACCTGGTGCTGGAAGAATCCACGATTCGTCAACTGATCACGACGGCGCCGAATCAAACCTTTTCCAGAGGAGCGGTCGAAAGCAGTGTTGAAAGCATTACTGCGGTATTGGCCAATTTCGGTTATGCCTTCGCCAACGTCAACCCTGTACCGCGCGTGGATCGCGAGAACAACACCGTAGACATCACCTTTTTCATCGAGCCGGGCAAACGCGTGTTTGTTCGTCGCGTCGAGTTTCAGGGCAACCTGAGCAGCAAGGACGAGGTGCTGCGTCGTGAAATGCGCCAGTTCGAAGGTGCCTGGTTTTCGCAATCGGCCATTGACCGGTCGCGGCTTCGCCTGCAGCGAATCGGCTACTTCGATAACGTCAATATCGAAACACCGGCCGTTGAAGGCACCGATGATCAGATCGATGTCATCGTCAGCGTAGAGGAACGATCCTCCGGCAACTTCCAGATCGGCCTTGGGTTTTCACAGCTCCAGGGGCTGATTCTTTCGGCTTCGGTCCAACAGGAAAATTTTCTGGGCTCGGGCCGTAACGTCGGCTTCGGTGTCAGCCGCAGCTCCATTCAGCGTTCGGTCAATTTGAATTACAACAACCCGTACTGGACAGACGACGGGGTGTCGCGCGGCTTTTTCATCAATTATTCTGAATTCAACCAGCAGAACGCCAACCTGTCGGCCTTTTCGACCAGCCAGGGTGCGGCGGGCGTCAATTTCGGATTTCCAGTCACCGAAGTCGACTTTGTCCGCTTTGGTGCTGCGTTTCAGCGCCTGGACATCAACATCGGTCAACCGCGCTTCATTCGTGAAGACCCGGAGGACCCGACCAGCCCGATCATCGGAACCGAGATCGAAGTGACTCGCCCGCTCGCCATCAGCCTGGACAGCAACCAGGACGGCATTCTGTCGACCGACGAACGCGAAGTGGACTCGTTCGTGCTGGACGGCGGCTGGGCGCGCGATACGCGCAACCATTTCCTGACGCCAACGCGCGGATCGATCAATCGACTGAATCTGGAAGTCGCCGTGCCCGGCAGCACGCGTGGGTACTACAAGATCCAGTATCGTGGACAGAAATACTGGCCGTTGTTCAACGGCGACTGGGCGTTTTCCGTGCGCGGCAATGTAGCCTATGGCGACAGCTATGACGGCGACGATAACCTTGGTCCACCGGCAGAGCCTGAGCTCGACCCGGCCCGCCGAGATGACTGCTTGTTGGACGAGGTAGTTGTCACTGACGGCGGGCTGCCGTTCTGGGAACATTTTGTTGGCGGCGGCGTGTCGGACATTCGCGGTTTTGAAGACAACTCGATTGGACCCAAAGATCAGTTCTGTCGTTCGGTCGGCGGCGATTTCAAAGTGGTTGGCGGTATCGAGCTGGCATTTCCGATTCCTCTGGCCGATGTCAGCGGCACGCGCCTGGCCTGGTTTGTCGACGTCGGCGGCGTGTTTACCGATGCCAGCAATTTCGATCAGGATTTCCTGCGCGCCTCAACCGGTATTTCACTGACCTGGCAGGCGCCGGTCGGCCCATTGATCATCAACCTGGCCTACCCGCTGCGCGAACGTGAATTTGACCAAACCGAAACCATTCAATTTTCCTTTGGCGCCCAGTTCTAGCGCTTGACCCCACGGGCCCGGGCGCTGCAGGTGTAGGAAAATGCAGCAAAAAAGCCTATACTGTAGGCTCGTTTGACTGATGATGGTCGTGGTATGCGCGCGTTTCTTTTCGTTCTGCTGATGCTGATGTCGCTGGGAGTTACTGCCCAGACCGATATTCGTATCGGCTATGTCGATATGAAACGCCTGCTTGACAACGCGCCACAAGTGCTTGCCGGACGCGAACAACTGGATCTCGAATTTCGACCGCGCAATGAAGCGCTGCTCGCCGACGAGCAGCAGTTGCTCGAACTCGAACAGGCACTGGCCAGCGCCGAATTACTGAGCAATGAAGCCATCGCCCAGCGTGAACGCGAAATTCGCAATTTGAGCCGTTCGATCGAGCGCCGTCGAGAGGACCTGGCCGAAGAACTGAATTTCCGTCGAAATGCTGAAATCAAGTTGCTCGGCGAGGAGATCGAACTGGCGGTTCAGACCGTGGCACGCCGCGAAGGCTATGACCTGGTGCTGTCGAGCCCGGTGGCCTATGCGTCTGACACGATCGACATCACCGAACAGGTACTGACCTTCCTCGAAGTCGACTTCCAGCTTCAGGGACAACGAAGCGGACAATGAGCGGCGCGAAGTCGTGCCGACAGCCCGACGTAGCAAACTCCGGCTACAGTCTGGACGAATTGGCTGAACACCTCGAACTCCCGCTCCGTGTCCAGGGCCAGCCCAGCCGACACCTGCGCATCGATTCAGCCGCAGGGCTTGAAAAGGCTCGACCAGGGCAGATCAGCTTTCTGGCCAATACCCGCTACCGCAGGCTGCTGCAAGGCACTCAGGCATCGGTCGTCATTCTGTCTGAAACGATGAGCGAGCACGCGCCCTGTGCCAGCCTGGTCAGTGAGAACCCCTATGCCAGCTGGGCTCAGGCCTTGAATCTGCTTAATCCGGCACCTTCGTTCAAACAGGGTGTTGCCGATTCTGCCGATGTCCATCCGACGGCCCAGGTGGATGCGAGCGCGCGCATTGAAGGATTGTGCCTGATCGGTGCAGACGTCCGGATCGGACCACGATGCCGAATCGGACCCGGCTGCGTGATCGAATCGGGCAGTTGCATCGAGGCTGATTCCGAACTGGTCGGCCAGGTCTACATTGGTTCTCGCGTCAAACTTGGTCAGCGCGTACGCATCCATCCAGGAGTTGTGATCGGTTCCGATGGGTTTGGCATTGCCATGGACTCCGGTCAATGGCAGAACGTGCCTCAGCTCGGTTCGGTCGTGATTGGCGATGATTGCGAAATTGGCGCCAACACCACGATTGATCGCGGCGCACTGGATGACACGATACTGGGCAACGACGTACGAATCGATAATCAGGTGCAGATTGCGCATAATGTTGTCATTGGCGATCACACGGCCATTGCCGGCTGCGTCGGCATTGCCGGTTCAACCCGGATTGGACAATACTGCCTGGTTGCCGGTGCCTCGGGCATTGCCGGTCATCTGGATATTTGTGACCATGTCGTGATTACTGCCATGAGCACCGTATTGCATTCCATCGATCAGCCGGGCAGCTACGGTTCCGGCATTCCGGCACGCCCCCAGCGAAGTTGGCAGCGCCTGCTGGTGCGCCTGGGCCAGCTCGATCGATGGATGCGCAGATCACGCGAATGATCAGTTACAGTGCATGCAATATCCACGACCGTGGCCAACACGAATTGAATTGAACGAATCGCTATGACTGAGCCAAACGCTGTCGACATCGAACGCATTTTTGAACTGTTACCGCATCGTTACCCGTTTTTGCTGGTTGATCGCGTGCTGGACTGGCAGAAAGACGATCCAGCCAGTATTCATGCATTGAAGAATGTGACCATCAACGAGCCGTTTTTCCAGGGTCATTTCCCGGGTCACCCAGTAATGCCGGGTGTTTTGATCCTCGAGGCAATGGCGCAGGCTGCCGGTTGCCTGGCCCACTTGATACTGGAAGAGACAGGCGGCAAGAAGCAACTGTTCTATCTGGTCAAGATCGATAAAGCGCGCTTTTCGAAAGTGGTATCGCCTGGCGATCAGCTGCACTTTCACGTCCAGCAGAAGCGCCAGATGCGTGGCATGGGGCTATACACGGCCGAAACCCGTGTTGAGGGAAAACCAGTGGCCAGCTGCGAAATGCTGTGCGCTGCGCGGCCTGAATGATTCATCCGACTGCCATCATTGAAGACGGCGCCGAAATTGCTGAAGACGTCCAGATCGGCCCCTACAGCATCATTGGCCCTGAAGTACAGCTCGATTCCGGCTGCCAGATCGGGCCCCACGTGGTCATCACCGGGCGCACGCAGATTGGCGAAGGAACCCGCATCTTTCAGTTTGCCTCGATTGGTGAGCAGCCGCAGGACAAGAAGTTTGCTGGCGAGAGCAGCGCACTGAAAATTGGTCGAAACAACACCATTCGCGAGTATGTCACCATCAATCGCGGCACTGCCGATGGTGGCGGCATTACTCGACTCGGCAACAACAATTGGTTGATGGCCTATACCCATATCGCTCACGATTGCCAGGTGGGTTCTCACTGTGTGCTGGCCAACGGAGCGACACTGGCAGGCCACGTGACGGTCGGTGATCATGTGGTATTTGCCGGCTTTTCCGGCGCGCATCAGTTCTGTCGCATTGGGTCATATGCCTTTCTTGGCATGTATGGCGGCGTCAACCAGGATGTGCCGGCCTACGTCCTGGTATCCGGCCAACCACCCAGGCCCCGCAGCGTCAACAGCGAAGGCCTGAAGCGTAATGGGTTTGCCGAAGAGGACATTCGACAGATCAAGCAGGCCTTCAAACTCTTGTATCGACAAGGGTATTCCCAACAGGATGCGCTGTCAGAAATCAGGCAGCGAAGCGAAGCCCATCCAGCCTTGAAAATCATGGTCGACAGTATCGAGGCCGGCAACCGAGGCCTGTTGCGCTAGGGTCTGGCTTTTGTGAATATTACACTGGCCGCAGGCGAAGCCTCCGGTGATCAACTTGGCGCATCACTGGCCGAAGCGCTCAACGCTCGATATTCCAGTCTGGCGCTGAGCGGCGTAATCGGACCTGAGATGGACGCAGCCGGTGTCCGTGGGCTGGCCAACATCGACCAACTGAATGTCATGGGCCTGACCGAAGTGGTACGTCACCTTCCGCGACTGATTCAGCTGCGCCGACAACTGCGCAGCGATATCCTGGATTCAAACCAGCAGCTGTTTGTCGGCATCGATGCTCCGGATTTCAATCTTGGTCTGGCCCGCCAGCTGAAGCGTCAAGGCCTGGCCACCGCCCAGTGGGTCGCACCCAGCGTGTGGGCCTGGCGCCGCTATCGCGTTCGCAAGATCGCGCGCTCGCTCGATTTGCTGCTGACTTTGTTCCCGTTCGAAGACACGGTGTTTTCTGGCACTGGGCTCGACGTCCGGTACACGGGCCACCCACTGGCCGACGCGATCCCGATGCAGATTGATCGCGCCGCAGCACGGGCGAAATTAGGGCTGAACAATGGTGCCACGATCATCGCACTGTTACCGGGTAGTCGAGCCGGCGAATTGGGCCGGCATGCGCGACTGATCGCCGATACCGCCACGCAGCTGAGGAAGATCGAATCCGGCATGGAGCTGACGTTGCTGTTGGCCAATCCGGGCCATGTTGCGGTTATGGAACAAACGCTGAAGCGTTCATTGGACCAGCTGGGCGTCCATGTGCTGATCAACCAGACCCGCACCGGACTGATGGCCGCCGACTGTGCCGTTGCTGCTTCAGGCACGGTTACGCTGGAAGCGCTGCTGTGCAAAACGCCAATGACCATTTTTTATCAGCTGAATCGCAGCACCTATTGGCTCGCCCAACGGCTGGTGAAATCGCGCTGGATCGGTCTGCCCAACGTACTGGCCGATGACAATCTGGTGCCCGAACGTCTCCAGCTTGACGCAAATCCACGGCAACTATGTGATGATGTTCTCAGCTGGATCGACCAGCCCCGCAATCGATCGCATTTTCAACAGCGTGCAGAGCAGATTCATCAGCAGTTGGCCTGTTCGGCAGCGGAACGCACGGTCGAGATCCTGGTCGAAAAATTTGGAGCCATTTTGGGGCCACTGTCATGATCAAACCATGGATTGCAGGTGTCGATGAAGCCGGGCGCGGGCCACTGGCCGGCCCGGTCGTGGCAGCGGCTGTAATACTGGACCCGGACCAGCCAATTGCCGGGCTGGCGGATTCAAAGAAACTCAGCCCCAGTCGACGGCAAAAGCTGTTTGCGCAGATCCAAGCCAACGCTGCGACCTCGGCCATTGCCGAGGCCAGCGTCGAAGAAATCGACGAACTGAATATTCTGCAGGCATCGCTACTCGCCATGAAACGCGCGGTGTCTGGCCTGGAATTCTGGCCGGGTCTTGTCCGGGTCGACGGCAATCGGGCACCGGACCTGGGGACGATCGAAGTTCAGACGATTGTAGATGGCGATCAATTGGACCCGGCCATCAGCGCGGCGAGCATTCTTGCCAAAGTGCATCGTGACCAGATCATGATCAAGCTGGATCAACGCTATCCAGGCTATGCCTTTGCTCAAAACAAGGGCTACCCGACTGCGCAACACCGGACCGCCCTGTACGAACTCGGGCCAACCCCGGTCCATCGCAATTCTTTCAAGCCGGTTCAACAGGCAGCGGAGTTTGCTCGCAAAACCAGGAAATGAGCCTGCGCGAGGGGCACGCTCGAGACTGCACTAACCCGTCGTGAAACCGACCGGCGGCTGTTCGGGGCGGGCAGGCGCTTGTTGAACCTGTTCTACGACAGCACGTTCGGGCCCCTGGTTGAGCCAGGCAGCCAGCTGTTCAAGTGCCTTGACGTCGCCACAGGCCAGCACCTCAACCTGACCATTGGCCAAGTTGATGGCATGCCCCTGAATGCCCAGCGATTCGGCCTGAGCGCGCGTCGAGGCGCGGAAGAACACGCCCTGCACCGTCCCACTGATCGTGAACAAGCGACATTGCATCAGTCGGTCAGCTCGTCGACCCGCTCGATAATCTGGGCGCTGGTGATCGGTCCGATCCAGGTCTCGACCAGCGCCCCGGCAGGATTGACCAGAAAACTGGTCGGCAGCGCCAGCGGTGCCCCAAGTGCTTCCGGTGGATTGTAAGTATCCACAATCAGAATGGGATAGCTGGCTGGATACTGCTGCAGAAACTGCTCGAATGCGTCGACCTCGGTTTCTTCATACGCCAGCCCAAGCACCATGATGTCGTCGCGCGCATCATGCATACTCGAAAAGTCAGGGATTTCCTTGCGACAGGGCGCGCACCACGTCGCCCAATAGTTGACCAGCACCCACTGCCCGCGATAGTCACTGAGTCGCGCCGTGTTGCCATCAAGAGCCGGCAGCTCGAAGTCGATTTCGGCGAGTGCTGGTTGAAGCTGCAGGCCGAGGGCGAGGATGCAGGCTGCAATAAAAGAGGGGTTCAACAAGACGGTTCTCCTGGATGCTTTCAGTAATCAATGGCCCTGGTGTGACCGCTGCAATCAACAATCATTCAATCCGTTTTTCGGGTCGTGTAACGTAGAATTTGACCGATCTTCTCAGTAAAGGACCGGCAGCATCATGCATTTCTTGCAGCGCATTGTGCAACGTCTGGTCAAGCTCATCGCTCACGGGCAATGCATCGATATCATCAATGGGCAGCATAAACGGTAACATCGCATGCAGGTCGCCAAGCGTGATCTCGGCCAGATCGGCGGTCAGAAACCAGTCCCCTTCCTGATCAACGTGGACCAGATCGGCGTTGGCCAGCGGCACCAGGATGGACTGTAAATCAACGTCGGTTGCACCCGGCTCTTCGGCCAGCAGCTGTTCCGGCGAACAACCGCTCGTTTGACCCTGGGCATGCCACAAGTGACCGATCACCCGGATGGCCAGCACAAACCGGTGACGCGGATTCCAACGCCAATCCGCTCGCTGGTAGCTGAAGGTTGTTAAAGCCGCCGTGACGCTGGCTCCAAGCAGAATCACGACCCAGGACAGATAGATCCAGATCAGAAAAATCGGAATGGTCGCCAATGCGCCATACAGACGTTCATACGTCGGAAAATGCTGGATATACAACACGAAGCCACGCTTGGAACACTCGAACAAGAGGCTGGACACCAGCCCGCCGATGACCGCATGGTTCCACTGGACGCGACGATTGGGTACAACCAGAAACATCAGCGTAAATGCAATGAATGCGATCAGGAACGGCGACAACCCCAGAAACATTGTCTGCAACCAACCGCGCGCAAACTCAGGGGCCAACAACGGCAGGGCCGCCAGATAGGAGCTGAGGCCCAGGCTGGCACCGATCATGATCGGACCCAGTGTCAGCACACCCCAATAAATCATCAACCGGCTGGACCAACGACGCGGTTGCTTGACGCACCAGATCCGATTCAGGCTTTTCTCGATCGTCGACATCAGCACGATCGCCGTCAGGATCAAAAATGCCGTACCGGTGCCGGTCATCGTGGCCGAGCGTTCGACAAACTCATTCAGGTACTGTTCGATCGTATCGCCTGCAGCCGGCACGAAGTTTTCGAACACAAAATCCTGAACCTGCACGACCGCCTGGTCAAAAACAGGAAACGCCGACACCACGCTGAAGACCACCGCCATTAGCGGCACAATCGCCAGCAGCGTGGTGTAGCTGAGCATTGCTGCCGACTCGAAGCAGCGCACCTCGCCAAAGTGCTGCCACAGGTGCTGTACAAACGACTTGAGCCAGCGCGGGTTAGTCAGCGCATCCCAGGCCGTCAGCTCACGCGAGCGTATTGTTGCTGAATCCGAATTCATACCAGATCGGTTAGTCTATGCGCTTCCGAGTTGATGCGTACAGATGAATGACCGTCATTGTGTATCACAATCCACGCTGTTCCAAGAGTCGAGCAACGTTGGCCCTGCTACAGCAGCGAGGCGTCGCGGTTCAGATCATCGAGTATTTGAACGACCCGCCCGACCCGAAACAGCTGCTGGAGCTTGCAGCTACATTGAAACAACCCTTGACTGATCTGGTTCGAAGCAGTGATGCAGATCAAGATCTGTCGGGTTTTTCCACATCACAACTGGCGGAATACATGGCCAATAACCCCAAGGTAATTCAACGCCCGATCGTAGTGGTCGGTGATCAGGCGCGCATTGGCCGCCCCCCCGAACGTATTTTGGAGATGCTTGAATGAGTGAAATCCTGGTACTGATGCACTCGGTTCACGGCAACACGCTGGCACTGGCGCGAGAAATCTGCCGCGGCATCGAATCAACCGGCAGCCAGGCGCGGCTTAGGACCGTGCCACCGATTACTTCCGCACTGGATCCGGAAACCGCTGAATTACCGGAAGACGGACCAGCCCTCGTCGAAAAATCCGATCTGGCCGACTGCGATGGCTTGATCCTGGGCAGCCCGACCCGCTTTGGCAATATGGCTGCGTCGTTGAAACAATTTCTTGATTCGACCGGCAGTGAGTGGTTCTCGGGCACGCTGATCGGCAAGCCGGCCGGTGTATTCACGTCGACGTCGAGCCTGCACGGCGGCCAGGAGGCTACGCTGCTGTCGATGATGATTCCTTTGCTGCATCACGGCATGATCATCGTCGGCCTTCCCTATAGCGAGAAGCGCCTGACCACAACCGAGTCTGGCGGCACACCTTATGGCGCCAGCCACTGGTCCGGACCCGACAGCGATCGCCCATTGAGCGAAGATGAGACCCAACTGGCCCGCGTATTGGGCAAGCGGGTAGCTGACGTTGCGAGTGCATTATGCGATCCCTGACCGTCACCCGCTGGCTCTGGCTGGCCCTGCTTGCGATTCAGTTGGTCTGGTTCGGTTGGCTATACCCGTCCGAATGGTTTGGTCGCTGGATACCTCTTGCGCTGTTTGCATTGCCGATGTTGATCCCGGCTCGTGGTATCTGGAACAAGAACCCAAGGGCCGTAGTGCTGGGCGGCACCATTCTGCTGATCCATTTCAGCATCGCGGTGACCGAGGCCTGGTCCAATCCCGAAGTGCGAATCATCGCCTGCATTCAGCTGGTGCTGATCATCTGGTTCTACCTGGCCATGCCCGGCATTGGCTATCGATTGGATAAAAAAACGGAAAACACCGGGCACACGCACTGAGCGCTGAATCGATCATTGCAGCTAGAATGCAGGCGGAACATTATCGACGGGCTGATAGGCCCGACCATCAGCGGAGCAATCAGCGTGCACTTTCTCCAGATCATCACGACCGGCGGCACGATCGACAAGGTGTACTTCGACGATCAGTCGGACTACAAGATTGGCGAACCGGAAATTGGTCGCATACTCAGCGATATGAACGTGGCGTTTCGCTGGAAAGTCATGCCGCTGATGCGCAAGGATTCGCTTGAATTCACCGAAAACGATCGCGATTTGATATTTGATGCCGTGGCCAAATCGGAGGCCAGCCATTTCCTGATCACGCACGGCACCGATACCATGGTCGAAACGGCACAGCGTTTATCCACGTTGAAAGAACGCGTCATTGTCATGACCGGCGCGCTGAATCCGGCTCGCTTTATCGGCTCGGACGCAATGTTCAATATCGGCTGTGCAATTGGCGCTTTGCACGGTCAGCCAGAAGGCGTATGGATTTCAATGAACGGGCGAATCTGGGATCCGTCCAAGGTACGCAAGAATCGCAAGGCCAACCGGTTCGAGGCTATCGAATATTAATTTAGTGTTTCGAAGCTGTCTCTGAACAAAAACGGCAGACCGGTAAAAACTCGAATATTGTCATCGAACACCACGTATACATTACCTTGCTCATCTTCCCCAAAAGCTCTCACAGAACCACTCGGCGATCCAAAAACATCAAAGGCCCAGCTTCCGTTACTTTCGGTTGCGATAGCTATATTTCCTGGGAAAGCATCTCCGAAGATATAGCGACCATATAAGCTATCAACTGGACCACGATACAAGTACCCCCCTGTCACAGAATTTCCGAATGAGCCTCCCGTCGGATACTCTATCACTGGAATAATTGAGTTCGGAAGGATTCCTCCAGGCACTCCACACGGATTGACGGAAACGCCGCGTTCAGTGGTGCCTTCACACAGTTTCCAGCCAAGATCATCTCCAGGCGTAAGTGGCCACTTGAGTAGATTAATTTCTTCATGATGATCCTGGCCCACGTCACCGATCCATAAATCACCTGTCAAGCGGTCAAAGGAAGAACGCCACGGATTTCGAATACCATAAAGAAATACTTCGCCGCACCGGCTGGCCTGACCGAAGAATGGGTTAGTCTCCGGGACAGAATAGTTGGCTGTGCCGTCATTATTAGCCGCGCAGAGATTGTTAGGGCCAACCGGTGTGGCGTTATCCACATCTATTCTCAACATCTTACCCAGCAATGCTACAGATTCATCGGACTCACAACTACCACCGGTCACAATCTGACTTGGGTCCAACGTCTGTGACCGATTGCAGGGATCATTTCCACTACCACCATCGCCTAAACCTATGTAGAGATACCCATCAGGTCCAAAGTTCATACCGCCGCCATTGTGATTTCCAAAATCCTGTCTGACGGTCAAGATAATACGATCCGGAGTATTATTGGCCACGTTAGGATTTGCTGTCAGTGAAAACTCAGCAACGATGGTGTCTCCAGAATCAATTCCCACGGGCCGATTAAGTCCAGCAGAATAATGCAGGAAAAAACGGCCATTGATCGAAAACTCAGGATGAAACTCGATATCCAACAATCCTCGCTCTCCACCGAAATTGACTTGATTACCCAAATCCAAAAAAGGCGTAGATAGCAAGGTGCCGTCAGCAGCAACTACGCGAATAATTCCGTCTTGTTGAACGATGAAGAGTCGATTTGAACCATCTCCAGCATTCTTTAGGCTAAGCGCATTTGAAAAACCTGATAAACCAGGAACTGACTCAAGAGTGACATCATCGGGTATCTGGGCACTACACAGCCAGGGCGCAAGCAAAAACGTCAGCGCAATACAGCGAAGTAATCTATGCATCGGGTCGTTCCATGTCAATGTCGGAACGAGTATAGCCAGCTGCTGCAGACGCTGCATCGACGCGGTTCACATTGCAGGCATAATTCCGGCAAAATGACTCCATGAATGGCCGATCCTGGCAGGTGTCCTCAGGCCATGCGGACACGACCAATGCCGCGTGCGAAGTACTGATCGACGGAGGCAACGCCTTTGATGCGTTGATTGCTGCTGCATGGACGGCCTGTGTTGCTGAACCCATCTTCTGCTCACCCGGTGGTGGTGGGCATGCCTTGCTCCAGCCTGCCGGCAAGGCGCCGATGGTGCTCGACTGCTTTACCCAGACCCCGCAAAAAAAACGAACCAATTTTGTGGATTTCTATCCGATTCACGGTAATTTCGGTACCGACACGCAGGAGTTTCACGTTGGCATGGGCGCCGCGGCAGCTCCGGGCATGGTGCCGGGTCTGTTTTCGCTGCAGCAGCGCTTTGCCAGTCGATCAATGGAGCAGTTGGCCCAACCGGCCATCCACTTGGCGCGCGATGGTGTTGTGCTGAATTCAACTCAGGCACTGGCGCTGGCCATCCTGGAGCCGATTGTCCGCAGCAGTCCGGATTCCGCGCAGCTATTCGGGCTTTCAGATGATCGGAGCCCGTTACCCGAGGTCGGATCCCGCGTGAGCAATCCGGAATTGGCCGATTTCATGGAGCAGATAGCACGGCCTGGCGGCGAGCAGTTCTATCAACAGCAGGTAGCAGCTCAGATTGCTGCAGATGCCGAACTGCACGGCGGGCATCTGCAAGTCGAGGATTTCGGTCGCTACCGGGTGCACTATCGACAGCCGAATACCTGGACACTTGGCGAATGGCGCGTTTGGTCAAATCCACCACCGGCCTTTGGCGGCATGATGGTTACGCTGATGACCAGCAGCCTGGAGCGAAAACTGCCAGCCAGCGCACGTTTCGGCAGCGCAGCACATCTGGATGCACTGCTGGCGGCCATGCATGAAAGCCAGGCCGATCGAAAACTGCTGGAACAACCAGAGTGCCTGCGCTCCGATAAGCTGCTGCAGCAGACTTATCAAAAGCTGATTCAGCCAGACTTGCTGGCGCGCAAAGGCACGACGCATATCAGCATTCGTGATCGGGCAGGCAACCTGGCCGCGATGACGCTCTCCAACGGGGAGGGCTGCGGGCGCGTGGTCAGCAACTGCGGCTTTATGTTGAACAACATGCTCGGCGAGCAGGATCTTAATCGAATGGGCTTTCACCACTGGCCGGAAAATCGCCGGTTGGCCTCGATGATGGCCCCGACACTGGCCCAATGCACGGGGTTGAGCCCCCAGCGACTGATTCTGGGCAGTGGCGGCTCGAATCGCATTCGCACCGCCATTGCTCAGGTGCTGTGCAATGTCATTCATTTCGATCTGCCGCTGCAGCAAGCCATCCAGGCGCCGCGGATGCATCTTGAAGATGACGCGCTGGCATTTGAGTTACCGCCCTCGGCCTGGCCGGATCAAACCACGGACTGGTTGGACCAACAAACACTTGCGACCACACGCTGGCCGCAGCGCAATCTCTACTTCGGCGGTGTGCACGCAGTCAGCGACCGTGACGCCGCGGCCGACTCGCGGCGCGACGGTGCTGCGCGCAGCGGCTGATCAGCTACCTGCGGCAGCTTCATTTTTTCATAATGTTTTCTTAAACGGTCCTATGGCAGTCTGAATACGCAATCCATGACTTCACCAAAAGGAGATCGTTATGTTGAAGCCCATTCGTTATCTCACTTCCCAGAATCGCTTGTTACCATTCGGCGCACTGCTGATTCTGAGCCTGCTATTCAGCGGTTGCGCGACAACCGGTTCTGATGGCCTCGCAAGCAGCCCTGCAGCCAACGCCACAACCGATCAAGAATATATGTGGAAGGTTGAACAGGCAGCTCGGCGTCAGATGGTCGATGTGGTCTGGGTGCATCCCCCGCGCAAGGACCAAAAAAACAAGGATGCGGATCCTGCGGACTCCTGAATTGACGGCTGATTCAGCAGTTCAATTCTGGACAACAACAAGCAGCCTCAGGCTCAAACTTCGAGCGGATCCACGTCGATATGCCAGCGCAGGTTGCTTGGCGCCTTGCCCTGACTGATGTGTTCCGGCAGGCGCTGAGTCACCGCCATCAAGTCGGCCCGGCTCGCACTCGTTAACCAGAGCTGATACCGCCAATAGCCGGCTCTGCGTTGTAACAGCGCGGGCAGCGGGCCTGAAACCTGTACCTGGCTTGTTGCCAAGTCGGCAGCGATGCGCTTCAGAAACGCCTGAGCCTGCGTTGCCTGGCGAGCTTCCGCGCGGACCATGGCCAGCGCCGTCACTGGCGGCAACCCAGCCGCCGCCCGCTCGTCCAGCAGCCATCGCGCCGAAGACAGGTAATCGGTTTCCATCAGTCGCTGAATGAACGGGTGGTCCGGCTGTCGGGTTTGCAGTACGAATTCGCCCGGTCGGGCTCGACCGGCGCGACCTGAAACCTGGTACAGCGTTTGCGCAAGTCGCTCCGGCCCACGAAAATCCGCGCTGAACAGCGACTGATCCGCATCCAGCACAATGGCCAGACCAATACCGGGCCAGTGGTGACCTTTTGCAATCATCTGCGTGCCGATGATGATGCACGGTTGCCCCGCTGAAAGCTGGTCAATGATTTTCTCGAACTGATCGCGCTGCTGGACCTGATCTCGATCAACACGAATCAATGGCGCCTCGGGAATCAGCCTGGCCAACCGTTCCTCGACCCGTTCAGTGCCGCTCCCGCCGGCATGCAGATCCGGCGCATGGCAACTCGGACAGCGCGATGGCAGGGCCTGCACATAGCCACAGTGGTGACAGCGCAGTGTTCGACTACTGTGATGCATGGTCAAGTGAGCAGAACAATGATTGCAGTCTGCCTGCCAGCCGCATTCATTGCACATCAAAATCGGCGCGTAGCCGCGTCGGTTCCGATACACCAGCACTTGTTCACCTGCGTCGATGCGATCACGGATGCGTTCGATCAGCGCTGGCGTCAGTCCCGCCTCAGAATGATCGCCCCGGGTGTCTTCAAGGCGCCATTGCGGCAGGGCGAGGTCGGTCACGCGTTTGGTCAATTCGAGCAATCGGTAGCGGCCCTGATCGGCATTGGCAACACTTTCCAGCGCGGGTGTGGCGCTGCCAAGAACAATGGGAATATCCAAAGCACGGGCTCGCATGACGGCCCCATCCCGGGCGTTGTAGCGTACGCCATCGAATTGCTTGTACGAGCTGTCATGCTCCTCATCGACAACAATCATGGCAGCGGTCTTCAGCGGCAAAAAGAGGGCTGATCGCGTGCCGATCAAGACCCGCGCACGGCCGGACCGTGCCGCCTGCCATGTTGCCAGCCGCTCGCCCTCACTCAGATCGGAGTGGTAAATCCAGGCAGGCTGGCCGAGTCGCTGCTCGATACGGCGCACGGTCTGAGTGGTCAAGCCGATTTCAGGCAACAGAAACAGCACCTGCTGGCCCCGCTGAACCAGCGGTCGAGCAGCCTGCAGATAAACCTCGGTCTTACCGCTGCCGGTCACGCCGGCCAGCAAATAGGCCGTGAATCGATTGATCGATTCCGTTATTGCATCAACTGCAGATTTCTGCTCCTCATTCAGCTCGGGGCCTGTTCTTGCCGGTGAAGCAGGCCGATCCGCTGGTTCGATCAGACCCGCTTGCAGCATCGAGCGAAGCAGATGGGCGGAAACCCCTTCATCCAGCAATTCGGATCGAGAGCGCGGAGATCTTGCAACCAGCGCTTGCTGCAGGGATTGCCGTTTGGGCGCCCTTGAGAAGGTTGACTCGCGACCTTGTTCGGTCAGCTGCAGCCACTCAGCGGCCGGCAACTTGAAGGGCTGTTTACGTCGCAGCGCCGGAGGTAGACCGAGCGTGACCAGTTCGCCGATTGGTGACGCGTAGTAGCGCACGGTCCATAGCAGCAGATTCAACAGCTCGTCGGGGATTTCGTTGGGACCAAGCAGCGCACCCACCGATTTCAGCGCATCGCGTGGCAACGACGATCGCGCATCCGGTTGAACGACAATTCCGACCAGTTCACGCGAGCCAAACGGCACCAGCACGCGATCACCTGCAGACAGCGCATCGATGGATTCGGGCACAAGATAATCAAACAGTCGCGGCAAGGGGACCGGCAGAGCAACGCGTACAGTCTGGGAATCCATCATCTCAGTGAGTGTACGTGCTTGAAACAGCACGGGTGACGCAGATCCAGCGAGGCGCTGAACAACGCTGCTGAGAAATGTTCAGCGCTTCACTTGAATGAGCAGCCTGCGCAATTCAGGCTGCCTGCGTTCAGTTTATGGAGCTTGAAATGACCGGTTCTGCGGTATGAACGAGTAAATGCTGATCTTCATCAAGATCGATCAGATCAGCAAGAATTCGCGCAGATTCGAGCATCAACACGTCGGGTTCATCGTCAGCGCGCGTATCGACTGCAAGCTCGCCTGAGTCTGCGCTGCTATTCGATTCCGTGGCTTCATTAGCGGCGACTTGTTCATCGGCAGACTCGTCCGGGTCAGGCCCGTAGCGTTCGAGTCGCTTGGCTTCGGCTTCAGCGTGCTCCTGCTCGCGAACCGAGGCCATCAGAGAAATGGACTTGCGCTGACTGCGCGCCTCCCATTCGTTCATTTCCTCAACCAGATTGGTCAGTTCCTCGACGCTGCTGCGTCGATTCTGGTGACGCTGTTCGGCAATCGGCAGCAGAGGTGCAAAATCACCCAAGGCATCAAAATCAGCGCGCGTAATTTGAGTCCACGGCAGCGCAAAGTCAAGCGAGGATTCTCCGTATTCGTCAGGATCGCCAAAACTGGGCAACATGATGTCAGGCTGAACGCCCATGGATTGAGTTGAACCGCCGTTGACGCGGAAGAATTCTGCCATGGTCAGTTTGACCTGGCCCAGCCGAACGTCTTCATTGGTCGAGAAATCATCCAGATTGAATAAATTCTGCACGGTACCCTTGCCGAACGTCGGCTCGCCCAGAATGACGCCGCGATTGTAATCCTGAATTGCGGCAGCAAAGATTTCAGAGGCAGAAGCGCTGTGTCGATTGACCAGAACGGCGAGTGGTCCTTCCCAGGCCATGCCTGGCTCGTAGTCGGATTCCACCGAAATGCGGCCGCTGGCATCACGCACCTGCACAACGGGCCCTTCGTCGATAAACAAACCAACCATGGTCGTGGCTTCATCAAGCGCGCCACCGCCGTTTCCGCGTAAATCCATGACGATGCCTTCGACGCCTTCCTTTCGCATCTCCTGAATCAAGCGGCGAACATCACGCGTGCTCGACCGGTAGTTGGGCTCGTTACGGGCCCGTCCACGAAAATCAACGTAAAACACCGGTACCTGGATGATGCCCATGCGGCGCAGCTGACCGTCGACTTCAATTTCTTCGACGTGCGCTTGAGCGGCCTGCTCTTCGAGCTTGACCTCATTGCGGACGATATCAATGGTCTTCATCGCGCCTTTGGAGCCCGACTGCGCAGGTAACAGCTGAAGACGAACGGTCGTATCGCGCTCGCCGCGAATCTGATCGACGACATCGTCGAGCCGCCAGCCGACCACATCCTGAATATCGGATTCCTGCCCTTGCCCGACGCCGACAATGCGATCACCAGGCTGAAGACGACCGTCCAGGTCGGCAGGGCCGCCCGGCACAATCGACTGCACAGAAACATATTCACCCTCGGCGCCGAGCAGTGCGCCGATGCCGTCCAGCGACAGCTTCATCGAGATTTCGAAGTTGTCGGCCAGGCGGGGCGACATGTAGGATGAATGCGGCTCAATCGAGCGCGCATAGGCATTCATGAAGAACTGGAATGCATCCTGGCTGTTGAATTCCTTGACGCGACGCTGGATATTGGCGTAGCGCTCCGACAGCGTATCGCGGATGTCTTCGTTTTCACGCTCGGCCAGCATCAGACCGATCCAGTCATTCTTGACGCGCTGTCGCCACAAATCCTCAATTTCGGCCCGGGTAGTCGCCCACGGCAACGCTTCCCGGTCATAGAAATAATTTTCGTCAATGGTGAAATCGAATTCACCCTCCAGCAGCTGCTGGGCATAGTCGATGCGCTCGTTGACTCGACGAATATACAAATTGAAAATATCGAAGGCCGGGGCCAGTTCTGCCGACATCAGCGCATCATCCAGGTGAACCTGGTAACGACGAAGATCGCGGATATCCGAGGCCAGGAAATACATTTTGTTTGGATCCAGCAACTCGATGTACTGATCGAATATGCGCTCGGACATGGGGTCATCAAGCTGCAGCCGGCGATAGTGATAACTGGACAGGAAACGGGTCGTCAACCGAGTCGCAAAGCTGTGCTCGGTGGCGGGTTCGAGCATCGAAGGCAGTGGATCTGCGTTGCTTTCGACCACCGCAGTGCCTAATCCCGGCAAGCTGAGAACAGCCGCCAGACCGCCGCTGAACAGAATGGACAACAAAGAGGCTTTTAATTTCATAGGAATTTGGACCTGATCAACCTCGATAAGGTTTCATTGATATTGACTGGTTGGCTATTTGATTTCAGAATGACAGAAAGTCTACCCGTGGTTTGGCAACAGTGCGTGAGTTTCATCATCCGCTGATTCATGCTGTGCGTCAAGCCCGACGGATCGGGCGAAGTGCTTGACCCAACGGCGTGCCAGTACAGCCTTGTCGATGTGCCGATACGCGTCCGGCACGCAATCGACCCAGCGTGTCATTCGTTGATCGGCAACACCGCAGGGGTTGATCAGACTGAACGGTGACAAATCCAGATCCACATTCAGCGCAAGCCCGTGAAACGTGCAGCCACGCCGGACTTTCAGTCCGATAGACGCAATCTTTTCGCCGTCAACGAACACCCCGGGCGCCCCCGCTTTACGATCCGCCTCGACCTGATGATCAGTCATTAGATCAATGACCGACTGCTCCAGATTGCAAACCAACTTGCGTACGCCCAAACCCAAACGATCGATATCGATCAGCGGATAAAACACCAGTTGACCAGGCCCATGGTAGGTAACCTGACCGCCACGATCGGTCTGGATAATCGGAATCGTACCCGGGTTCAGCACATGCTCCGGCTTGCCGGCCAGGCCCTGAGTGAATACGGGCGGGTGTTCGACCAGCCAAAGTTCATCACTCGTTTCAGGCGTGCGTTGATCCGTGAATGCCTGCATCGCGCGCCAGACTTGTGCATATTCACACAGCCCGAGGGACTTCACCTTCAGGGCTGGAAAAGATGCACGGATTGATTCGGAGTGCGTGGCCACCGGCTACAGGGTCATCAATACGCAGTCAAGAGCCCGCAGCGCAGCGTAGGTCTGCTCCAACTGCTCACGGCTGCTGACATCGACCTCCACGGTAATACTTTGAAAGCGTCCGTTTCGACTGGGGCGAACGCGCACACGGTCCGATTCAACCGGCAAGCCGATGGATGTGATGGTTTCAAGCACCTGCTGTACGCTCTGCTCTTCAGCCTGAGTCATGGCCTTGACCGGGTAGCGGCAGGGAAACGCCAGCTTGCCATCGGCATCGGTTGTCAGCCCTGCCGAATCCGGTTCGGTCGTGGAATCAGTCATCGCCGCCAAACAAGCCGCCAAACCAGAGGCCGATGCTATCCGTGGTTCGGCCCCACCACCCGGCACGTTGAACGCCTTCGAGGACGATCAGGTCACGACTCAACATCAGTTCATCATCGAGACTGATCTGCAGTTCACCAAATACCTGACCGGTCGAGAACGGCGCCATCGGCCGCTGGGGCACGATCAATTCAGCGTTCAATGCATCCTGACGACCGCGCGGCAGCGTAATCAACAATGGTGATTGCAACCCCAGGGCCATCGTCTCCTCCTTGCCTTTCCAGACCCGCGTTCGGGTCAATTCCTCACCGGCCTCGTACAGACTGAAGGTTTCAAAAAATCGAAAGCCATAGTTCAGCAGTGCCTGGCTGGCCGATGCCCGGGCATTTTCACTTGCAGTTCCCATAACAACACTGATCAAGCGCATCCCGTCGCGACTGGCGGAGGTTGCCAGGCAATAGCCGGCAGATTCGGTATGACCGGTTTTCAGACCGTCGACCGAGGGATCGCGACGCAAGAGCAGATTTCGATTCGGCTGGGTGATGTCGTTGTAGGTGAATTCAGCCTGCGAATACCAGTTGTAATAATCCGGAAAATCACGAATCAATGCCGCCGACAACCGGGCCACATCACGTGCCGTGGTGTAGTGTTGCTCGCCCGGTAGACCGGTTGCGTTCTGATAATTGGTGCCAACCATGCCCAGGCGTTCAGCTTCGGCATTCATCATCTGAGCAAACACGGCTTCAGAACCGGCAACGTGCTCGGCCAGGGCCACACTGGCATCATTGCCGGATTGCACGATTACGCCCTGCAGCAGGTCTTCAACGCTGACCTGTGTATCGACTTCGACAAACATTCTCGAGCCCGGCGTCCGCCATGCTTTTTCGCTGATCAGCACCTGATCGGACAAGGTCAGATTGCCGGCTTCCAGTTCGCGGAACACAACATAGCTGGTCATCAGTTTGGTAATACTCGCAGGTTCGACCTGAAGCTCAGGATCGGTTGCGGCCAGCACCTGGCTGGAGTGGAAATCGACCAGCACATAACTGGTTGCGCCAATCTCAGGCGGTGCCGGGGTCGGACGCTGAGCCCGTGCATCTTCAGCCAGTGCCTGGATGAAGGAGACCAGCAACGCGCATGCCAAAAGCTTGTATTTATTCATAGGTTGTTATATTCCAGAATTCTTTTCTCGATGTGACCTGGCTCACCCTCGACGCACGGGGTACTCGTTCAGGTGGGCACAGGTGCTAACGATAGATAAACATGGGTGTGCCGAGGCCCAATTCAACAATGCGCTGAGCCACTTCGCTCGCCCGACCCATCGATCGAATCGGCCCAACACGGACGCGCCAGACCGTTCCATTCGGCGTGCGCGCCCGATCGATATCAATGCGGTTGATATCAGCCCGCTCCAATTGATCACGAACCTGGCGCGCGCGGTTCCTGCTCGAAAATGCACCGACCTGTAGTTCGACCGGGACTGAACGCGGACTGAGCCCGGTTCTGGGCGTATGGCCATCAAAGGTAATCGCGCGCACTTCCACCGGCGCCGTGCCGGAATCCAGCACGTCAAGCAAATGCGCGGCAGCATAGGATAAATCGATGATCCGTCCTTCTTTGAACGGTCCGCGATCATTCACGCGGATCGTCAGGGTCCGCCCATTGTTCAGGTTGGTCACTTCGACCCAGCTGGGTAACGGAAGGGTCTTATGTGCAGCCGACACGGCATACATATCGAAGGGCTCGCCGGACGAGGTCAGGCGACCATGAAACTTACTGCCGTACCAGGACGCATCACCGCGCTCGACATAGCCCGCAGCAGTCGGCAGCACGCGATAGGTCCGGCCGAGCACTTCGTAAGGCGAGTGGTTGCCGTAGCGTGACAGTGGTTCAGGACGGGGCGCGGGTACCTGAATCGTGCGGCCATCCAGCGAACTGCCCGGTCCGTCGACCGTGTCACGACTGCCGCAGGCCGTCAACTGGCAAATAATCAGCAGCAAACCGGCACTGTAAAACAACCGGCTCAAGTATCAGACTCCAGCGCTAGAACAGCTTGTTCGGCGATGGCTTCAGACAATTGCGTCACGGCCATTGCGTACAGCGGCGAGCGATTGTAGCGTGTGATCACATAGAAATTATTCAACCCGATCCAGTACTCGGGACCGTCCACCGCTTCGAGTTCGATAATCGTGGCTGCGGTATCTGCCGGTAATCCCTGGTCATCGAATGCAACGCCCATTTCAACCAGGTCTGCAAGCGTATGTTCGGGTTTGATCGGCAGCTCGCGATCCCAATCTTCCGGCATTGCGTTGACCGGCAGCACGATCGGCGCATCCGGTTGCCAGCCGTGAACTTTCAAATAGTTGGCGACCGAGCCCAATGCATCCGGCAGGGATTGCCATAAATCTCGCGATCCCGATTGATCGAAATCCACGGCATAAGCCCGGTAGCTGGAAGGAATGAACTGCCCGATGCCCATGGCGCCTGCATAGGACCCGCGCACTTCGGTCAACTCCAATTGTTCCTCTTCGGCCAGCTGAAAGTATTTTCCAAGTTCGCGGGCAAAGAAATCGGCCCGGCGCGGGTAGTAGAAGCCCAGCGTTGTCAGCGCATCAAGCACACGAAAGCTGCCGGTAATCATGCCGTACCGCGTCTCGACGCCGACAATGGCCATGATGACCTCCGGCGGCACGCCCATCTGTTCCACGATCTGCTCGATCAGTGGCTGATTGGCACGCCAGAATTCGACGCCGCCGTCGATTCGTTCCTGACCGAGAAAAATCGGACGATATTCATGCCACGGCTTGGCCTCGGCAGGCCGGGTAATCGCATCGATAATCGACTGCTGATATTCGGCGTCCTGCAGCATGCTTCGCACATACTGCTCATCCAGCCCGTACTCCCCGACCACGCGTTCGATAAAGGCCTCACTGCCGGGATGGGGCTCATCTGCAATGACAGGCGCAGCTAACGACAGGGCAATCAGCAAACAGATGTGAATCAATGGTTTTGACACGGAACGACCTCACTTGCTATGAACAGATTGTGACAACAAAACCGCGAAAAAATTACCGGAACCGATTGAGTATCGATCAGTCCATCAATTTGCGGCGGCTATACAGCCCCATGATAATACCGAAGCCGGCCAGCAGCGTTGCCGCCGATGTCCCGCCATAACTGACCAGCGGCATGGGCACACCGACAACCGGCAGCAGCCCGGAAATCATGCCGGCATTGACCAGAAAGTACACGAAGAACAGAAAAATCAGACTGCCGCCCAACAAGCGCGAAAATACCTCACGGGTTCGGCTCACGAGGTAGACCGCACGCATCAGAATTGCAGCATAGAACGCAAGTACAACAAACACACCGATAAAACCGAACTCCTCGGACAAGACCGCCAGAATGAAATCGGTATGCGGCTCCGGCAGAAACTCCAGCCTGGATTGCGTGCCCTGCAGCCAACCCCGCCCGTTGAAGCCGCCGGTGCCAACCGCGATTTTGGACTGGATGATATTCCAGCCCTCGCCAAGCGGGTCGGACTCGGGATTGAGAAACGTCAGAATACGATTTTGTTGATAGCTATGCAGCCGTGTCCAGAGCAGCGGAGCCAGGGCTGCAAAGCTGAGCATCGTCAAGATGATCCAGCGCCAGCGCAAGCCCGACAAAAACAGCACAACCACACCGCCGGCGGCAACCAATAGCGATGTACCCAGATCAGGCTGCTGCACAATGAGCAGCGTAGGCAGTGCGATCAGCAGGACACAGACCATCGTGTCAAGCAGGCTCGGCGGCAGTTTTTTCTGATGCAGCCAGGCGGCAAGCATCAGCGGCAGCGCGATCTTGATGGCTTCAGACGGTTGGAACCAGAACAGGCCGATATCCAGCCAGCGTTGTGCACCACGACCGACACCGACCCATAGCACCGCAATCAGCATGGCCAGACCTGCACCATAAAGCCACGGGGCCCAGCGTCGATACCAGGCCGGCGGCACTTGACACGCAACAACCATCAAACCAAGACCAAACGCCAGGCGAATGCTCTGCCGAATGACAAGACCGGCGTTCTGATCCGTGGCGCTATAAAGCACGACTAGCCCCAACAGCATCAGGGCCATCAGCAACACAGTCAACACCGGGTCCAGCCGAAGCCGGAATTCAGACCAGAAACCGGACCTCAGCATTTAAAACAGCTCCATGGCCAGATCCAGCACTTCGGCTGCAACCGGAGCCGCTACCGTGGAGCCTCCACCACCATGCTCAATCACAACCGCGACCGCAATTCTTGGTGCCTCGAGCGGCGTAAAGCCGATGAACAGGGCATGATTGCGCAAGAACTCCGGCAATTCCTCAGCCGGTATGGCCTCTTCATTCTGCGGTCGTCCGAAGACCTGGGCCGTGCCGGTTTTTCCTGCTGCCGGATGATTCATTCGGTCGGCAATGGCCCTTGCCGTTCCGCGTGGGCCATTGATTACATCACTCAACCCCTGGTGCACTGCCTGCCAGTGCTCTTGCTTGTGTGCAATCATCTGTTTTCTGGGCTCTATCGCCAGCAGACGTGGTGGCGCTGCCCGCCCTTGTCCAGCCAGGGCTGCTGTTGCCAGCGCCAGCTGCAATGGTGTGACGATAGTGAAGCCTTGCCCGATGCCGGTAATCACCGTTTCACCGGGATACCAGGGCTCATCCAAGGTCGCACGCTTCCAGCTTCGGCTGGGCAATACACCGTCCGACTCGCCCGGTAGATCGATGCCGGTGCGCTGGCCAAAACCAAACAGGGCCAGTTCGCGCGAGATCTGGTCAATACCCAGTTCAACGGCTAGCTGATAATAAAACACGTTGACCGACTGCTCCAGTGACGCTCGCAGATCGACCCAGCCATGGCCGCCTTCACGCCAGTCGCGATAGCGCCTGGAATGTCCTGGCAGCTGGTACTCGCCGCTCGAAAATACGCGCGTTTCCGGTGTAATCAGGCCGGCATCCAGTCCGGCCAGCGCGATCAGAGGCTTGACCGTGGAGCCAGGCTCATAGCCACCGGAGAGAAATCGATTGAACAACGGCCGGTACGGCGACCTCAGCAAGGCCTGATACTCGACCTGGCCGATGCCGTTGACGAACAGGTTGGGGTCAAAACCGGGCTGGCTGACCAGCGCCAGGACCTCGCCCGTTTCTATATGCATGGCCACGACGGCACCGGAGTACTCACCCATCGCTTCGATGGCTCTGAGCTGCAGATCGAGATCTATCGACAGCCAGATGTTCTCACCCGGTATTGGATCGGTCCGTTCCAGCACGCGCACGACTCGACCCCGGGCATTGGTTTCGACGCGTTCTACGCCGGACTGACCGTGCAACAACGCCTCATACTGACGCTCGATGCCAGTTCGGCCGGTATGCGTGCTGGCACGATAGTTGTCCGGTGGCAATCGCGCCAGGTCCTGTTCGTTGATTCTGGCTACATAGCCAATGACGTGCGCCAGGGCCGATCCATGCGGGTAATGTCGAATCAGATATGGCTCGACCTCCATGCCCTGCAGTCGGTGGCGCTGCAGCGCGAGGATTGCGACCTGCTCATCGGTCAGATTGCCTTTCAACAGCACAGGCTGGAAACGTCGTGCACGCTCAATGCCCTGCTGATAGCGCTCCAGTTCATCCGCGCTGAGACCAACCAGCTCATCGATCGTATTCAGCAGCACGTCTGAATCTTCAACCCGCTCCGGCACAACCACCAAACGATATGCGGCGCGATTTTCCGCCAGAACACGACCGGATCGATCCTTGATCAGGCCCCGGTTTGGCGCCACGGCCTGCAGCTCGACCCGATTATTCTCGGCCCGAGCCGCAAATGCATCATGCTCGAATAATTGCAGTTGGGCAAACCGAAACAGCACGATCAACAGCGCCAGCATCATCACAACAGCCACCTGCCCCAAGCGTCGATTGACCTGGGAACGGGCATCTTCGAGGCTGGCCTGATCCACCGGACGCTTGCGCGATGACCGCACACGATGCTGCAACCTGTTCCACAACCTGGTCATGAGAGCTGACGCTGTCGGTGACGGGCCGCATCCAGCAACAGGAACAGCCAGGGCCAGACGGCGATGCCGATCAACGGCGGTAACCACCAACTCCAACTGGGCCAACCCCGATCAAGCAATCCAATGATCCAAAGCTGCACGATGCGATCGTTGAACAGCAGCGCCCCAACTGCAATGGCTTGTTGCCAGGCCGGGAAAAACCGGATTCTGGAACGGAAGCGCGAAACAAGGAAATTGATGATGACCAATCCCAGCGCGTGCTGACCTAACAATGATCCGGTCAGCACGTCAAGGATCAGACCCATGACAAATGCCTGACCCAGATGGTTCAAGCGATTGACTTCCAAATGCCAGTAGACCATCACCAATGCAACCCAGTAAGGACGCAGCGGATCCAGCCAGTGCGGCAGCGGCACGAGCGTCAGCAGATATGCCAGCATCAGTGAGGACGTCAGGCCCCATGAGCCTTGCCGAACCATCAGCGTGCCCCCTCCAAATCAGCGTCGGTCGCTCGAGCTTGTTGCAACGGTTGCTCGGATGACGCCCGGGGTTCGACGCGAGGGTTGATTCCTTCGTCCGAGGCGGTGTCTTGATCCGATGTCGAGGCATCGCTGTCAACGTCATTCGGGGTCGCCGGCGCTTGCTGCAGAATCAACACCTGACGATTTCGCCCCATAGCCGACAGCGCCTGCACGGATGCAGTGGCAAACGGCTGGCCCGGAACGCGCTCGATATCCAGCACCCGGCCCACGACCAACCCGGCAGGAAACTGTCCGCCCAGACCCGAAGTGACGACCAGCTGTTCCTGTTCAACAGCCGAATTCATTGGCAGGTCATTCAGACGAAGCTGGTTCAGTGTGCCAGTCCCATAGGCTATCGTGCGTTCTCCACCCGGCAGGACCTGAACCGGTAGCGCATGATCGGGATCGGATAGCAGAATGACGCGCGCAGTATTCATGTGCACATATTCAACCTGACCGACCACACCGGTTGCATCCATCACCGGCATACCAATTCGTACACCATGCCGTTGGCCGCGCTTGACCACGATGCGATGCGCAAACGGGTCGAGATCAATCGCTGCAAGCTCAGCCACAAGCGTCGGTGCTTGTATCTGTTCCCGAAGATTCAACAGCGTCCGCAGGCGCGTGTTTTCCTGCGCAAGATCATCCACAACCTGAATGCCGGCACGGGCTTCAAGCAGCGCTTGTTCGAGCTGCTCGACCCGTTCGACCATCGCCGTACGCTCACCAAAAAACGCGGATGCCTGTTGCAGCCGATCGAATGGCCAATCAATGACCAGGACCAGCGGTTCAGCCAGCTGCCCGGCCAGCTGTTGGAGCTGATCGACGTAGCGCCCACGAAAGTCCAACGCCATCAGCACGATGGCCAGCAGGGTGTAGAAAATCAGACGTGCCGTGCCTGACGCAACGCTGCGCAGGTCCATGCCGTCTGCCGAAATGGGGCTGTTCACAGATCGCCGATCGACGGCCGATTGAAGTCCTGGTCAAGCATCAAGATCAGTCAGAACTCATGGTTCGGCGGACGTCATGCTGGCGGGTGCTGCGGTTTCACTTCGGGAAAAAGAAATCACCGCGGTTTTCGTCCATCATTTCAAGCGCTCGACCACCGCCGCGCGCCACGCAAGTCAATGGATCCTCGGCAATGATGACCGGCAGGCCGGTTTCCTCCATCAACAATTTGTCCAACTCCTGCAGCAGTGCACCACCGCCCGTCAGCACAATGCCGGTTTCGGCTACGTCCGCACACAATTCCGGGGGCGTTTGCTCAAGCGCATTCTTGACGGCAGCAGTGATATTGGTCAACGGCTCGTTCAGAGCTTCAAGGATTTCAGTTGAATTAATCGTAATCATCTTGGGCACGCCTTCGGCCAGATTACGTCCTGATACCTCCATCTCCTTGACCTCTTCCAGCGGGTACGCACAGCCGATTTCAAGCTTGATTCGTTCGGCCGTGGCTTCCCCTATCAGCGTGCCGTAGGAACGTCGAACGTAGTTGACGATGGCTTCATCAAAGTGGTCACCACCGACCCGAACAGAAGCCGAATACACGATGCCGTTCAACGAAAGCACAGCAACTTCGGACGTACCACCACCAATATCAAGGACCATCGAGCCACGGGCTTCGTGGATAGGAATACCGGCGCCAATGGCAGCAGCCATCGGTTCTTCGATCAGAAATACCTCGCGCGCGCCGGCGCCCTCGGCAGACTCTTTGATCGCGCGTCGTTCAACCTGGGTCGAAGAACAAGGCACGCAGACCAGCACGCGCGGACTCGGTCTCAAAAAGCGGGCCGAATGCACTTTCTTGATAAAGTGCTGCAGCATTTGTTCGGTCATGTCGAAATCCGCGATGACGCCATCTTTCATCGGCCTGACCGTCCGGATATTACCCGGCGTACGACCCAGCATCTGCTTGGCCTCAAGCCCAACCGAGGCGACGTTCTGAGGTCCACCCGGACCACGATCCATGCGGACCGCAACGACTGATGGCTCGTTCAGCACAATGCCTTCGTCCCTGACAAATATCAGCGTATTGGCTGTGCCGAGGTCGATGGAAAGATCATTCGAAAAAAAACCGCGCAAACGTTTGAACATGTAGAAGTCGTGCCTGGATACAGTCCAGCAATCATCCGCTGAAACTTGGAAAATGAAGATCAGAAAACAGCCTGATCCGGTGAATAATCGTACTAGTCTATTACAAAAAAGGACCAATACAGGCAGCGCGTTGAATATTCAATCCGAATGACCCGGGCTTTACGAAAACTTAATGTACACAGGGCCTGGCGAGCGCTGCTCGAACGCAGTCTTCAGGAGCGCTTTCGGTATACTGCTGAATTGAACTGAATCCGGATATTCCTGATGCCTGTACTGATTTGTGGCTCGCTTGCGTTTGACACCATCATGGTTTTTCCACAGCGTTTCAAAGACCACATCCTGCCGGACAAGACGCACATGCTGAACGTGGCGTTTCTGGTCCCGGAGATGCGCAAGAACTTTGGCGGCTGCGCCGGCAATATTGCTTATGGGCTCAATTTACTTGGCAGTGAACCCCTGCCGATGGCCGCTGTGGGTGCCGATTTCGATGCTTACGCCGATCGCCTCGATGAGTTGGGTATCAGCCGTGAATTTGTGCACAGGGATGAGGCATTCTTCACCGCACAGGCTTACATCACAACGGATCTGGACGACAACCAGATTACGGCTTTTCATCCCGGCGCAATGGATGAAAACCGGCATAACAGGGTGCCGGACGATGGCCGCATCGATTACGGCATTATTTCGCCGGACGGTCGCCAGGCCATGCTCGAACACGCCGAGCAATTCCGGGCTGCCAACATTCCCTATATCTTCGATCCGGGCCAGGGGTTGCCGATGTTTTCCGGTGACGAGCTGACCGGCATGATGGATGGCGCCCACTGGTTAACTGTCAACTCCTACGAATGGGAAATGATTGCTCAGAAAACTGGCTTCAGCCATGCCGATGCGCTGGAACGGCTGCAACAGGGCCTGATCGTGACGCATGGTGGCGATGGCTCGCAAATGCTAACCGCAAACGGCGAACGGCAAATCCCTGCTGTCAAACCTGAAGCCATCGCCGATCCGACTGGATGTGGCGATGCGTATCGAGCCGGCCTGCTGCACGGGCTATCGAATGGCTGGTCCGCTGAACAAGCAGCCAGCCTTGGATCACTGATGGGTTCAATCAAGATTGCCCATCCAGCACCGCAGGGCTACACCATCGATCGGCAGGCGCTACAACAGCAATTCCATCAGCATTTTGGCCACCAGTGGCCGGGTTCCTGACCGTTCTTGCGTAACCACATCGCCTGACCGAAGGGCTCGTCAGGACAATTTGCAGGGCTCTGCACACACGCCCGGTGAACGTCCAGCGAGGGGTGCCACTATGCCGGACAGACGGCGATCGCTGCCAGTCTGATCCATCAACGCTCGGTCGGATATGACCGGGTCCAGGCTGCATTGGATCTGAGCCTTCAAGTCAACGTTGAGTACGGACACCGAATGGCTGTGGCGTTGATCACCATACCGGCTGTTTTCACTGGTTGCTCTTTCCGATCACTGGCCCAATCACTCGGCCTGATCATCGCCGCTCAACGATTTGGCTGGCATCTGCACGTCCTTCAGCGCTTCATCCGGCAATACATATGAAGTGCCGATCAATGGATGGCCTGGCTCCAGCAGCGTTGGGAACTGATGACCGGGTAATATCTTGACCGCAAAGATTTCTTCCACCGCATCGCTGAAGCGCAGCAGCCCCGCCGTCTGACCCGTCTCGATATCGATAATCCAGACACCGCTGCGGCGCTCGGAGCCATCTTCGGTAATCGGAATGCCTTCAAAGGTGTTCGTTTCGCGGACCTGAGACAAACCAACCAGCGCGTAACGATCGATAAAATCGAGACCGCGCGTGAACCCCGGCATCTGAGCCACTCGCTCGCTCTTGCCGGTCGCCGGATCATACCAACTGATTGCGCCATAGCCCGATTCCAGAAACCAAAGCTTGTCGCGATACCAGCGCGGCGAGTGGGGCATCGACAAGCCATCAACGAGCA
>CAKZPB010000034.1 GCA_937138395.1 uncultured Pseudomonadota bacterium
GCAACGTCTACAGCGCTTCGGAGGCGATGTTGCTCAGGATGGCCTTTATCAGGCTGACACGCACAAAACCACCTTCGAATCGGGCTGCGCTTTCAAGTGATGAGTGTCCCGGACCGGACTTGGACCGCAGCCAAAATTCTCTATTACAAGCAACAGTACCTGGTCAGCCGCTATTGGGGCGTGTCAAGGCATACAGCGGCAGCAGTCCAACGCCCAGGAATGCAATCATCCGGACGAATGAAATGAGGCGCCAATCCGCTCCGCGTTCTACCAGCGCGGGATCGACAACCGTATCGAAAGGTGTGGAAACAATGGCTCCATACTCCGGAAAAATGAAGCCCAGCGACGCCACGGTGATGGCGATACTTCCGACAAGCCACCCGACCAACAGCGCGCGTCGCGGCGAATTCCAGTTGGCAATGAGCGCGACGATCAGCAGCCCCAGCGCGATCATATTGGCCGGTTGCCAGAACACGGTCGAATCGTAGGCGTACTCACCCTGGAAGATGAGCAGTGACTCAGGAGGCGCGGAGAGTACGACGGGAGAAATGACGACCTGCCCGAAGATGTCCGCGCCGATCAGGACAAAGTGAGCGATGATCGCGAGTATCAGCAGGAGGTCTTTCATCTCCGGTTTTCCTTTTTCGCAGTAGGATGATCAAGCGATCCCGGCACTGGGACGCAGGAGGGGCCCTTAGCGCTGGCCGCACCCGATACTATTCTTCGATTGATGACGGGTCAAGTGTCTGCTGAGTGAGGCGAAAAGCGCTGTCGCAGGCTGGTCGTGCTCGAGCAGCCAGGGCTCTGAACCATTCGGACGATCAAGCACCGTCAGACCGGCCAAGCGGTCCGGCCTGCATGAATCAACGCAGGGAAACACGTCCGAGAACCACAACGATGAGAACAGAATACCCATGGGCAATCCTCATCTCACGGGATTGGAATGGCGTGCAAAGCCGCATCAGCAAGTGCGGTGTGCCGAGACATGGACTGGGTGTTGTCTCTCTAACAGAAAAGCAAGCCTAGATCCCGCATGCTCTCCGCACAAACGGTTCCCGCGCCAGGCGAGATCTTGACAGCAGTTTGAAGGCGGCCCCCATGCCCAACTGGCGCGGCAGTGCGCCAAACATCTGACTTTCATTGATCAGGTGAATGCCACCGGCGATCAGGCTTGAGTCGCTCAGGCGACGGCGGGCAAAGCGGGCCAGACGGGTTTCTGGGTCGATGGCAGTGTCCCAACCGTCCAGGCAATGGACCAGTTCAGCGGCATCGGCCAGGCCGAGGTTCATGCCCTGGCCAGCCAGTGGGTGGACGCTGCGCGCGGCATCGCCGATCAGTGCAACGCGGTCGAAAACCAGCTGCCTGGATTGACGGCGCGCCAGCGGCAGGGCGTGGCGGGCTCCAACCGAAGTCAGTTCACCGAACGGTGGGTCAATCGCGGCTTGATTGAGTGCGGCCAGGAATTCATCGTCGTCCATCGCGAGCAGCTCATCGGCCCGGTCGAAGGGCACCGACCAGACCAGCGAACTGCCCTGGTCCGGCAGCGGCAATAAAGCCAGCGGGCCGTGCCCGGTAAAGCGCTGCCAGGCCATGCCGGTATTGGGCCGATTGCTGGCTAATGGCGTGACAATAGCGCGCTGATTGTAGTCGTCCACGGTCCACTCGATGCCGGCTGCGTCGCGCACCTGGCTGCGGGCACCATCGGCGCCGATCAGGATGTGGCTTCGAACGCTGCGTCCGTCGGACAGGGTGAGTCGGTTGCGATCGGACCGCAGCCTGAATTGATCGATTTCGCCAGGAATGATCCGTTCCAGTTTGCCTTGCTGGTGATGGTGACCTGCGGCCTGCCAAAGGGCATCGTTCAGGTTGGCAATTTCGATGATCCAGCCGAGCTGATCCAGCCCGTGTTCCTCGGCAACGAATTCCAGCGACTGTTGACCGCTGCACACGCGCATTCGGTAGAAGGGCGCCATGCGGTCCTGCTGCAGATGCTGTGCCGCGCCGATTTGTTCCAGCCAGGCCATCGAACCCGGGCTGATGGCGACCACGCGCGGGTCCATCTTGCCGTCGGTAGGGATCGAGCCGGGTCGCTTGCGATCGAGCAACGCGACCGAGAAGCCCAGATTTGCAAGACCAAGCGCTGCGCTGGCGCCGGCTGGGCCTGCGCCGATGATGCTGATATCAAACTCAGCCATTGACTTGCTCGGGTCGAGCCAGGCTCGAGACCGGCGTGCGGAAGCCCATGGCCGAGCGCACCAGGCGGTTTTTCAGGCCGGGCAGCAGGGCGTGGGCGCTCAGTCCCAGCCCGGTGCCGAGCCGGAACAGCGGATTCGGATTGGTGAACACGCGCGCCAGGGTGTCGGTGTAGCGCACCGTGTCGGCCTGGTCCTGCTTGCGTGCCTGTACATAACGCGCCATCCAGACCGGTGCGCCGGGATCGTTGGCTTCACGCAGCACGTCGACCAGTCCGGCAACGTCGCGCAAGCCCAGGTTGAAGCCCTGGGCCGAGACCGGGTGCAAAGTGTTGGCCGCGTTGCCGATGGCAACCACGCGCTGGCCGATGGGCGCCTCGGTGCGCAGCAACTTGAGCGGGTAGCGTGCTCGCTCGCCCGGCTTCGAGAAGCCGTTGAAACCCGGACCGGCGCGTTGAGTCAATCGTTGAAGCAGATGGTCGTCGGACCAGTCCATGGCCTCGTCGATGGCCTCGGTCTGGTCGATCCAGACCACCCCATAGCGACCCTCAGGCTGAGGCAAAAAGGCCAGCGGGCCCTGTGCGGTGAAGCGTTCATGCGCGGTATCGCCAGATGGCGCGTCAGACAGCACGTTGAAGATCATGGCCGACTGTCGATAGTCGTGCAGGCGAGACGCCATGCCGGCCGCCTGGCGAATACTGGATTGGGTTCCGTCGGCGGCCACCAGCAATCTCGCCGTCAGCTTCTGGCCTGACGTCAGCCGGGCGCGGACCTGTTCTTCATCGGTTTCAAACGTTTCCAATCGCTCGGGGCAATATTCAGTAATGCCATCAGCCGCCGCCATATTCGCCAGCAGCCGATTGCCGAGCTCGCGCGCCACCACCACCGAGCCGAAGGCGTCCACGTCATGATCGGCAGCATTGAGGTGAACGTGACCAAACCCGCCGGCGCGAGTGACCCGGATGGAACGGATCGGGCAGCGTGTCAGCGAGTCGTCGACCACGTCCAGCCGGGTCAGGATGCGCAGTGAGGCCTGGTTCAACACCAGCGTGCGATCATCGTAGCTGGGCTGATCGTTGGCGCTGCGTGAAATGGCTTCGATCACGGCGACATCAAGGCCGAGTTGGCTCAGGGCCAGCGCCAGTGATGTGCCAGCCATGCCGCCACCGGCAATGACAACGTCATGTGTAGGGATCGCTGCACCCATGCCTTCAGCCTCGCATCAATGCTTCAATGGCATCGACTGCGGTCGGAACTGCATCGGTCAGGTTCTCCGGATCGCCATCGGTCACGCGGATATCGTCTTCGATTCTGATGCCGATGCCGCGAAAGTGCGCGGGGATATCATCGCCGTGGTCGATGTACAGCGCAGGCTCGACGGTTGTCACCATGTTTTTTTCCAGCACGCGTGACTGGCCTTCGATCTGATAGTCGCCAACGTCGTGCACGTCCAGCCCAAGCCAGTGGCCTGTTTTGTGCATATAGAACCGACGGTAGTGCTGCTGTTCAAGATTCTCTTCAACGCTGCCGCTCAGCAACTCGAGCTCGATCAGCCCCTCGGTCAATACGCGACAAGCGGTGCTGTGGATGTCATCGAACACCTTGCCGGGTCGTGCCTGGTCGATGGCTGCCTGCTGGGCCTTCAGAACCACCTCGTATACGGCGCGTTGGGCGTCGGAAAACGTGCCGTTGACCGGGAAGGTGCGCGTGATGTCGGAAGCATAGCCGTCGACCTCGCAGCCTGCATCAATCAGCACCAGGCCATCGTCGGGCAGGGGCTGATCATTATTGATGTAGTGCAGGATCAGTGCGTGGTCGCCACCGGCTACGATCGGAAGGTAGGAGGGCGGGCAGCCGTTGCGCGTGAATTCATAGAGCAATTCTGCGGTCAGATCGGTTTCAGTCATTCCGGGCCGGCAGTGCGCCATGGCACGCTTGTGCGCATCGGCCGCGATCTTGCCGGCTTTGCGCATGCGCTTGATTTCCTCGCTGCACTTGATCAAACGCAGTTCGTGCAGCAGATGGTCGAGCGCAATGAATTCTTCCGGCGCGCTCATGCTGCGCTTTTGCTGCTGCAACTGGTTACGCCAGCCCATGATGCGCTGGTCGAATGCGGGATCACGTCCAACCAGGTGGTATATGCGCTCGCAGTTTTCCATCAGGCCGGGGAGGATGTCGTCCAGATCCGTAATCGGGTAACTGTCATCCAGGCCCAGCGTTTCGCGAGCGCCTTCCAGACCAAGTCGTGGCCCGTCCCAGCGCTCACGCTCCGGATCGCGTTCGCGGCAGAACAGAATCTGCTGAGCGCCGTCCCTTTCGGGGATCAGGACCAGTACTGCATCCGGCTCGTTGAAGCCGGTCAGATACAGAAAATCACTATCCTGGCGGAATGGAAAGTAGGCATCGCCGTTGCGTAACACCTCGCGAGCCGAGGCCACGATGATGATCGAATTTGGTTCGGCCAGGTCCATCAAGTGGCGCCGGCGCCGGGCAAACATTGGATTCATTTTGACACTATTCAATCTGACGAAAGGATTTCAAACAAGGTCAGGTCGACAGCCTGAGGCCCTGTTCACGCAGCAACAATACGGCCACCTTGACAAATTCAGCCAGTTCGACAAAGGCGGATTCTTCAGCCTCGCTGTCGGTGTCCGGATCACTAGCAGCACGCGAGATCTGCTCCAGCATCTGCAGCGCTTCCTTGGTTTCGGGCGGTTCCTTTTCCATGGCCGAAGACGGAAAGCTGGCACCAAAGCCGCTGAGAAAGCCGCTGCACCAACTGGCCAGGCACTGCGTGCGCTCGTCCAGCGATCGGTCTGAAGTGGGCAGCAAGGGACGGAATTTCATCGTTGGCGAGCTCAATTCACTGTGCAGGCTCGACAGCGCCGGCCCGAGCTGCTCGCGAATCCGCTTGGAGTCCCAGTCGCCGACCTGGAGCGCCGCCAGCGCTTCGGTCAGTGTTGGCTCGGTATGCTGCGGATAACCGCACAACAGCCCGATGACGATGCCATGGGTTTCGGCAACCCGCGCTGGATCATTGTCGGCCGCCAAGGCCAGGATCCAGGCCAGTTTGGATTCGTTGTCATTCATGATGATTACAAAAATATCCCTGCTTGATCAGGCAGAATACGTAGCCATTGACATCAGTTTCAAATAGTATCACCCATGGCTTGAACACGGCGTTTTGTCAAAAAGACTTGTGAAATCACCGTATGTAGTTCTATCATTGCATTGAAATCAATCATGAAGTTACCGCTATGAGCGCTTCGGACCAGACCAGTAAACACCTCGACACCATCGAATCCCGTCTCGATGAACTGCTGTCGCGCGTCGAAAAGCTGGAGCAGGAGAACCTGTCCTTGCGCAACCGCCAGGACAGCCTGGTGGCCGAGCGTGCCGGCCTGGTCCAGCGCAACGAGGAAGCACGCAGCCGCGTCGAGCAAATGATTGAACGTCTGAAATCACTGGAGGCAGCAGGGGGATGAGTGAACCAGAACTGGTATCGGTTCGTATTCTGGATCGAGAATATCGCGTCATGTGCACGCCGGATGAGCGTCGCGGACTGATGGAAGCCGCGCTCTATCTGGATGCGCAGATGCGCGAAGTACGCGAAGCCGGAAAGTTGACCTCGGCCGAGAAAATCGCCGTCATGTGTGCCTTGAACATGAGCGACGAGCTGCTCAAGCTGCGGCAGGACAATCACGATCGGAGTCAACGGGTTGACCAGCGCGTCAGTCAACTGGCCGAACGTTTGGAAACATCCCTCGGCCAGTAGGGAAAAGTCATCTCGACAGGCTCCATCCGTTTCATCGCCAGGTGATGGTTCGTTCCGGTGGTGTAATGACGACAGCGTCAGACTGAATGAACTTCAATGCGTTTGCGGCGCTCGGGTGAATCAATATGAACTGCGTAGCATGTGACGGCGCACCTGCCTGATTGCGGCGTTGTATCCCGCAAGCCATGCCGCAGTCACGCGTGATTGGCTTGAGCTCGAACGTTGGGCCGAAAGCAACGCGTATGAATCTGCTTGAGATGGATTCTGTATGCCAACAGCATCACCTAAACAATGTCACTCCGATGACAGCCTTGATGTATAGTTTGTTTAGTGCTCTCTGCGATGTTCGCCAGTGAGATCGCATTATGCCTTGTCCCTACTTATCGACCTTTGGGGCTGCCCCTTTCGACGCCTGTGTGCAGATTCGTTTCGAGCGAATAGCCTGATGGCCCGAAGAGCTTCCCCACCTGAACCTCTGGTTCAAGGTCACCGGTTTCGCAGCGGCATCTGCGGAGAGCACCTTTTCTTGGATTCACCCCGCCGAGCTCATACCGGCAACCCGTTCGTATGAGCGCGCATAAAGCTTCGCTTCGCGCGCACTACCAAGCGCTGCGGTCGTCGCTCGATCGGTCTGCACGAAGCGCGCTGGATCGACGCATTGCGCAACACGTGCTGGATTGCTGTAGCGGCGAAACATTCGATCGTATTGCCGCGTTTCTGGCGTTTCGCGGCGAGCCGGATTTAACCCACGCCCTGCAATCATTTCATCGTCGGGGGCATCGAATTTATGTGCCAGTGATTGGTGAACACGAAATGCAGTTCATGGCCTGGACGCCTGACTCAACGTTTGCATTGAACCGTTTTGGCATTGCAGAGCCCGTCGAAGGCGAGATTTGCAGCGCACAGCAACTGGATCGGGTGCTGATGCCGCTGTTGGCATTTGATGCTGACGGCAGGCGGTTGGGTATGGGCGGCGGCTATTATGATCGATGCTTTGCGTTCAAGCGCGAAATGAAGACGTCAGCGCCACGCATGACTGGCATTGCCTATTCGATACAGCAGCACGAGGAATCTGCGGGCCTGCCCGATGACCCATGGGATGTGCCGCTGGATGAGGTCATCACCGAGCAGGGCCTGGTCCGTTTCATTCAGCCCTGAATCAACCAGCACAACGGGTTCGATTCAGTGGCACGATTGCAGCCCGGACCACTACTGGACGACTGCTGATAGATTTAACAATCGTCATAGCAATTGTTAAAACGATTGTTAGACCTATCGGTTATTCCAAATCAGCGAGTCCGCTTGTCATCACAATCGAGGCGAATGCCTCCGTACAGTCCCGTTCCTCACGGCGGTTGTAATCACAAGCGTGATGAAAAGCGTTATGCAAGCGGCCGGAACAGCCGCATCCCGCACGCTGTGATCTCAGCAAGAGCTACGGCTACGGTCTTTCGAATCGCGTCTCACGAACTGCGGCTTTTTCGACTGGAACGCGCTTCGAACAGCGTTGTTCAGAGAGTCCTCAAGCAAGTTGATGCCGACCGCTTCCAGCTGTCAGGTCACGCGTGGACCCACACCACGTCTTGTCAGCAAGTACCCGGTTTCAGCACTGGACGAGGGCATCAACGAGACGGTATGACGTCCACGACCTCGAAGCCATCGGCGAACAGCAGGCTGTCGAGCCGCATGCCAACGCCGGAACCGGTGACCACCAGCGCATACGGTTGAACCGGTTCGATCGGATCATTCCCCATGGCAACGTTGATGGCACGGACGCGCACGATGTATTCGCCATCGGCCGGGTCCTCGACCGTCCACTGGTGCACGGTATTGCGGTCGTCGTAGTCTACTTCCGAGGTATCCCAGAGCGGATTGGGATCACCAGAGGGCGGCAATTTCTGGGTCCAGATCTGGCCATCGGGCGACTCGACTTCGAGTCGAAGCAAATTGACGATGCTGGGCTCGCTGTTTGGTGCGCCAGGATAATCGTGCCATACCAGCGTAATCTTCAGCGGTTCGCCAGCCGACACGTTGATGACCTGTTCGTCCACGTCCCCGGTTTGAAGGCCGAGCCGGTTTTCGTTCAACCATAATTCGCGCTGGTCGCCATCGAAGAACAACACCTGATCGAGCGTGATGCGGCCCCAGCCTTGCTGTTGATTTGGTGGTGTCGGTCCGGTGCCGTTGCCGTCCATGGTGACGCTGCTGTTGATCAGCATGGCGCGGATCAGCGCGGCGTGCGGATTGTCCAATGCATCGTCGGGGTCGGGCATGCCGGAAGGGTAGAAGCCCTGGGCCAGATAATCGCGCACCAATCCGGCCAGACCGGCAGCGGTCGGCGTGGCCATGGACGTGCCGGACAATACGCAATCCTCGCAGGAATCCGTGTCAGGATTGCCGGTTGAGCCGGCAGAAACAATGTTATTGCCCTGGGCCATGACATCGGGCTTGATGCGACGGTCCCGGGTCGGGCCCTGGCTGGAAAAGGATGCACGCGCATTGGCATCTGCGCCGCGGTTGGTAGCCCCAACGGTCAGTGCATTCTTGGCAATGGCCGGATTGCCGATATTGCCGCCGCCACAACACGGGCCGTCATTGCCTGCCGCAATGGCCAGGAACAGCTCGGGAAACTCAAAGGTCACTTCGTCGGCCAATTCGGCGTTGCCGTTGTAGGCCAGGGGTTGGTCACAGGTGCAAAGAATGCCGAAAATGCAGCAGCCAGAGCCCCAGGAATTATTGTGAATCCGGGCACCGGACTCAAAGGCAGTCCGGGCTGCATGGTAGATATTGCCACCTAGGTTATTCAAGTATTGAAGGCTGTTTCCGGCTTGCTGCGTGATCAATCGGGCACCCGGCGCGGTGCCGTCGAAATCGGTCAACATGCCTGGCGTTTGGAGCTGATCGCAGTCGGCTGGATGATCGATCTGATTGCCGCTGATGGATCCTGCCACGTGTGTGCCATGACCCACCGAGGAGCCCATGCCACAGGGGTCGTCGCCGGCGCTGCTGCCGGACCAGTTGTAGTAGATTCCGATCTTGCGGTGCGTATCATCCATCGGCAAGACCGGGCAGTTGGCGCCGTTGCTACAGCTTTCGATCGTCGGCGTCGGCTGCGTATCGTCCCGGAACGCACAGCTACCGTAGTCGAAGCCGGAATCGAGCACGCCGATGGTCTGGCCGCAACCAAAGATACCCTGGGCAAATACCGGCAAATTGCCCGGTGCATCGCCTGATTGGTGCAGCCAGCCGGCTTCAGAATTCAACAGCTGGGCCGGGCGCATCAAACGAATCGAGCGGACTTCATCCAGGGATGCCGCTGATTCCAGCCAAGCATTCAAGCCTGCCTGTTTGACCTGCAAGCCCAATTCGAGCGTGCGCGGCAGATCGGATTGAAAGACCACACGCACCTGATCACTTGCCTGCCATGCGTTCTGTGTCATCGAAATCGATTCACCATCCCAGAATTCAACGCGGATTGGAATCTCGGCTTCGGCAAATGCCGGCTGAAGGCTGAACAATTCCGGGCTGATTTTCAGGATTGGTGGTATCGGACCCTGCCAGACAATGGCAGGGTCATTGGGTAGTTCAGTGTCGATACGGACGACGTAGCCATACCAGGGGAGGTACTGAAGAATATCGATGTTGGCGTCAGCTAATGCCTGGCGGCTTGCAGCCGTTACCGGGCCGGAGTATTTGATAACGCGAAGAGGACTTGCAGCCCGCGTATGGACCTCGCCAAATGAATCCGGCGCTTCGATGTTGACCTTCAATGTCTGGCTGCAGACGTCGAAGCTGGCGCTGGATGTATTGATCAGACAAGCCGGGTCTGCCCAGAGCAGGCCCGGTCCGACGATCATCAGTATGGCTAGAGTGGTTTTACCCGGTTGGATCATGCGGCTACCCCGATTCATCGCTTGGCTTGATACGCTAGTAACTAGATACGCTAGCATAGCTGGCGAGTGCTGATGCAGGTCGGACACGCGAAACGTATCATTTCATATCGTTGACCGGGAACCAGATCACTCGATGTTCATTCGAAGCCGGTGTAATTGCACGATGCTTCGATTCTTTTACAGGGATGGTTGATTCTATGTCCAAGCTGTTGTTGCTGAGTACGACCTTGATGTGCATGTTTGCCGCAATGCTGCAGGCCGATACGCCTGAACCTACCGGAAACAGCGCGATTTTCTTTCATCCTGACGGAACGTCGGCCAGCCACTGGGATGCGATGCGCCTGCTGCACTATGGTCCTGATGGCATGTTGCATTGGGATCGTCTGCCCCAGCTGGCGACGTACCGGGGTCATATATCCGACAGCCTGGTGGCAAGCTCCAATGCCGGTGCTGTGATTCATGCCACCGGCACACTGGCCTATTCGGATACGTTCGGTTTTGATGAGCAGGGCGAGGTCTACCCTTCGGCGAACGGCAGTGAATTGACGATCATGCAGCAGGCGCTGGCCGCGGACCTGGGTACTGCATTGATTCAAACCGGATCTTTGATCGAGCCCGGGACAGCGGCCTTCGTTGCGCGGGCCCCGGCGCGGGGAGACTATGAGCAGATTGCACAACAGGTGGTCGAGTCTGGCGTGCAGATCATTCTGGGTGCAGGCGAGGAGTGGTTGCTGCCGCAGGGGCAGCAGGGCCGGTTCGGCGAGGGCAGTCGCAGCGACGGCAAGAATCTGATTGAAGCCCTCGAGGCAATGGGGTATACGGTGGTCTACAGCCGTGATGAACTGATGGCGCTGGGTGACGACGTCATGAAGGTATTCGGCGTGTTTGCGCATGAAGACACGTATCACGATCTTTCCGAAGAAGAACTGGTCGAGCAGGGGCTTGATGCCTACCTGGCCAGCGCGCCGACCGTTGCCGAAATGACCAGCTTCGCCCTGAGCCGCATGCAGCGACTGGATCAGGGCTTTCTGATGGTGATTGAAGAAGAAGGCACCGACAACCTCTGCAATCGGCGCAATGCCTCCGGCTGTCTCGAGGCCATGAAGCGCGCCGATGACGCTGTCGGTGTGATCAGTGATTTCATTGACGGACATCCGGATACGTTCATGGTCATGACCAGCGATAGCAATGCCAATGGGCCACAGGTAGTGGAAGTGCCGCCCGGGCTCGATTCGCTGCCGCCGAATGATCCGTTGACCGGCTCGGCCATTGACGGAGCAGCAGGCACCGGCAGCGCACCGTTTATCAGTCAGCCGAATCGGTTTGGCGATGCACAGCCATTTGCCATCGGCTGGGCCTCCTGGCAGGATGTCGGCAGTGGTGTGTTGGTGCGGGGCAAAGGCTTGAACGCCGAGGCATTGATTCCCGTGACCGGCGTGCGTAATACCGATATCTATCGAATGCTGTATTACACCCTGTTTGGCGACGAGATCGGCTACGCCAGCGAAACGGCTTCACGCTGAGCTGATCCGGGCTATTCCGATTGATCGGCCAGCGACTGGTACTCCGGATGGCGCTGGATCCAGTGCGCCACGTAGGGGCAGCGGGGCACTACGCTGAGCTCGTGTTGCCTGCAGTAATCCAGCGCAAATTGCGTCAGTTGACCGGCAATGCCACGCCCTTCCAGCGCGGGCGGCACATAGACACGATTCATGGTCATGACGTGGTCATGCTGCACATAGTTCAGTTCGCAGCGATGGCCTTCGATAAGGCTTTCAAAGCGCTGTGCATCCTGGTTGTTTTCGATCGTGATGTTCATACTCTTGTCCGAAGTCAATCAATCATTCAGGTCCGCAAACCGGTTCCGCGCCGCAGCAGCGTCAGGCAGACGGCACCCAGCACCACCCCGAAAACCAGAATGATGCCGAAGGCTATGCTGATCGAAACATCCGTCACGCCCAGCATGCCATAGCGGAATGCGTTGACCATGTACAGAATCGGATTGACCAATGCAATTTTTTCCCAGATGCCTGGCAACAGTTCGATCGAGAAGAACACGCCACCCAGATAGGTCATCGGCTGCAGCACGAAGGTTGGAATGATTGAAATATCATCGAACTTTTGCGCAAAGGTAGCGTTGATGAAACCGGCCAGCGCAAACACGATGGCGGTCAGGACCACCACCAGCAGCGTGACCGGCAGATTATGGATCGACAGATCGGTAAAGAAGCTGGCCGTGATCAGCACGATGATTCCGACCAGCAGCGCGCGCAGGACCGCGCCGGTGACGTATCCGGCCAGGATCAATAACGGCGGCTGCGGCGAGATCAAGAGCTCTTCGATATGTTTACCGAATTTTGCACCAAAGAACGAACTGGTGATGTTGCCGTAGGAATTGGTAATGACGGTCAGCATGATCAGGCCGGGCACGATGAAGTCCATGTACGGCATGCCGCCCATGTCGCCGATGCGGCGACCAATCAACTGGCCGAAAATCACGAAATACAATGACATGGTGATGGCCGGCGGAATCAGCGTCTGTGCCCAGATACGCAGAATGCGCGTGACTTCCTTGATGACGATCGTCTTGTAGCCAATCCAGTAGGTCGTGGCCGAAACGGGTTCGCTCATGCCGTCGCTCCACTTGAGGCCTGTGCAGGATGGTCCTGCTTGTCGACCAATCGCAAAAACAATTCTTCCAGCCGGTTGGCCTTGTTGCGCATTGATTTCACTTCGATGGACTGTTGCTCCAGCGTACGGAACAGCGCGTTCAGGTTATGGGATTTCGGCAGGCTGGCCAGCAGCGTGGTCGGGTCGCGGAGTTCGATCACCATGCCGTCGACGCTCGGCGCCCGGTCCAGCGCTGCACCCAGGTCCAGCACAAAGGTTTCGATATCGAGCTTGCCGAGCAAGGCCTTGACCGTCGTATTCTCGACAATGATGCCCTCATCGATGATGGCGATGTGGTTGCACAGGTTTTCGGCCTCTTCGAGGTAGTGCGTGGTCAGGATTACGGTCGTGCCATCGCGGTTGATCTGTTCGATGAATTCCCACATCGAGCGACGGATTTCAATATCGACGCCAGCGGTCGGCTCGTCCAGGATCAGCAGCTGTGGTTCATGCACCATGGCCCGAGCGATCATCAGTCTGCGCTTCATGCCGCCGGATAGCGTTCGAGACATCTTGTGTGCTTTGTCCCATAAGCTCAGCTGCTTCAAGTATTTCTCGGCACGGTCGCGTGCGATCTTGCGTGGCACGCCGTAATAGCCGGCCTGGTTGACGATGATGTCGAACGGGCGTTCGAACTGGTTGAAATTGATTTCCTGAGGTACCAGGCCGATCTTGGCCATTGCTTCGGATCGATGCGTCTGCACGCTGGTGCCGAACACCCGGGTTTCGCCCGATGTTGCATTGACCAGGGATGAGATGATGCCGATCAGGGTCGATTTTCCGGCCCCGTTCGGACCGAGAAGGCCAAAAAAATCACCTTGTTCGACGGTCAGATCAATGCCCTTCAAGGCCTCGACGCCGTTGCCGTAGGTTTTACTCAGCTGCAGTACTTCAAGCGCGTGCATGACCTCTGACCTGTTGTTTTTTGGGGGCGAAACAAGTAACGTAATCGGTCATTTTGACACACCGTCATCAAACCAACAGCGCTGCGAGCTGAAATTGAAGGGATCATTCCGTTGACACTGCTTTCCAATGCGTACCGATCGGGTTGGATCGGCCTGGTATCCATGTCTTTCTTTATCGTCCTGGTTGCGTCATGGGGGACGCCGGCGCATGCCAATCCCGAGCGTTGGGCTGAACTGGACAACTGCGAGTTGCTCACGGCCGGAGGCCGGCTTTCGGTCGAGGCGATGTGCGGCACGCTTCAGGTGCCTGAGAATCCGGCTGCGCCGGATGGCCAGCAGCTCGAGCTGGCCTGGGCCGTGATGCCAGCCCTGCTGGGTGCGGTTGAACCCGATCCTGTGGTGTTTCTGGCCGGTGGTCCGGGACAGTCGGCGCGTGAAATGGCGCCGATCATGGCATCGGCCTTTCGCAACATCAACCGGAATCGCGACCTGATCTTTCTGGACCAGCGCGGTACCGGGGGCTCGAATGCATTGAACTGTGAGTTTCAAGGCTTCGATCTGTTGACCGAACCCGATATGCAGGAATTGAACCAGCAGCTGCGTCGCTGCATGGATGACAACGGCGCCCTGCTGGAGCATTACACGACCCAGGATGGTGCAGACGACCTGGAGCTGCTGCGCCAGCATATCGGGGCTGATCAACTCAATCTGGTTGGCGGGTCCTACGGCACGCGGATGGCACAGGTCTATTTGCGCAGCTACCCTGAGCACGTGCGCAGTGTGGTCATCGACGGCGTAGTCCCGACGCGGCTGAAACTGGGCGCCGAACACGCAGACAAGCTCGACCAATCCCTGGAAAAGTTGTTTGCTGCCTGCCAGGCGCAAACCGAGTGCAACCGTCAGTTTCCTGGCTTGAGTGATGCCTTCGAGCAGATCAAACAGCGCTACGCGAGTGAGCCGATCGAAATCCAGGTGACCCATCCACGCACAGGCGTTGCCGAACCGGTGCTGTTCAACCTTGAAACCCTGGCCGGTTCTTTGCGTTTTCTGGCCTACTCGCCGTCGTCACAGATGATGATCCCGTACCTGGTGCACGAAGCTGCCGCCACCGGCAACCCGGAACGACTGGCCGCACAGGGCCTGATTCAGGGGGAACAGCTCACAGAAGTGATTGCCATCGGGCTCAATTTTTCGGTCGGCTGCAGCGAAGACTGGCCGCACTGGCCTCAAGGGCAGGATTCATCCGGCACGCTGATGGGCAATGCCATGCGCGATTTGTATGCCGAAGTGTGCCAATGGTGGCCGGCAGATCCAGTCGATACCAGCTTCCATACACCGTTCGACTCGGATGCACCCGTGCTGGTTCTATCGGGTGAATTCGACCCGGTAACGCCGCCCGAATATGGCGATGAAGCGGCCGCACAGTTTTCCAACAGCCGGCATCTGGTAGCGACAGGGCGAGGCCATATCGTGACCACCAACCCGTGCATCAGCGGCATTGTCAATGATTTTATTGCCGCTGGCGATCTGGCTGATCTCGATACCGAATGCATGGCCACGATCGGGCCGGAACCGTTTTTTCTGAACCTGCTGGGACCATCGCCATGATCGAAGCCAGGCAACTCCGTAAAACCTTCAACAAGGGCAAGGTCGTGGCGGTCGACGGCGTCAGCTTTACTGCGCATGACGGTCAGATCACCGGCCTGCTGGGGCCGAATGGCGCCGGCAAGACGACGACGCTGCGCATGCTGTATTCGCTGCTGAACCCCGATTCCGGCTCGATGATGATCGACGGCATCGATCCCCAGGTCGAGCCGATCCTGGTCAAGCGCAAGCTTGGCGTGGTGCCGGATAGCCGCGGCCTCTACGACCGGCTGACGGCCCGTGAGAACATCCGCTACTACGGCAAGCTGCATGGCTTGAGTACAGCCGAAATCGACGGGCGCATCGAGCAACTGGTCAGCGTGCTGGACATGGCTTCATTCATCGACCGCAAAACCGAGGGTTTTTCGCAGGGTCAGCGGGTCAAGGTGGCGATTGTGCGGGCCATGATTCACCGGCCTGGAACGGTGTTGCTTGATGAGCCCTCCAACGGACTCGACGTGATGACCACGCGCGCACTGCGCGGGTTTCTGCGTCAGCTCAAGGACGAGGGCCGCTGCGTGGTGCTGTCGACTCACATCATGCAGGAGGTGGCCGCACTGTGCGACCGGATAGTCATTATTGCGGCGGGTCGGGTGGCCGCGGAAGGCACGGCCGATGAATTGCTCGAGCGCTCGGGCGAGGCCAATCTCGAGGATGCGTTCGTCAAACTGATCGGAACCGACGAGGGGCTGCTGGCATGATCGCTGTTTTTCTGAAAGAAATTCTGGATAACTTCCGCGATCGCCGCGTCATCATCAATACGCTGATCATTGGTCCGTTGATGGGGCCGCTGCTATTCGCACTGTTGATCTCGTTCATGGCCCGTCAGACCGCTGAACGGATGGAAGAGCCGCTGGAACTGCCCGTAGTCGGCGCCGAACTGGCACCCAACCTGATTGGATTCCTCGAGCGACAGGGCGTCACCATCAAGCCTGCCCCGGAGGATCCTGAAGCGGCCATTCGCAGTGAGGAAGAAGAAGTCGTGCTGCGGATCACGCCGCAATTCGTCGAGGATTGGCAGGAAGGCCGTTCAGCGCTCGTCGAGATTATTGCCGATCGTTCCCTGCGTTATTCAGGCACCACGATATCCCGCGTCAATCAATACTTGAACAGCTATAACGCGCAGATTGCGCAGCTCAGGCTACAGCTGCGCGGCGTCGATCCGGAAGTCACGCGTCCGGTGGCCAGCCAGGTAGTGGATTTATCAACGCCGACCTCGCGCGGCGGTGAAATCCTGTCGTTCCTGCCGTATTTTATTTTGATTACGGTGTTTGTCGGTTCGATGCACATGGCCGTCGACACCACGGCCGGCGAGCGCGAACGCAAATCGCTGGAACCGCTGTTGATCAATCCGCTGCCGCGCTGGCAGATCATGGCCGGCAAACTCGGTGCAACCACGGCTTTCGCCCTGGCATCGCTGGCGCTGGGCCTGATCGCGTTTGTCTATGCGATGCGCTTTCTACCAACCGCAGAGATGAACATCCAGCTGAATCTTGACCTGCAGGTTGCGAGCTGGGCATTCATCATTGTTGCGCCGGCCGCATTACTGGCCGCAGCACTATTGACCATTCTGGCCTCGTTTGCCAAGAGCTTTCGCGAAGCGCAAAGCTATATGGGCCTGGTCGTGCTGGTACCGATGGTTCCGAGTCTATGGTTGCTGGTCGACCCACGCACCGAGGGCTGGATGACGCTGGTGCCGCTGCTTAGCCAGAACGTGCTGATCATCGACCTGGTTCGGGACGAACCCATGAACTACCTTTGGCTGTTCAACTGCCTGGCAACCACGACGCTATTGGCGCTGGTGCTGGCGGTGATTGCCGGTAATCTGTACAACCGGCCCAAGCTGATCTTCAATACCGATTAAGCGATTGACTGTCTGGTTTTGGCGCTACACTTCGTAATCAGAATCGTCAAACCCATCAAGCGAAGTTGAATCATGAAAAAAGTCGTCATTGGATGTCTCGGCGTCGTGCTGCTGCTGGCCGTCGGCGGATCAATCGTAGCCTATCTGTTTGTCGTCAAGCCGGGCATGGAGATCTACGCCGAAGTCACCGAGCTGGGACAGGAGTTCGAGCAGGCCAACGAGAATATTGAAAACACGGCAAGCTATACGCCACCGGCCAACGAAGAGCTGACCCAGGACCTGGTCGATCGTTATCTTGAAGCCCAGCGTGCAATCCGTGCAAGCATGGGTACGCGACTTCAGGAACTGGAAGAAAAGTACAAGCGCTTTGATCAATCGGGGGACGGCGGCGGGGAGCAAGCCGGCATCACTGACGTGATCGGCGCCTATGGCGATATTTTTGGCCTTTTGGCCGAAGCCAAGCGCGCGCAGGTCGACGCCATCAACGCACAGAACTTCTCCCTTGAAGAATACACCTGGACGCGCAACAAGGTCTACCAGGCGCTGGGCCAGGAAGTCGGCATGATTTCATTCGGCCAGGACTTCGATCTCGAACAGCTGATGAATGCCGAGCCCGATAACCAGCCTGGACAACAAGCGCCGGAAGCCAATATCGAGCTGGTGCAGCCACATCGCGAAGAGCTGATGGAAATGATCGGTCTGGCCTGGTTCGGGCTGTAACCATCAATTTGTGAAGTCAAAAAAACCGGCGCAATGCCGGTTTTTTTTATTCCCTTCTAGCCCGCCCGCAGGATCCGCTCGGGCGGGGTTTTCAGCACCGATCGATTGCCCAACCAGCCCGCACCGACGACCAGCAAGAACGACACAAGGAAGCCGGTGATAAACAGCATCGGGCTGGGCTGATAGCTGAACTGGAACAACTCACGCGCCATCAGCCAGCCGATGATGGCAGCGCCGGCAGTGGCCAGGCTGGCGGCAATCAATGCCATGATGCTGTATTCGATCAACAGCCCGGTGCGCACGGTGGCGTTGCCTGCACCCAGCGTGCGAATCAATGCCGATTCAGTCCGGCGCTGGTCGCGCGTGGCCTCCAGTGCCGCCAGCAGTACGATCAGGCCGGCCACCAGCGTGAAAGCAAACACGACCTGGGCCGCACGACTGACCTGGCTGATGATGTCGAATACGCGCTGGATCAGTGCGCCGACGTCCAGCACGCTTGCATTGGGGTAGCCGCGCGCCAATTCATCCAGGGCCTCGGCCGCGGATTCTGGCCGATAAAAGCTGGCGATGAATTGATGCGGTAACAAGGCTGCAGCTTCGGGCGTGACCAGGATGAAGAAATTGACGTTGAACGAATTCCAGTCGACGCGCCGGATGCTGGTGACCGTCGCGTTGAACGTCTGGCCACCGGCATCGAAGGTCATGGTATCGCCGACCTCGACGCCGACCCGCTCGGCCCAGCGTTCGGACAGCGAGATCTGGCCGGTTGCACCCGGGCTCCAGAATTCACCGTCGATGACCTCGTTGGCGGGAGGAAGCTGATCGATCCACGATAGATTGACTTGGCCGGTAAAGCGATCACGATCCGGTCGCTCGCCCGAGATCGAGACCAGGTTGGCATTGGCCATCGGCCGCACCTGCAGGCTTTCGGCGCCCATATCGATCAATGCGGCTTCAAACGGTTCGGCCTGATCGGGCTGCAGATTGACGACGAAATGATCGGGCGTGTTCTCCGGCAGGCTGGCCTGCCACTGCGTAATCAGTTCGGCCCGCACGATCATCAACAGCAACAGGCTCATCAGGCCCAGTCCAAGCGCGGTAATTTGCAAAACACTGGCACCCTGGCGGCGACTCAGTCCGGCCAGGCCAAAGCGCCAGGCGCCGCGGCTGCGGCGTGCCAGCACCCGGGTGATTCGCATCGCCAGCCAGGCTGCGATCGCCAGCGCCAGCGCAAGCAATGCGCTACCACCCAGCATCAGCAGGGCGAGCTGCAGGTCACTGAGCTGCAGCACCGGGATGGCCAGCGCGGCTGCAATCGGAACCAGCCAGCCGATACGCCCCAGGCTCGGACGTTGATCCAGCGAACGGTTCAGAATGCGCATCGGCGGCACCTTGCGCAAGCCGATCAATGGCGGTAACGCAAATCCAGCAGCCAGCAACAGCGTAAAGGCAGCGCAGCCCAGCATCACCGTCCAGCGCGGAAAAGGCAGCGGTAGCGTCATCTGTGCGCTGAGGATTTCGGTGATGGCCTGTTGACCGATCCAGCCCAGCACCAGTCCGCCCGTGACGGCCAGCAACACCAGCCACAGCAACAGCAGCATCAAGGCACGCATGATCTCGCCGCTGCTGGCACCAAACGCTTTCAGGACCGCAATCAGATCGCGCTGGCTGCGGGTAAAGCGAACCGCGGATAGCAGCACGGCCACAGCAGCCAGGATCACTGCCGTCAGTGCGGCCACGGCCAGAAAACGTCGCGCCTGTTCGAGTGCGGCGCCGGTTTGATTATCCGCCTCGGTCGCGGTGACCAGCCGTTGGCGATCCTGCAGCAGCGGCTCGACCCGGTTGCCAAATGCCTGCACAGCGGTTTCCGCGCCGGCCACCAGCAAGCGATAGTTGACTCGAGTGCCTGGGCCCAGCAGGCCGCTGGTTTCGACATCGCTGTAATTGACCAGCAAGCGCGGCGATAACATGAACGGCCCGCCGCCGCGATCCGGTTCGTAGGTCAACACTCGATCGATGACCAGTTCGTGTTCGCCCATGTAGACGAGATCGCCAACCTCGATATCGAGGATGCGCAGGCCGCGCGGTTCGATCCAGGCGGTACCCGGTGCCGGGATTTGATCGGTGGCACGGTCTTCGGCGTTCGCCTGCGCGGCCGTCAGCAGGCGTCCGCGCAGTGGATATCCAGGGCTAACGCCCTTGACGTCGAACAGGCTGCTGTCCTGATCGGAAAACAGCACCGTACTGAGCATGATCATGCGGCTGCTGCTCAGCTGATTCTGATCGGCCAGCTGTTCAATGTCTTGTGCAATCGGAGTTCGTCCGGCAAGGACCAGGTCCGCGGCCAGCGTTTCGCCGGCCTGTTGTTCCAATGCACGGCCAATGCGATCGGTAAACAGCGTCACGGCCGAAATGGCCGCCGTGGCCACCACCAGGCCGGCGATCAGCATCCACAGCGAGCCCGAGCGGCTTTGCCGGAGCAACAGCCGGGAGGATAGGTTCAGACTGTTCATTCAGGTGGCTGTTCGCTCAGACGGCCATCGTCCATGATGGCGATGCGCTGGCAGCGTTCGGCCAGCTTCATGTCGTGCGTAACCAGGACCAGGGCCGTGCCATGCTGCTCATTCAGCGCGAACAGCAGGTCGGCGATGGCGTTGCCGTTGCTGCGGTCGAGGTTGCCGGTTGGTTCATCGGCAAACAGGATATCCGGATTGGACGCAAAGGCGCGGGCAATGGCCACCCGCTGCTGTTCACCGCCGGATAACTGGCGTGGATAGTGCTCGAGTCGATGGCTCAGGCCCACTTGCTCGAGCGCACTGAGCGCGCGTTCGCGCACTTGGTCCAGCTGGGCGATTTCGAGTGCCAGCATGACGTTTTCGAGTGCCGTCATGCTCGGTAGCAAATGAAACGATTGAAAAACGAAGCCGACCCGGGCGCGGCGCAAGGCCGCACGCTGGTCTTCGCTGAGTTCGTTGAGCTGCGTCCCGGCCAGCTCGATGTGTCCGTTCGTCGGCGTTTCCAGGCCGGCCAGTAGTCCCAGCAGGGTGGTTTTTCCGGAACCGGAAGCGCCGACAATGGCCAGCGTTTGCCCGCTGTTCAGGCTCAGGCTGATATTGTTCAATATTGTCAATCGCCCACCGGGCGCATCGACGCTGAAGTCAACCCGCTCGGCCGATAGAATCTGTTCTGACCGAGCAGGCGCAGGCGTTGCATGAGAAGCGTTTGAAACTGACACGACGGGATCCGATATAGCAGACATGAGCCGACATTATTCCTTATTGACAACCTTGACGATGCTCCTGTTGACGTGCACAACGCTCGTGCAGGCCGAACAGCGCGTACTGGTACTGGGAGATAGTCTTTCAGATGCGTATAACATGCCGCGTGAAGCCGGCTGGGTCTATCGACTTGATCTGGCGCTGGGCGAGGGTGCTGTAATGATCGATGGCAGCATTTCAGGCGACACCACCAGCGGTGCACGTGCGCGACTCGAGGCCCTGCTGGACGCCCAGGATCCGGATTATCTGATTGTGATCCTGGGTGGGAATGATGGCCTTCGTGGCTTGAGCCCAAACCAGTTGAAAGCCAACCTGGCCGACATCATCGAGCAGGGCCAGCGCGCCGGCGCAGCAGTCGCACTGATGCAGATTCGTCTGCCGGCCAATCTCGGGCGCCGGTATCTGGATCAGTTCGAGGCCGTCTATCCGGCGCTGGCGGACCAGTTCGACATCCCGCTGTGGCCGTTTTTCCTGGAAGACTTGTTCGATCAACCCGGCATGATGATGGCCGATGGTATTCATCCCAGCGAACGGGCCCAGCCGCTGCTTGCCGAACAAGTCGAAGCGCAACTCCAGAACCTGTTGAACTCCAAGCAGGATTAAGGTCTTGCAACTACTGCCTGTTATTGCATTGCCGATTGAATTG
>CAKZPB010000035.1 GCA_937138395.1 uncultured Pseudomonadota bacterium
TGAGCCGTTGGCGTCCACCACAACCGAAGTCGAGTCCTTACATCACAAAGCCGGGCCTGGCTGCGCTGAAAAAGGAACTGAAATATCTGTGGCGCGAGCTGCGGCCAGAAGTCGTGCGCGCGCTATCGGCTGCAGCAGCCGAGGGTGATCGATCGGAGAACGCCGAGTACATCTATCGCAAGAAGCAGCTCGGCGAGATTGATCGCCGGGTGCGCTATCTGAGCAAGCGAGTGGACGAAGTGCAGCCCGTGTCGGGCCAGCCAGACAATCCAGACAAGGTGTTTTTCGGCGCTCGGGTCACGGTCGACGAGACGATAGGTGATGGTCAGCTGACCACACACTGTTACTGGATTGTCGGCGCAGATGAAGTGGAGGCTAAAACCAACCGCATCTCGATTGATTCACCGCTTGCGCGAGCCTTGCTCGGCCAGGCGCTGGAATCCGAAGTGGACGTGTCGACACCGGATGGCACGCGCAGCCTGGTCATTATCGATATCGAATACCCTGGCTGAATAGCACGGGCAGCCACGCCAATCCGCAGATTCGGCGAGCGTGTCACCGTTCTGCCGGCTGATTGGCCAGCGCAATGGCATCGCGCAGCGCAACGGCACCGTGCTGCTGGCTCCAGCGGGTCGGCGGCTGGTCGGGCTCGATGCCGAGCCGTTCGAAGGCGCCACTGAATTCCGGTTGCGCAGCCGACTGCAAGCTGGTCTCATATTCCTGCTGCCAGATGGCCGGCAGGCTCAAGCGTCCAAATACCTCAACCAGCTGCCTCGCATTCCAACGACTGCGCTCCTGGCGGCAGCACTGATTGAAGTCGACCAGCACCTGGTCCAGGGAATATTGTCCGTTGCTTTCAGTTCGCAGGCCTAGGTCAACGCGCAGAAAGAAGGCGGCACCGGTCCAGTACACACGACGGTACGCGTGTCGTTTCCACATGGCCGGGCTCAATTGTTCGAGGCTTGTTCCCCTGCCATTCGGGTCATTCAGCCCGCGCTGGAAGCCGTCAGCCAGGCGCTGCCAGGCCTGGTCAGCCGAGATCACGCCGGCACGGGCCTGGAGAAGATATTGATAATAGGACGCCAGACCCTCGGTAAACCAGATATCGCGATTGCCAGGGAACGGAATCAGCAGGTGCGCGAATTCGTGGTAGCTGTGCCAGTCGTCCAGCAGATCATCCAGACTGGCATCGGGGTTCAGATAGAGGTGAATTTGAGGTATGGCTGTCCTGCGTACACGACCAAACTGAACCGGGTCGTTGCCGGCCGCACTGGTCAGATGAATATCGAGCCGGTCCATCGGGTAGGGCATGCCGATACTTTCAACCGATGCAATGCTGGTCTCCAACCATTTGGTCCAGCGATCAATCCGGCTTGGGTTCGCAATGACTTCATCGATATTGATCTGCAGCTCGACATGGCCCAGATCGACAACGGGTTGGGCGGCCGGTGCTGAATGACACGGGCCGATCAGGATGATGGCGAGTAGCCAGACCCGTGGATTCAAGATGAGAAAGGTCGCTTTACGCAATGCACTCAGTCCGGTTATATCCAGCAGACTATGCGCCTGAACGAGTGAATAAACACTGAACTCAGGGGTTGTAGATCCGCGCGCCTTTCTTGGCGTAGTCTTTCAGGACGCGAGCCGCCTGTGGCTGCATCAATTCAGTGACGACGTCGATTCCTCGCCGGTTCAACATGCCGATCCAGTCCGGGATGCGTTCGCCTTCGTCAAAGCCGGTGATCTCTGCATCGCCCTTGGTGGCGCCGCATAGCAGCCTGGCAACGCCGGACCAGGGAATCGCTCCCAGGCACATGGCGCAGGGCTCGCAGGAGGTGGTCAGCTCGAGTGGCGCTGGATTGACCTCGGCCAGGTTCCAGTTACGCATTCGGGTCTGGGCCAGGCTCAGCGCGACAATTTCGCCGTGTGCGCTTGAACAGGAATCGGGCTCGACGCGATTGACGCCAATGGCAATCAGTTGGCCGGTGTCGATCGCTGTGACCACGGCTGCAAACGGTCCACCGGTATCGCGCTCGACGTTTTGCCGCGATAGCGAGACCGCCAGTTCCATCTTGGCTTGATCGGTTTCCAGGTGTTTCGGCAACGTCGCCATGAATTCGATGCACCATGCCGGCAGTCTGATTTTGATTTCACTGGCCAGCGCCTGGTTCATTGCTCACCTCGTTGACGCAGGGTTTCAACTAAAGCAATTCCGGTCGCGACCGATACATTCAGGCTTTCCATAACACCCGACATTGGAATTCGAGCGAGCAGGTCGCAGCGTTCCCGGGTCAGGCGCCGCAGGCCCTGTTCTTCGCCACCCATGACCAGTGCAATCGGCCCGGTCAGGTCGACCTGATGGATGGATTGTTCGGCTTCGCCATCCAGGCCGACGCACCAAACGCCGAGGCTGGCAATATGCTGCAGGGCACGAGACAGGTTGGCGACCTCGATCAATGGAATCATTTCTGCTGCGCCGGCTGCGGCGCGGCGCGCTGCGGGAGTCAGACCAGCGGCGCGGTCACGTGGAATCAACACCGCGTCAGCGCCAACCGCTGCTGCAGACCGCAGGCAGGCACCGAGGTTGTGAGGGTCTTGAACCTGATCGAGCGCAACCAGCAGTGCCGCTGGGCCCGCAGCGTCGATGATGGAATCGAGGTCCTGTTCGTTCTTGTTCGGAAGCGGCTGGAATTCTGCCACAACACCCTGGTGGTGATCGCCGGCGACCAGTCGATCCAGTGCGTTGGCGTTGGCTGTCTGTACCGGCACGCCAGCAGTCCGGGCTGACTCGACAAGCGCGTCGATTCGGGCATTGCCGTTCTGAGCCCAAAGTTGAATGATGCGTTCGGGGTGTTGTTTCAGCATCGCGCTGACTGCATTGATGCCGCCGGTTTTTTCACGGCTCATGATTTGCGCCTGGTGTTACGCCGCTTGCTTTTCTTGCGCCTGGGTTGCGCGCTGATCGGCTTGGTTCGCTTGTTCGATGATTGGCCGCGACCGCCGGCACGCTCGGATGGCGAGTCGCCGTCCGGATCACCGGCAATCCGAAAATCGATCTTTCGTTCATCGATGCTGACGGCCATGACTTCGATACGCACTTCATCGGCCAGGCGATAATTCAAGCCTCTGCGTTCGCCGCTTAATACGCGCCCGGTCGCATCGAAGTGATAGTAGTCGTTCGGCAGCGACGTGACGTGGACCAGACCACTCACGCCGAGATCGACCAGCTCGACAAATACGCCAAATCCGGTAACACCGGTAATGACACCATCGAATTCATCGCCGATATGACGCTGCATGAACTGGCACTTCAGGCGCTCATCGACGTCGCGACTGGCCTGCTCGGCGCGCCTTTCCAGGTACGAGCACTGCTGCCCCAATTCCTTCATCCTGGGCTGGCTATAGCTGTATTGCTTGGCGGATCGGCGGTGGATGATGTGTTTCAACGCACGGTGCAACAGCAGATCCGGATAGCGTCGGATTGGAGAAGTAAAATGTGAATAGGCGTCCAGTGCCAGGCCAAAGTGGCCGTTGTTGTCGGGTTGGTATACCGCCAGTGCAAGACTGCGCAGCAGCACCGCGTCGACCAGAGGCGCGATATCCAGCCCTTTTTTTCTGGCTTTGCGCACTTCGCGCTGGATTCGCGTCAGGTCGGCTGGAGCAGGGGCGTCCTTCCAGGTCTTGCGAATGTTGTAGGCGGCAAGAAAATCTTCCAGATCGTCCAACTTGTCGGCCGGCGGACTATCGTGAACGCGAAACAGTGCGGGCAGGTCGGCTTTGTCGACCGTCTTGGCGGCCTCGACATTGGCGGCAATCATGCATTCTTCGATCAAACGATGCGCCGCATGGCGCGAACGGCGCTGCAGCTGATCGACGCGGCCTTCGCTATTGAAGATGAAATTCACCTCGTTGGAGTCAAAGTCGATGGCACCGCGTCGTTCGCGTCGCTTGGCCAGCAGGCGGTAGACCTGAAACAGGTGATCCAGGTCTTTTCTGACGTGAGAAAATCGCTCGTTCAGCTTGGCGTCGTCCAGCTCTACGATCGAGCGAACCTGGTTGTAGGTCAACCGTGCCGATGAGCGCATGACAATCTCGTGGAAGCGGCTGGTCAGAATCTTGCCCGTTCGGTCAAGCTTCATTTCGCAGGCCATGGCCAGCCGATCAACATCGGGATTCAAGGAGCATAGGCCGTTGGACAGCGTTTCGGGAAGCATGGGCACCACACGGTCGGGAAAGTAGACCGAAGTGCCGCGCTGGACGGCCTCCTGGTCCAGCGCGCTGCCCGGTACGACATAAGCACTGACATCGGCAATCGCAACGATGAGTCGATAGCCGTCGCGATTGTCGCCACTATCGGGTTCAGCAAACACGGCGTCATCGAAGTCACGAGCGTCGGCACCGTCGATGGTCAACAGCGGCAGCTTGCGCCAATCCTTGCGTTTTGCAATCAGGTCGGGATCGATTTCATCGCCAAACGCCTGAGCTTCACGCTCAACCTCGGCTGAAAATTCATGCGGCAGCTGATGGTTGTAGATTGCCATTTCGGTCGCCATGCCCGGCTCATCGGCCTGTCCGAGCACGGCAATGATTTCACCGAGCGGGGCACGTTTCAGGCTGGGTGGATGTGTGATGCGTGCAACCACGATCTTGCCCGGCTGGGCTTTGCTATTGGACGAGGCAGGAATCATCACGTCATGCACGAGCTTCGGGTCATCGGGCACCACAAACGCCATTCCGGCTTCGCTGACATACCGCCCGACCACCTGCTGATGCACCCGTTCGATGACTTCGACGATCAGCCCTTCCTTGCGTCCCCGCCTGTCAACGGAGGCCACCGAGGCCAGCACACGATCACCGTGAAACACTTGCCGCATTTGCCTGGGCGGAAGGAACAGGTCGTCGCCTCCGTCTTCCGGCATCACGAAACCGAAGCCATCGGCATGCGCGCTGATTCGACCGCGAATAAGATCCATCTGCTCGACCAGGCCATAGGCTGCCCGACGATTGCGAACGACTTCACCCTGCTGAATCAGTTCAAGCAGGATCGGTTTTACCAATTGATCGGATTGTTTGTGAGTCAGTTCGAGCTGGTCAGAGAGGGCCTTGCGCGTAATCGGCTTGCCGGCGGTGCGTAACAACTGAAGAATCTGGTCGGTTTGAATCTGCATTGGATGCCAGTGTTGAGACAAACCACATTGTAGCGATGCCACGTCCGGAAAGCGCCACTGTGGTTCGGTTGTTTGATGGATTGTTTGCGTGCTAACGGAGTGCTAACAATTTCAAGGGCAATGCAGAATACAATAATGACACGATCGTTAATCACTAAAAACAACGCCTGATCCGGATTATCCCGATGTTCAATTCGATTCCATCCCGTGGACATGCTCACTGGGTTGCAGTGCTGCTGGTGGCCTTGCTGAGCGGCTGCGCCACGGTCCAAGATGTCAACGAGGGCATGCCTGCAACTGAGCCTGCCGCACAGACGCCGGTTGTCGAACCCACACCATCCGAGCCCTTCGAGGCGGTTGATGATGCGCTGGCCGGCCTGGCCCAGGAACAGCTCAGTCACGACCCACCGCTGTCCATCTGGCCACGAGTGGTCGATCGGCTGCGCTTTGCCGAGTGTCCGGCAGACAGCCGTGCTGCAGCGTGGGCAGCGTGGTATGCCGATCATCCGGATTACATGCGGCGGGTGCTGGACCGGGCACGACCCTGGCTGCATATGATTGTCAATGAAGTCGAATCACGCGACCTGCCCGGAGAACTGGTCTTGCTGCCGATCGTCGAATCTGCATTTGACCCGTTTGCCTATTCTCGAGAAAGCGCATCCGGCCCGTGGCAGTTTCTGAGCGGCACGGCGCGGGATTTTGATCTGCAGATCAATGACTGGTATGACGGAAGGCGCGATTTTTATGCGTCCACCGCGGCTGCGTTGGACTATTTGACCTATCTGGCTGATCTGTTCGACCAGGACTGGGCGCTGGCGGTCGCGGCTTACAACGCGGGCCAGGGCAGGGTGCAGCGTTTGATTCGTCGCAACGAGGCGCGTGGTCGTGGTACGCAGTGGAATGAATTGTCACTGCCGCGCGAGACCCGCGCCTACGTACCCAAGCTGAAGGGTTTGGGTTGCCTGTTTCGTTCACCGGATCGCTGGGGCTTCGAGTTGATTGATGTCGAGGATACCGCGCGGGTGCAGCGGGTCGAGTTCCCTGGCCGGACCGATGTTGTGCTGGCCGCAACGCTGTCCGGGCTTGACCTGGCCGAACTGGTTGGACTGAATGCAGGGCTGAATCGCCACATGACGCCGCCGGACGGTCCGCATGCACTGGTAGTCCCGATCGAGGATGCGGCCCGGGTCATGGCTATCATCCCGGATTTGCAGCAAGCGCAGGCGGCATTGCCGCCAATCACGCTACGCGAAATTCAGGTTCAGCGTGGCGACACGCTGTCAGGGCTGGCGCAGCGCCACCAGACGTCCGTGGTAGCGCTCAAAGCACAAAACAACCTGGACAGTGACCGGCTATCGATTGGCCAGCGGTTGCAGCTGCCCGGCCAGGTTGATGATCAATCACCAGCTGGTGATGATCAATACCTGGCTGCCTACCAACAGTTGATCGGACTGCAGCAGCAGCTGTTGCCGACGGATCGAATTGTGCATCGCGTCCGTTCAGGCGAAAGCCTGTGGCTGATTGCTCGACGGTACGGCGTCAGCGTGCGCGAAGTCCAGCAGATGAACAGCATGGGCTCGAGCACCATCATTCGCCCTGGACAACGACTGACAATTGAAACCGGTCGCGCATTGCCTTCGAATCGCAGGCTCTCCAACTACGTCGTTCAGCAAGGGGACTCGCTGTGGACCATTGCCCGCCGCCAGGGCGTTTCGATGGAAAATCTGATGCGCTGGAACCAGCTCGATGCCAATAGTATCCTGCGCATTGGACAACGTCTGGTGATACGTGAGGGCTGATATGGCTGCAGGCTGCTTCAATCGGAACTGCCTGATGGGCTGCTTGCTGCTGTTGATGGCCTGCGGCTTGACGGCTGCCGATGAATTCCCGATCACGCTCGAGGGCGCGCTCGTTCAGGGCGGACTGCTGATTGGCCAGGCGCCGGAGGCAAGTCGCCTGCTTTTGAATGGTGAAGCCCTGCCGGTGACCCAGGATGGCTATTTCCTGATCGGGTTTGCTCGTGATCAGGTCGAGCCAAGTCAACTCACGCTGGTCCAGGGCCAGCAACGCTGGAACAAACAGCTGATGCCACAACCGCGTGAGTTCAACATTCAGCGCATCGACGGACTGCCGCAGGAAAAAGTCACGCCGGCGCCCGAATCCATGCAGCGGATTCGTGACGAAGCAGCCCAGACGCGAGCCGCTCGCGAACGGCGTGATGATCGCGATGATTTCAAGCAGGACTTCATCTGGCCGGTGACCGGCCCGATTACCGGCGTATACGGCTCGCAGCGGATCTTGAACGGTGAACCGCGCAATCCGCACTGGGGTATTGATATTGCAGCGCCGGTCGGCACGCCGGTGCTGGCTCCGGCAGCGGGGATCATCACGCTGGTTCATGACGATATGTACTTTTCCGGCGGTACCCTGTTACTGGATCATGGGCTTGGCCTCAGCTCGGCGTTTCTGCACCTCGAGCGCATTTTGGTCGAGCCGGGCCAGCGTGTCGAGCAAGGCGAGGTCATTGCCGAGGTTGGCGCCACCGGCCGCGTGACCGGTGCGCACCTGGATTGGCGAATGAACCTGGGCGCCGTTCGCGTCGACCCGGCGCTGTTGGTGCCGCCCATGATGCCCGCCGGCCAGCAATGACGCGCCTGGCCAAGCTGAAGCAGGCGAGTGCCTGGCTGATATTGACCAGCATGCTGAGCGCCTGCGCCTCGATCGAGGACAGCGATCGATCCGGTTCAGCCAGCGCACGGGACGCGATTCTGGTAGCCAATCAGGCAGCCCAGCAGATGGTCGGTCGATACATCGGCTTGCCGCTCGGGATTGACGATCTGAAGACCGACGACACGGCCGATCAGACGGCATTGGTCGAACTCCTTGTGCAGCTCGATCCATTGACGACCAGCGATGAGGCGGTCGTTCGGCTGGAGCAGACCGAAGCCGGCCCGGATGGACCCCGTTCGCGCAGCTTTCTGATGAGTTTTCGACCGCTGATGCAGGATTCGGATTCCGATTTGCCTTCGCGCAGGCTCGGGGGCCGTTTTTCGCCGATCGATTCATCCGGGCGGCTGACCCGCAGCTGCGAATTGACCACGCTGGTCCGGCCGGATGGATTCGTCGCGCAGACGCGCCCAGATGATTGCCGATTTACCTCCCCGGACGGGCCTGTAGGTCTGGTCAAGGAAATCGCGCACGACGGTGAGCGACTGGTCATTGGTGACCGCCTGATCAATCTCGACTCGGGCGAATCGATGAGTACCGACCAGATCATCCAGTTTGATCGTATCCGCGCCATGCGTGGTTGGGCCGGTGTCTGGAGCGAGGCTGAATCGAACTGGCGGCTGGCGTCCGAATTCCAGATCGAACCCACCGGTCGCGCGGTTGTACCTGTGGATGCTGGCGGTATGGATCTTGGTCTGATCATTGAGCTCACCCCCTATCGCTGGCGGCCTGATGAGCCTTCCGTGCTCCGAATGCGCGTATTCGATCTTGAAAATCAGTCGTTGCTGGGCCAGGCCTGGGCCAGCTGGGATGCTGAACAGCTCGGAATCGCATTGCCCGATCTTCAGATTGGATTGAGTCTGCTGTAGCCAGCGTTCAAAGTGGTTTGCGGCTATTCGATGGCCCCGGATGCCAGCGTGGTTGGATCAATGCAGGCTGCTGCTGCATCATGTAACTCAAGCTGGCGTGTTGTCTCGGGCCGATAAAATGCTTATAATGTGCGGCTGCCTGTCGATGAAGACAGGCTCTTGCTCCACGCAGACCGGTCAACCACCGCTCGCGGGGGCTTTGATCGCGATGAGTACTGCCTTGTTGTATTTCTCACGCGAACTTAACCAAAAGGAGAGTCGTTTGAGACACTATGAAATCGTGTTTCTGGTCCACCCTGACCAGAGTGAGCAGGTACCCGGCATGTTGGAGCGCTATCAATCGCTGGTAGAGTCCAACGGTGGCCAGGTTCATCGCTCGGAAGACTGGGGCCGGCTGCAGCTGGCCTACACCATCGACAAGCTGCACAAGGCACACTACTTGATGCTCAACATCGAGTGCGATGCGGCTACGCTGGAAGAGCTCGAGAGCATCTTCAGATTCAATGATGCGATCCTGCGCTACCTGACCGTTCGTCGATCTGAAGCCGTCTCCGAGCCGTCCATCATGCTGCGTCGAAAAGAGGAAAAGGACGAGCGCGAATCCCGGCGAAGCCGTCGTTATGAGGAATCTTCTGACGACAACTCTAACGATAACAAGGGCAGTCAAGAGGATAGCGACGACGATACCAAGAAAAACGAAACCAGTGACTCGAGCGACTCCAGACCATCGAGCGAGTCAGACGAATCCAGCGAGTCTGGCGAATCCGAGCATGATGATGCCGAAACCAAGGAGGTTGAATCCTGATGGCTAAATTCTTTCGACGCCGCAAATACTGCCGATTTACCGTGGAAGGGATCGACGAAGTTGATTACAAGGATATCGATCTGCTGAAAGACTTTATCGGCGAAACCGGCAAGATAATACCGAGCCGCATTACCGGCACCAAAGTGAAATATCAGCGTCAGCTGTCCAGCGCAGTCAAACGTGCGCGATACCTCGCGCTGTTGCCTTACACCGATAATCACTGAGGTCTGTCATGAGAGTTATTCTTCTAGAAAAAGTACTCAACCTTGGCGACCTGGGCGACGAAGTCAACGTCAAGCCAGGCTATGGTCGTAATTTCCTGCTGCCGCGCGGTAAAGCCGTTCCGGCAACACGTGAGAACCAGGCACGTTTCGAGGCGCAGCGTGAAGAGTTGCTGCAACAGGCGTCCGACAAACTCAGTGCAGCTGAGGGTCGACGCGCTGCAATCGACGAACTGGATGCGCTGACATTCGAGGTCAACGTCAGTCCGGAAGGCCGTCTATATGGTTCGATCAGTGCCCGTGAAATCGCAGAAAAACTGACCGAAATGGGCTACCCGGTGGAAAAATCCGAAGTCGATCAACCCGATGGAGCGATCCGCGAAACAGGGGAATTCACGGTCGGTTTGATCCTGCATGCCGATGTCAGCACCGAGTTGAAAATTAACGTGGTGCCGAATGACGATATCGATGCAGACGAACTTCAGGCGCAGGAAATCGAAGCCATCGAGGCGCTTGAAGACGACTGAGTCCTCAGTCTGTCATTACTGGCAGATTCCGGCCGCCGGAATCTGCCGACTCCAGCGATTCCATGCCAATTCCACGAATGACCTGAAATTGGTTCGGATTTCAATTCAACTTCGAGCGCCTGTTCCGGTATTCTGATCGGTTCAGGATCCATCTACGCGGAACTCCATTTTGGCCGAAGCTCAGCTCAAACCCATTCAATCCGTCCGTCAGCCGCCGAAATCAATCGAGGCCGAACAGAGCCTGCTGGGCGCAATGATGCTATCGGAAAACGCCTGGGATAAAGTTGCAGGCCTGGTCAGCGAAGACGATTTTTTCCGCGATATTCACCGCAAGATTTTCCGCGCGATCAGTGATCTGACTGAACAACAGCAGCCGACCGACGCGGTGACCGTATCGGACTGGTTTGACAAGCAGGGCCTGCTCGACGAGGTCGAAGGCGGTGCCTACTTGACCATGCTGGCCAACGATACGCCCGGCCCGTCCAACGCAGAAGGTTATGCGGGGATCGTGCGCGAGAAATCCATTCTTCGCCAGTTGATCGATATCGGCACTCAGGTTGCCGATGATGCATTGAATCCCTCGGGTCAGAGCAGCCACGAGCTGCTCGAAAAAGCCGAACAGAAAATGTTTGCGATTGCAGAGCAGGGCGCACGGGCCGGCAAGGGCTATGAACACGTTCGGCAAATCATGTCTGCGGCGATGGATCGCCTGAATGAGCTGCAGGACAATACGGGCGATATTACCGGCGTGACGTCGGGCTTTATCGAGCTCGATAAACGCACCGCCGGCCTGCAGGACAGTGATCTGATAATCGTGGCGGGTCGTCCGGCAATGGGCAAGACGACCTTTGCAATGAATATTGCCACCAGTGCCGCGGTCAAGAAAAACGTACCGGTGGCGGTGTTTTCCATGGAAATGTCCAGCCTGCAGCTGGTCTTTCGTCTGTTTTCCTCGCTGGGCCAGATCAATCAGAATAAATTGCGCACCGGCAAGCTGGACAAGAAGGATTTTCTAAGCCTGCAGTCGGCCATGCAGATTCTGAAGCAGACCAATATTCTGATCGATGAAACGCCTGCATTATCGCCGGTGGACCTGCGCGCACGCGCTCGACGCATGAAGCGTGAGCATGATATCGGTTTGATCCTGATTGATTACCTGCAGCTGATGCAGGTGCCCGGCAACAAGGAAAACCGCGCCAATGAGATTGCCGAAATCTCTCGCAGCCTGAAGGCATTGGCCAAGGAACTGAATGTACCGGTCATTGCACTTTCCCAGCTCAATCGCGCGCTGGAGCAGCGCCCGAACAAGCGTCCAGTAATGGCCGATTTGCGTGAATCCGGATCGATCGAGCAGGACGCGGACCTGATTCTGTTTATTTATCGTGATGAGGTCTACAACGAAGATTCGCCGGACAAGGGCAAGGCCGAAATCATTATCGGCAAGCATCGAAATGGCGCAACCGATGATTTCACGCTGCTGTTCCAGGGCGAATACCTCCGCTTCCGTGACTTCACTCCGGACCGCTACGGCCTGGATGACTGACGCAACAATCGCCTGCTGCAATCCAAGTCGCTGCCGTGTCACGTAATACCGTTGCCACGATCAACCTGCCGGCGCTGGCCCGGAATCTGGAGCGGGTTCGCGCCTTGGCGCCAAACGCCAACATCATGGCCGTGGTCAAAGCCGACGCCTATGGTCATGGCTTGACGCGCTGCATTCCGGCGCTCCAAAGTGCAGATCTTCTGGCCGTGGCAACGATGCGCGAGGCGCGCGAAATCCGGTCGGTCGATTGTGAAATACCGGTGCTGCTACTGGAGGGGGTCACCGACGCCGATGAGCTGGACGAAGTCAACGAGTTCAAGCTCGAGCACGTTGTACACCATGCCGCTCAGTTGCAATGGATCGAGCAGAGCGGCTGCCGGTCACATCAGCGTATCTGGCTCAAGCTCAACAGTGGCATGAACCGGCTTGGCTTCCCGCTGGAGCAAGCGCGGGAAGTGCATCAGCGTATCCAGGCCTGGCCCGGCGTGGAGGAGGTCGTGCTGATGACGCATTTCGCCTGTGCAGATCAGCCCGGCCACGCCATGAACCAGCTGCAGCGCGAGCGTTTTGACCAGGCAACTGCCGGTCTTGAAGGCCCTCACTGCCTGTCCAATTCCGGTGCCCTGATCAATGACGCCTCGGCGCATCGCGAATGGGTACGGGCTGGCCTGATGTTGTATGGAGTATCGCCTTTGGATCAACAAACTGGTCATGACCTGGGCTTCGAGCCGGTCATGCGGTTGGACAGTCAATTGATCGCGATCAATGCCGTCGAGGCGGGTGAATCGATCGGCTATGGGGCGCGCTACACCGCAGCGCATCATCATCGGGTGGGTGTCGTGGCCATTGGCTACGGCGACGGTTACCCTCGTAATATGCCGGACGGCACGCCGGTTCTGGTCAAGGGCCAGCCTTGCCCATTGGCGGGACGTGTTTCGATGGACATGTTGACCGTGGATCTCAGCAATCAGCCTGACGCGGCATTGGGTGACCCGGTAACGCTCTGGGGTCCTGATCTGCCGGTTGAAACCATCGCAGCTGCGGTCGATACGATTCCGTATGAGTTGTTGTGCCGGGTCAGCCCACGTGTGCGTTATGAAGAAATCGAATATTTGCGCAGCAAGCCGCGCAATTGATCGTAACTGAGGCCGAGCGCTTCAGCTGTCTTCTTCTGATTGCCCTGACAGGCCTCCAGCGCGCGTTCGATCCATTCGATCTCAATCGACTCCAGGTGTTGTTTCAGATCGATGGGCAACTGGTCATCGCTTGATTCGACCGGTGGCCCGTCGTGCGAGGCTCCATTCACGGGCAATCCCTCGCTTGTGTGCTCATGGTCGGGTCGATAGGGTGAGTCAAATGGATCAAACTGAAGATGCGATACCGGTTGGTCGTATTGCTGCAGCCGATAGACAGCCCGTTCGATCGTGTTTTTGAGTTCCCGCACATTGCCTGGCCAGGGATAGGCCATTAACCGAGCCCGCGCCCGGTCCGTAAAGCCGGAAAATATCTCGCGCTTCAGTTCCCGACTCATGCGGATTGCAAAATGTTCTGCCAGAAGCGGAATGTCTTCGCGCCGTTCGCGCAATGGCGGCAGTGTGATGACCTCAAATGACAACCGGTCGAGCAGGTCAGCCCGAAACCGTCCCTGCTTCGCCAGCGTGGGCAGATCTTCATTGGTCGCACCAATCACGCGCACATCCACTCGAAGGGTTTGTGAGGAGCCCAGTCGCTCGAACTCACCGTATTCGATGATGCGCAGAATCTTTTCTTGCACCGCAGCGGATGTGGTTGCCAGTTCATCCAGAAACAGGCTGCCGCCATCGGCTTGTTCAAACCGCCCCAGTCGTCGGCCACGTGCATCGGTAAATGCGCCGGATTCATGCCCGAACAGTTCGGACTCGAGCAGCGCATCATTGATTGCGGCGCAATTCATTCGTATCAGCGGCTGATCCCAACGCGGCGACAGGTAATGCAGTCGATCGGCAATCAATTCCTTGCCGGTTCCACGCTCGCCGACAATCAGGACCGAGCGATTCAGCGCGGCAGCTTGCGACACGAGCTCCAGCGTTTCAAGGAACGCCGGTGATTCGCCGATGATGGGCTGTTCATCGCGGTTCATAGCTAAATTTTAATGGGTTTGAACAACCAACACAGATTTGTGTTTTTTTTAATTTATAGTCGATTCGCCCACGCCTTTTGCGGCTAATGAATGGTTAGCTTGTTTTGTTTTTAAAGTCAAAATCATTCCGCCGCCCGCTGCGCGGGCTGATGAAATTCATACGACCTTAGTTTTAAATCAAATGCTAGGGTATTTCGCCGCTCGCCTTCGGCGGCTGATGCGAGGTACTTTTTGGTGTCTTGCGACAAAAAGTTAGGAGCCTCTGATCGGCTCTGCTCACAACGCGACG